>JAWOGU010000043.1:0-3942 GCA_046496595.1 Chloroflexota bacterium
TTTTATTGCAAGATTATGTAAGGTTATGATATAACATCCTTACTTACCAATTCTTGCCATTGCTCAACTTGCCCTTTTCGACATGTTGTTCCTCCAGAGGCAAGTTGAGCAATGGCAAGAATTGGTAAGTAAGGATGTTATATCATAACCTTACATAATCTTGCAATAAAAAAGACCATGTGGGCTGAACACATGGTCTTTTTTACAGCCTCCCATAGATTTTGAATCTCCGGGAGGCTGCTTGCAACTCCAAAAACTTATCTGGGCTGCGCGCCCCGATTATAAGTGACGGAGCCATTGCCATTGATGGTGAGTTGGTTGTTGGCAATGTTGTAACTGGTGGCAAAGGCCAGCACGTTGCGGAAGTCTTGCGCTTCCTGGTCAATAGGTTCACCACAAACCAGACCGGTAGACGCGCCGCCAAGCGTGATGGTGAGATTGGCGCCGCTCGCCGTATAAGTGCCGTTGTACACATTACAGCCATCATTGCCCGTGATTCGCCCGTCGCTTTCAAAGACAGTGGTCATAACACCGGTTGGGGCAGCGCCATTTAGGACGGCAACGGTCCAGTTCACACCCACAAGCGGGTTTGGCGTGGCTGTGGGCAGCGGCGCCGCCGCCACTGTGACGGAGCGTTGGTCGGACACCGTTTGGCCATTACCGCTGGCTTCCAGACGGTAGGTAAAGGTACCGGCCGAAGTCAGGCAGTCGGGCAGGGTGCCGCTGTTGGCGGCGTTGTCCATGATGACGTTGCCATTGCGCAGCAGACGCACAAAGTTCGCGCCGCCGCCTGTGGCCCAACTGATGCTGACGCATTCCCCAGTCCTGATTTGCTGGGGATTGACGTTGAAGGAGTTGATGGTAGGCGGCGCCGGCGTGGCCGTAGGAATGATTACCGGTGTGGCTGTCGGCGGAAGCGGCTGTGGCGTCGGTACAACCACATTGATGTCACGCTGCTGGCGGCTGGTACCGCCGGAGCCTGTGGCTTCCAGCACGTAGCCAAAGCGCCCTGATCCAGGCGGGCAGTCTTGTATCTGCCCGGCGACGGGCGCCCCATCCCAGATGGCGGTCCCGTTGCGGGTGATGATGACCCGGTTGACGTTGCCGGTCACTTCCCAACGGAGATTGACGCATTGGCCTGTCAGGATTTGATTGGGTTCCACGGTGAAGCGGTTGATGGTGGGCGCCGTCAGGTTGGGTTGGACCACGATGGTGATCTGGCGGATATCAAAGGTTCCGTCTCGTCTGAGGACGCGCAGTTCATAGGTGGTGGTATGAGAAGGGCATTGGGTGCTGGTTCCCTGCCCTGGCACGCCGAAGTTGTGCCAATCTTCGCCCTGCGGATAGAAGAAGACGGCTTGAATGTTTTGTACATTCCATCTGAAGGTAACGCATTCGCCCTGGTTAATTTGGGTTCTGTCTACGGTAAAGCTGATGTCCGGGGATGGCGTTTGGGTGGGGGCGGGTGTGGCAGTTGCCTGAGCAACGACTTGAATACCAACCCAGACAGCCTCGCCAAAGAGGATGCCATTGGGGGCGCGCATCGTCCAGAAACCCTGATAAATGCCGGGCGCGGCCGGCGCCACCAGATTGACATACATGTCATATGTTTGGCCGGGAGCAACGGTTCCCTGGACGGGGGTGGGCATACCGCCCATGCGCGCCAGGGAGTTGTTGCCCCGGGTGAAGACGAAGTTGAAACTGCTGTCCCAGGTGCAGGTGCCGGTATTTTGGATGCGCCAGCCTTTGCTGAAGGTTTGACCGGGCAGGAATTGTGCCGGAGTGGTCATGTTATTATCGTCGTAATTCAGGTCCTGTATGAAGGCCATGTGATTGACGCAGTTTGTGGGCGGCGGGGCGGGTGTGGCGGTGGGCTGTGCGGGATCCGGCGTGGGAATGGGCAGGACTTCTTCCGATTCTAATTTGAGATATTCTTTGGCTAAATCTAGCAGGACGCCTTTGTTTTGCATGTCGGTTAAGGCATCGTTAAGGGCTTGTTGCAGCAGGGGGGAGCCTTGGGGCATGGCAATGGCGTAACGCTGCCGGTTGAGACCGCTGCCGATGATTTGGATGTCGTCATTTGCCGCCACGGCAATTTCGGCCGGCAGCAGGTCCAAGAGAGCCAGTTCGATGCGTTTTTCACGTAAATCGCGGATGATGTCGCCTGCTTCCAGGTAAACCAATAGATTTTCTTCTGGCATGGCGCCGGTTTCGATGAGTTCGGTGCGAATCCACTTTTCAAAGATGCTGCCGCGCTGGACGCCCACACGTTTGTCGGATACTTCGTCAATGGTCGGCAGTTCATCAATGCCGGAGTCGGTGCGGGAAAGCACAGCGTCTTCGCTGATGTAGTAGACGTTGGAGAAGTCGACCAGGGCGTCTCTTTCTTCAGAGATGGAGATGGCGGAAATGGCGACGTCGATGGCGTTTAAGAAGAGGGCGTTGCCTAAGCCATCGAAGGCGATGTCTTTGAATTCTACTTCGACGCCAAGGCGTTGGCCCAGTTCTTGGGCCAGGGCCACATCGTAGCCGGTAAGTTCAAAGTCTTCGGTGTAGAACTCGAAGGGAGGATAATCCGCGGACAGGCCGACGAGCATTTTGCCGGACGACTGAATTCTGGCCCAGGCGGGGTCGGCTGCCTGTTCGATGTCTGTGCTGGTGTCTTGGGTTGGCTGCGGAATAGCGGTGTTTGTGGGTGGGATTTGGGCGGTCGGGGCGATAGTGGGTGTGGGGTCTGAACCGCCACAGGCTGCCAGCAGGAAAACGGCCGTTATCATGACCAGTATCGCGCCTACTATTCGGACATATTTAGGGATTCGGTTTCTCATATTCTCCTCTCTTTTGGGCATCCCCAGACTTGCAGATGAATGGACCCTGTATGAAGTAGATGTCATCAAACCGGAATGATACCATTGTCAAAAGTAACGACAAGTTTGGGTTATAACATCACACTGATTAAAATATGGCAGTGCTGTTGGCGCGTCAGGCAGTTCTGCCAACTATTCCAACCAGGATCTGGGGCCACGTTTTCTGATAGTATTATACATGAATGGAAAATGAGTCCGGGAACGAATAATAAAACGCCGCCGTTCGGACAAGCGATAATCAATGAAACAGGCGCAGCAACTATGCGCCACAAGGAGAAGACATGAAAAGCAAATTGAGCATGATTTTGATTTTAATGATGGCCGGGATGAGCATCCTGGCTGCCTGCACTGCCGGTACGCCGCCGGAAACGGCCGTTCCGGAAAGTGCAGAAACAGGCGCAGAAACCGAAGCCCAACCAGAAACCCAACCAGAAGTGATGGAAACCGGTGAAGTGAAAACCATGTACGTCGGCTCTACACTGGTGGAATGCACCGGGGTAGCGCCGCAGATGTGTATGCAGGTGAAATTTAGCCCTGACGAGGAGTACACCTGGTTTTATGATCAAATTGAAGGCTTCACGTTTGAAGAAGGCTACGAATATGAGCTGCTAGTGCGTGTAGAACAGGTGGAGAATCCGCCAGCGGATGGTTCATCCTTAAAGTATACGTTGGTGGAAGAAGTGAGCAAAACGGCCGTGGCAGCCGCCCCAGACGCCCAGCCGGCCGATGTCTCGACAGAGGCTACCGGT
This sequence comes from Chloroflexota bacterium, assembly GCA_046496595.1. Taxonomy (GTDB): domain Bacteria; phylum Chloroflexota; class Anaerolineae; order Promineifilales; family Promineifilaceae. The sequence continues at coordinate 3,617 of JAWOGU010000043.1, forward strand.
TTGACGGGCGCTTTTTGGACGCTGGTTTCTTACGCAGCGGCTGACGGCGCGATGAGCAATGCCTTGGCAGAAACGGAGATAACGGCCGTTTTTGGTGAAGATGGCTCGCTTTCCGGTTCCTCAGGCTGCAACAGTTACAGCACCACCTTTACCGTGGATGGCGGCGCCATCACCGTCAGCGACGCCATTGCCGCCACCATGATGTTGTGCGAGGACCCGGTGATGCAGCAAGAGACCGCTTATCTGGCAGGACTGACCGCTGCCGCTTCCTTTGAAATCGCCGGCAATACCCTGACGCTCAAAGACGCGGCCGGCAGCCCGGTGTT
>JAWOGU010000076.1:0-8435 GCA_046496595.1 Chloroflexota bacterium
GTGTGCGATTTGCGCCAATTGTTGCAGAGCGGCAGAGTTGCGAAGTAACTTGCCACCTTGCGACTTTGAACATAACAAGCATACAAATCGTTGAAGCCCCAAATTCAATTGCCTGCGCAACTGACCGCAGACCAGGATACAAACGATGCAAAACTGGAAAACTTTATCCCGCCGCACTATTTTGGATTACAACAAATTTCTGTCTGTAGAAGCCCACACTGTGGAACTGCCTGATGGACGGATAATTGAAGATTGGCCTTGGGTGGTGACGCCAGATTTTGTGAACGTGGTGGCGGTGACGGAAAACGGCCGTTTCCTCCTCTTTCGCCAGACCAAATACAGCATCCCTGGTCCGACGCTGGCGACGGCGGGCGGCTATCTGGAGCCGGGCGAAGACCCATTAGCGGCCGCCCAACGCGAACTGCGCGAAGAAACAGGCTACGCCGCCCCCGACTGGCGCTTTCTCGGCGAGTTTCCGGTGGATGGCAACCGGGGCGCGGGCGCGGCCCATTTTTACCTGGCCTACGGCGCGCAGTGCGTCACCGACATCGACGCCGACGACCTGGAAGAGCAGGAACTGCTGCTGCTCACCCGCGCCGAAGTGGAAGCGGCCCTGGACGCCGGGGAGTTTAAACTGCTGCCCTGGGCGACTATCGTCGCCTTAGCGTTGCGGCAGATACCTGCCTTTTAGGGTGCAGTGGTGTTAAAATGAAAAAATGTCATTTGATACATGTCCCCGTTGTGGTGGTGAGATGGTCGAAAAAGAAGTGGAAAAGCTGCTGAGAGGTGGTGTGCACACTGCCGTTTTGCGCGTCCGGGTTGAGGTTTGCCAACAATGTGGTGAACGATTGTACTCAGAAGAAACGGTCATTCGCTTTGAACAAATCCGCTTGAAACTGAAACAACAGGATGTTGCTGAGTTCGAGCCAATGGGACAATCGTTTCAAGTCGCTTGAGACCCATCGATGATTAGGGATGCGATAACAAAGAGCAATAAAAGGATGGTTGGTCATGAGACAAGTTCTGATTTATCCTGGTGAAGATGGTTTTTGGATTGCTGAATGCCCTAGCTTGCCTGGCTGCATGAGTCAGGGTGAAACCCGGGAAGAAACTGTTGCCAATATTCGCGAGGCCATTGCAGTATATATTGAAGCACTGGTTGACGATGACTTGCCTGTACCAGAAGAGCATTTCGAAGCGCTTTTGGTCGCTGTATAATTCATGGGCACACTACCAAAGATTTCTGGAGCAGATTGTGTAAAAGCCCTTGGAAAAGCGGGCTTTTACTTTAAAAGGCAGCAAGGCAGCCATATGGTTCTCCGCCGAGACAAGCCTTTTGCTCAGGTGGTCGTACCAAACCACAAGCAGCTTGATCGAGGTACGCTCAGAGGCATTATTCGACAAGCGGACTTGAGTGTTGATGAATTTTTGAGTCTCATGTAGATTGACATTGATGAGTGACAACAAATCGTTTGCATACGTTCCCACAGTGGAAATAGACGAATATGACGCCGAATGGCAGGCCAAGCGCGAAGCGGTGGAGATTGCCGGCCGTGAAGCCATGCTGGCGGCTTTGATTGCGGAACTGGTGGAGAAACGGCCGTTATCCTCCAAAAAATATTCCCGTACCATGCAAAAATACGTCAGCAGCGGCCTGCCCTGGCTCTCCAAAAGCCAGGTGCTGCAAGCCTACCAAAACTTGTGTGAAGCAGGCTATTTGGACTTTGATCCCGAAGTGCGCGTGGCCCTGCAAACCAAACCGGTGCGCAGCCATTCCGGCGTCACCGTCGTCACCGTACTCACCAAACCCTACCCCTGCCCTGGCAAATGCGTTTTCTGCCCCACCGATGTGCGTATGCCCAAAAGCTACCTGCATGACGAACCCGGCGCTCAACGCGCCGAACGCTACAAATTCGACCCCTTCGATCAGACTGCCGGACGCATCCGCGCCCTGGAGCAAATCGGCCATCCCGCCGACAAAATTGAGCTGATCATCCTGGGCGGCACCTGGTCCAGCTACCGCCGCGACTACCAGGAATGGTTCATCAAACGCTGTTTTGACGCCATGAACGAAGTCGAAGCTGAATCCTTAACCGAAGCGCAAGACATCAACCGCTTCAGCCAGCGGCGCAACGTGGGACTGGTGGTGGAAACGCGCCAGGACCACGTCACCCCCGATGAACTGCGCTGGTTCCGCTATCTGGGCGTCACCAAAGTGCAGGTTGGCATCCAGAGCGTGGACGAGCGCGTGCTGGCGCTCAACAACCGTGGCCACGACGTGCAGGCCACGCGCGACGCCTTCCGCCTGCTGCGCCTGGCCGGGTTCAAAATACACGGCCACTGGATGCCCAACCTCCTGGGCGCGACCGTGGAAAGCGACGTGGCCGATTACGGCCGTTTATGGAACGACCCCGCCTTCAGGCCGGACGAACTCAAACTCTACCCCACCATGCTCCTGGAAAACGCCGAGTTGTACGAGTATTGGCAGCGCGGTGAATACAAGCCCTACACCGAAGAAGAAGTGATCGACGTGCTGGTGCGCTGCAAAGTGCAGACGCCCCGTTACGCGCGACTCACGCGCATCATCCGCGACATTCCCACCACCAACGTGGTCGAAGGCTTCAAAAAGGCCAACCTGCGCCAGATGGCGCAGCAGCGCCTGCACAAGCAGGGCTTGCGCTGCCAATGCATCCGCTGCCGGGAAGTGAAGCGGGAAAAATTGAAGAGTGAAGATTTAAGATTGACGATTGAGACATATGAGACGGATGGTACGACGGAGCATTTCCTGAGTTTTGTCACGGAAGAAGACCATATTGCCGGGTTCTTGCGTCTCTCTTTTCCACACCAGAACCAGGAGCTGCCGCTGCCGGAGCTGGCCGGCCATGCCATGATCCGCGAGGTGCATGTCTATGGTCCGGCGGTGGCCATTGGCGACGAGAGCCAGGGAGAAGCGCAGCACATCGGCCTGGGCGCGCAGCTTGTGGAGCAGGCCAAAACGATGGCGCGGCAGGCCGGTTACGGCCGTATCGCCGTGATCAGCGCCATTGGCACGCGGGAGTATTATCTCAAACATGATTTTGAGATGGATGGACTTTATATGACGGCCGTTTTGTAACCATAACGGCCGTTCTCTAATTCCGTCATCTTCCTGCCACCTCACCTACATGCCGGTTTCTCTCGCCGGCAACCAAGACTATTTCCCTATGCGTTTCCGGCGGATCCCTTGTTATAATTGATAGGTTGAAAGGGAAGCTTCTTTAATACAAAGAAAAAACTGCGCCAACAGCAGTCAGAACCAGTTTTTCACCTTTCCCCGACATCAAAATAATTGATCATGAACTGGCAAAACACCCTTGTCTACACCATTCCCCTTTTTACGGCAGCTGCCTTGTCTGCGGTGCTGGCGGTGCTTGCCTGGCGGCGGCGTCCCCGCTCCGGTTCTGTGCCCTTCGCCTTGTACATGATCGCCTCCGGCCTGTGGTGTTTTGCTTATGGCATGGAAATCGCCGCCACTGATCCGGATGTGATGTTGTGGTGGGCGAAAGTGCAGTATCTGGGTATTGCCACGGTGGCGGCCTTTTGCCTGATTTTCTGTTTGCAATACGCTCGTCGCTGGCAAATCCCCACCCGTTATTATTGGCTCCTCTTTATCGTGCCGATCTTTGTAATCTTAATTGCCTGGACTGAACCCCGTACCGGACTGCTCTGGGAAGAGATCGTCCTGGACACCAGCGGTCCTTTCCCGGCATTAACCTTTACTTACGGCCCCGTTTTTTGGTTGATAGTTTCCTACTCTTACCTGCAACTGCTCGCCAGCACCATTGTCATTATTGACCTGGCGCGGCGTGTGCCAGATATATACAAGCAGCAAATTCGCTTCCTGGTTTTGGCGACGATATTTCCCTGGTTGGGTAATTTTCTTTATGTGACCGGTCTTAACCCTGTGCCCAATTTGGATCTGACGCCATTTGGCTTTGCGATTACGGGCTTTTTGATGGCCTGGAGCGTCAACCGCGTGCAGTTGTTGGATATTACCCCGATTGCGCGCAATCAAATTTTGGAAACGATGGCCGGCGGCATTCTGGTTTTGAACCGCAGAGATACGGTGATTGATCTGAACGATTCAGCCGCCAGAATTTTGAACCTGGATCAATCCTCGGCGCTGGGGAAGACAACGGCCGTTTTGTTCACTGGTTCATTGGCCCCCTTGCAGCAGTATGCCCAATTGGACGACACCCCCAGTGAAATCGATTTAAGTACGCCGGATAAGCCCCTCTACATTGATCTCCATGTGACGCCGCTGCACGATCATCGTGAAGAAATTGGCCGGACGCTGGTTTTACATGATATTACAGAGCGCAAAATAGCAGAACTGGCGTTGACCAGGCAAAAACATTTATTTGAAGACCTGGTTCAACTGACGCGGTCGGTGCTGGATCACGATGTGGTTGAGGACGCGCTGAAGGAAACAGTGCGCAGCGCCTTAAAGCTGACCGGGGCCGAGACAGGTAGTCTCTTTTTGCTAGACACATCCGGGCAGGTGGTCAACAGCCTGTTAGCCAGAGGGGAATTACCTGTGGCGGAAAAACGTGTTATTGAAACAAATGTCATGGATCATGGTCTGGCAGGCTGGGTAAACCAGCACCGCCAATCGGTCATTATTCAGGATACGGCGCAGGATGAACGCTGGGTTACGCTGCCCGACCAACCCTATCAGGCGCGTTCGGTGCTGGCGGCGCCGGTGATGCACGGCGCTCAATTATTGGGGCTGCTCACGCTGACGCACAGCCGCGTTGGTTTTTTTGATGAGGATACGCGGCAGTTGATTGAAGCCGCCGTCAATCAGATGGCGCTGGCGCTGCGTAACGTGCAGATGGTTGATTTTCAACAGCAGCTGATTGTTGAATTGTTTTCGGCCAAAGAGGAAGCAGAATCTGCCAGCCGGGCAAAAAGCATCTTTCTGGCGAACATGACCCACGAACTGCGCACGCCGCTGTCGGCGATCATCGGATACAGCGAACTGCTGCAAGAGTGGCTGGCGGTGCAGGCGGATGAAGCGCCTGAGATGCAGGCGTTTCTGGAACCCCGTCTGCAAAAGATTGAATCGGCGGGTCGTCACCTGTTAAACAATATCAGCGAGATTCTTGATTTGTCGAAGATTGAAGCCGGGAAAATGGATGTCTATGCTACGACGTTTGCGGTGACTGAGGTCGTGGCGCGGGCTGTGGACACGGCCGAGCCGCTGCTGCGTAAAAGCGGCAATCAACTGGTGGTCAATTGCCCAGCGGATAGTGGCGAAATGCATACGGATATGACCCGTTTGCAGCAAATTCTGGTAAATTTATTGGGCAATGCGGCCAAGTTTACGCAGGATGGGGTGGTGGTGTTGACGGTGAAAGGGGAAACGGCCGTTTCCGGCACAGACACGCTCACCTTTACTATTCAGGATAACGGCATCGGCATTCCCGCCGCTGACATTGCCAATTTGTTTCAACCCTTTACCCAGGCTAATAACGGCCGTGGGCCACTTCGTGGGCCACGAAGTGGCTCGCACCTGCAAGGTACCGGTTTAGGGTTAGCCATCAGCCAAAATTTTGCCCAAATCATGGGGGGGCATATCGACGTGGTCAGCCAACCAGATCAAGGTTCAACCTTCACCGTCGTCCTGCCGCGGACTTTCGCGCCTCAATCATCCCCTCAAACATCTGAGACATTGCCGACATGAACCTGCTGCTCACCATCCCCTTCACCTTGCTTCTCTTCTCGGCGATTGTCTCCGTGGCCCTGGCCGTTTATGCCTGGCGTCAGCGCCCCACCACCGGCGCCGCCTCCTTTAGCTTGATGATGGCTGGTCTGTCCATCTGGCTCTTCAGCTACATGCTGGAGATCATCACCTATGACCCCACGCTGCGCCTCATCTGGTCCAACCTGACCTTCCTGGGCGTCACCACCGTGCCTGTGGCCTGGCTGCTGTTTTCTTTGGAATACACAGACCGCACCCGCTGGCTCACCCGGCGCAACATCGCCTTGTTATACGTCGAGCCGCTGATCATTCTGGGGCTGATCTGGACCAATTTCAGCCATAGTTTGTTCCGCACCGGCGCGGTCATCGATCTCACAGGCGCCATTCCCAAAGTGCAAATGATCTATGGCCCTGCTTTTTGGGTACACACCGCCTATTCCTACATCCTTTTGGTTGTGGGCACAGTTATCCTGGGCACAGCTTTTTTTCAGGCTTCAGGATTGTATCGGCGGCAGTTGGGTATGATTCTCATCGGGGCGCTGATTCCCTGGCTGGCGAATTTGCTTTATGTGTTTCCCCTGGACGCCATTGCCTATCTGGATCCCACCGCCATGGCCTTTTTTGTCACCGGGCTGCTCATGGCCTGGGCTATTTTTGGCTACCGCTTAATCGACATCATGCCTGTCGCCCGTAACAGCGTCATCGAAAACATGCAAGACGGCATGATGGTTTTGGACAATGCCAACCGCATCATCGACATCAATCCGGCTGCCGAAGCTATTCTGGGCTGTGAAGCCAGACAAGTGATTGGGCAGGCCGCTGCTGGTGTCCTGGCTAAATGGCCGGAATTGGTAGCCCGTTACCAGGACGTTGATTTCACCATGGATGAAATCTTAGTGACGACGGAGGGGCGCACTTCTTATTACGCTTTGCAAATCTCGCCGCTGTTGAACAAACGCGGCCGTCAATCTGGGCGGCTGGTTCTGCTGCGCAACATCACAAAGCGCAAGCACACAGAAGAAGCGTATTACACCCTGGTCAACCAGACGTCACAGGCGTTTGCTATCATTCAGGATAACCGTGTGCAGTTTGCCAATCCGGCGCTGGCTGAAATAACTCGCATGACTGCGGGCCAGCTTGCCGCCACGCCGGTGGATGTGTTACTCAGCTACATCCATCCGGAAGACCGCGCTCAACTAGAAATGGCGCAAACCCGCGCTTCTCACCTGGAATTACGGTACCTTGACGGGGGTGAAGAGGTTCGCTGGCTGGAATTGACCACTTCTCAAATTCAATACCAGGGTGAGGCGGCTGTGCAAATCATGCTCAGTGACATTACGGAACACAAAGAGGTGGAAACGGTGCTGCGGCAGGCGAAAGAAGAAGCGGAATCGGCTAACCGGGCCAAAAGCACGTTTTTAGCCAATATGAGCCATGAGATTCGCACGCCCCTGTCCGCCATCATTGGCTACAGTGAAATGCTCTCGGAGCAGGCCACCGCCAAAGGGGATACAAGATTGGCCGAACGTCTGAAGAACATTGAATCGGCCGGGTATCACCTTTTGACTATTTTGAATGATTTGCTGGATATTTCTCGTATTGAGTCGGGGAAAATGGACCTGCGCGAGGAGATGTTTGCCGTTAACTCGCTGCTTGATTCTTTGCTAATTACGGTGCGGCCGCTGGTGACACGAAACAACAACCGCCTGCGGCTTGACTGCGCTGAGGATCTGGGAATCATGATGGGAGATCAAACGAAGGTGCAGCAAATTCTGGCGAATTTGCTCAGCAACGCGGGCAAGTTTACGAAGGATGGGGAAATTGTATTGAGTGTGTATCGGGAAACGGCCGTTTCCCCATCCAGCCCCATACCCCACCCCAACATCGTATTCGTTGTCAGTGACAACGGCATTGGCATGTCCTCCGACGTCGTCTCCCAAATCTTCCGCCCCTTCATGCAGGCCGACGATTCCCTGACGCGCCAATACGGCGGCGCCGGCCTGGGCCTGACCATCACCAAACGCCTTTGCGACATGATGGACGGCTCCATTCAGGTCGAGAGCCAGCCTGGCGCCGGTTCCACGTTTACCGTCACCTTACCCATTGAGAGAATACCTGCCAGCCATGCTGTCCTGGAAGTTGAACAGACAGCGCCGGAGAAAACAGTTTGATTCGTATATTGCTTGTTGAAGATGACGTGATGCTGCAAGAAATTCTTTCTGAGCGTCTGGCGCTCAGAAAATTTGCCGTTTCTATCGCCCAAAATGGACAGCAAGGCATAGACAAAGCGCGCGCCGAAAAACCGGACATTATTTTGTTGGATATGCGTCTGCCGGTGCTGGACGGGTGGGAAGCAGCCAAACAGTTAAAAGCATCACCAGAAACGCAGCACATTCCCATTATTGCCCTGACGGCTCATGCGCTGATTGGGGACCGGGAAGATTCTCTGGCGGCAGGCTGTGACGAATATGAACCCAAGCCGGTTGATTTTTCACAACTCCTGGCAAAAATAAATCGTTTAGTCAATACGGATGATCTCCAGTCCGTTCAAAATTTGTAAAAACAGAGAAGTAGCGCCTTATGAAACAACCACTTGCTTTTATTATTGAAGATCACCCCATGCTCAGCAATCTGTTTGAAGAAGCGTTGATAGAAGCCGGCTATGACACAGAAACCGTTTTAGATGGCCGGG
>JAWOGU010000077.1:0-15486 GCA_046496595.1 Chloroflexota bacterium
GGAGAGAACTTTCCCCGTAATTCGTTAACCGTAACCCGTAATCCGTCTAGTCGGATCACGGCATCCGGATCACGGCATACGGGAAACGTCGCCGAAGGGGCAAGCCGGTTCCAATACCGGTGAAACTCTCAGGCAAAAGGACCGCACAGACCGTATACCTCTGGAGAGAATTTAGTCCATTAGTCAGTTACCCAAATAGTCAAATAGTCAGTCATGACTATGAGACTATCAGACTATCAGACCACCGGACTAAATCACCCACGGAGCAAGTTCCTGCCTGCCAGGAACGAATCTCACAGGTTTAAGACAGGGGGTGCAGCGCAAAGAATCTTTGCAATGCACCCCCTTTTTGTTTTTTTACCGGAAAAATCAAACCACAGAGTGCACGGAGAATACAGCGTTTTTCTCCACGACCTCCGCGGTTAAATTAAAGGAGACTATGATGAGCGAGATTAAAGATGGATTGTTGTACACCAAAGATGACGAATGGGTTTTGGTAGAGGGCGACAGCGCCACCATCGGCGTCACCGACTACGCCCAAGACTCTTTGTCTGACATTGTTTACCTGGAACTGCCCGGCGTCGGCGACAGCTTCGACGCCGGTGACGCCTTTGGCGTCGTCGAGTCCGTGAAAGCCGCCGCCGACTTGTTTATGCCGGTGAGTGGGAAAGTAACGGCCGTTAACGAAGCCCTCATCGACACCCCCGAAGCCCTCAACTCAGCCCCCTACGATTCCTGGCTCGTCAAAATCAAAATCAGCAACACCGCCGACCTGGACAGCCTGATGGACGCCGCCGCTTATAAAGCGTACATGACAGATCGCGATTAGCCGTAAGCTGTAAGCCGTAAGCTTTACCCACCACGGCTTACAGCCTACAGCTTATAGCTTACAGCCTACAGCCTACAGCCCACAGCTCACGCATCCCACTCCCACACCTACCCTAAAAAACTGGAGAAACACATGTTAGCGATACCACCTTCTTCCCGAACCGCCGCCTCCAACAACCGAGAACTATTAAACCCCACCGATCATTTTGTAGACCGCCACATCGGACCGCGCGGCAAAGGCATGCAAACCATGCTGGAACGCATGGGACTGCCCTCCGTTGACCGGCTGATCTATGAAGCCGTGCCAGACCATATCCTGCTGGAACATCCGCTCAAACTGGACGTGCCCTACAGTGAGTCTGAAATATTAACCGAACTGCGCCAGCTTGGGCAGCAAAACAAGCTCTACCGCTCCTTCATCGGCATGGGCTACTACGACAACATCATGCCGCCCGTCATCCTGCGCAACATCTTCGAGAATCCCGGCTGGTACACTGCCTACACCCCCTACCAGCCAGAAATCGCCCAGGGCCGCCTGGAAGCGCTCATTAACTTCCAGACCATGGTCAGCGACCTCACCGGCATGGAAATTGCCAACGCCTCCATGCTCGATGAAGGCACCGCCGCCGCCGAAGCCATGACGCTCTGCCTGCGCCAGCGGCCGCGCAAATCCACTGCCAATACCTTCTTCGTCTCCGAACTGTGCCACCCGCAGACCATTGCCGTAGTGCAGGGGCGGGCCAAACCGCTGGGCATCAACGTCATCGTTGGCAGCCACGAAACGTATGATTTCAGCACGCCCACCTTTGGCATCCTGGTGCAGTATCCCGCCACCAACGGCGATGTGATTGACTATGAACCATTCGTGCAAAAAGCCCACGCTGCTGAAGCGCTTGTCGTCGTGGCCTCCGATTTGCTGGCCCTCACTCTGCTGCGTCCGCCCGGCGAGTTTGGCGCGGACGTGGTGGTGGGCAACAGCCAGCGTTTTGGCGTGCCCATGGGCTACGGCGGTCCGCACGCCGCTTTCATGTCCACCCGTGAAACTTTCCAGCGGCAAATGCCGGGTCGTCTCATTGGCGTCTCCGTGGATTCACATGGCAACCCCGCCATGCGCCTGGCGCTGCAAACCCGCGAACAGCACATCCGCCGCGAAAAAGCCACGAGCAATATTTGCACGGCGCAGGTGCTGCTGGCGATTCTGGCCTCGATGTATGCCGTTTACCACGGACCTGATGGCTTGAAGCAGATTGCGCGGCGGGTACGGTTGTTAACGGCCGTTCTCGCCAAAGGTCTCATCCAGCTCGGCTACACCGTCAACGACAAACCCGTCTTCGACACGCTCACCGTCAGCAGCGGCCCGCACAGCCAGGAACAAATCCGGCAGGCCGCTTTGAACGCCGAAGTCAATCTGCGCTACTTTGCCGACGGCCGTATCGGCATCTCCCTGGACGAAATCACCCTGGCCGCCGACCTGGAAAAACTGTTCACCATCTTCGGCGCGGAAACGGGCGAGATTGACCTCTTTACCCTGGCGGACGAGGCCGAATTAAGCTATGAACGGCCGTTCAGCCGCGCCAGCGATTTCCTCACCCACCCCGTTTTCAACAGTTACCACTCTGAAACGGAGATGATGCGCTACATCAACCGCCTGGAAGCCCGCGACCTGTCGCTGACCCATTCCATGATTCCCCTCGGCTCCTGCACCATGAAGCTCAACGCCACCGCCGAAATGCTGCCCATCATGTGGCCGGAGTTTGGCGGCCTGCATCCCTTTGTGCCCGTGGAGCAGGCGGCGGGTTACGGCAAACTATTGTCCCGCCTGGAACGCTGGCTGGGTGAAATCACCGGCTTCGACGCCATCTCCTTGCAGCCCAACTCCGGCGCGTCGGGCGAATACACCGGCATGTTGGTTATCCGCGCCTACCAGGAAAGCCGGGCTTCGGCAGGCTCAGCTTCGACAGGCTCAGCTTCCGGCGAGCGCAATATTTGCCTCATTCCCAGTTCGGCCCACGGCACCAACCCCGCCAGCGCCGTCATGGCCGGTTTCGAGGTGGTGATTGTGGCCTGCGACGACAACGGCAACATTGACGTGGCCGACTTGCGCGCCAAAGCGGAAAAACACGCCGCCAACCTGGGCGCGCTCATGATCACTTATCCGTCTACACATGGGGTATTTGAAACGGCCGTTGTCGATATCTGCCAGATCATCCACCAGTATGGCGGGCAGGTCTACATGGACGGCGCTAACATGAACGCCCAGGTGGGCATCACCAACCCGGCGCGCATCGGGGCGGATGTCTGCCACCTCAACCTGCACAAGACCTTTGCCATTCCCCACGGCGGCGGCGGCCCCGGCATGGGACCGATTGGCGTTAAATCCCATCTGGCCCCCTTCCTGCCCAACAGCCCGGTCGTTGAGGGTATTGGCGGCGAGCAAAGCATCGGCGCGGTGTCGTCCGCGCCGTGGGGCAGCGCCAGCATCCTGCCCATCTCCTACGCCTACATCGCCATGATGGGCGCGGAAGGCTTAACCGAGGCTACCCGTATCGCCATTCTGAACGCCAACTACATCGCCCACCGCCTGGATCCCTATTATCCGGTGCTGTACAAGGGTGAAAACGGCCGTGTGGCTCACGAATGCATCCTGGACTTGCGCCCGCTCAGGGAATTTGTGCCCGTGGACGACGTTGCCAAACGCCTGATGGACTACGGCTTCCACGCCCCCACCATGTCTTTCCCGGTGCCTGGCACGTTGATGATTGAGCCAACCGAAAGCGAATCCCTGGCGGAAATCGACCGCTTCATCGAAGCCATGATCCTCATCCGCGAGGAAATCCGCGAAATCGAAGAAGGCAAAGTCAGCCACGAAGATAGCGCCCTGGCCCACGCCCCCCACACCGCCGCCGACGTCATGCGTGAAGATTGGGACCGCCCCTACTCCCGCGAAAAAGCCGCCTTCCCCACCGCCTGGGTGAAGCAGGCCAAGTTCTGGCCCCCCGTCGGCCGCGTGGACAATGTCTACGGCGACCGCAACCTCTTCTGCGCCTGCATCCCCGTGGAAGATTACGCCTAGTATCCGTAACCCGAAGTCCGTATGCCGTTATCCGACAGATTTTCCAGAGGTGGAGCCTTCGGATTACGGCACACGGATTACCGAATACGGGTAATAGTCCCAAGGGCGGTTCGCGAACCGCCTCTACGCCAGAGTGGACCAATCTTCAAAGATTGGTCCACTCTCGCCAACCCACCTTTAACCCGTATTCTTCAAACCCTCGGCAACCCCGTTAATTGTCAGAAAAATGGCTTGCAGGATTTGCTGCGCTTCAGCCCCATTTTGCTCAGGCAGTGCCCGCAGCCGGCGCAGCAGCGCCACTTGCAGGAAGTTTAACGGGTCCACGTAGGGATTGCGCCGCCGGATGATGCGCTTTAAGGTTGGCGTATGATCCAATAGTTCCTGCTGGCCGGTCACCAAGAGTACCAGGCGGCTGGTCTCCTCAAACGCCGCGGCAATCTGCCCGTAAATGGATTCCCGTACCTTCTCGTCTGTCACCAGCCCGGCATACAGGCGGGCAATGCCCATGTCGGCTTTGGCCAGGGCCAGTTGGGCGTTGTTAATGATGTGGCGGAAGAAGACCCACTCCTGGTACATCTCCTGCAGCCGGGGGATATCTTCACTGGCAGCCAGGGCCGCGCCCAGACCATACCAGCCCGGCAATACGTGCCGGCTTTGCATCCAGCTAAAGCCCCAGGGAATGGCGCGCAGACCATCCAGCGTCGCTTTACCCGCACGGCGGGAAGGCCGCGAGCCGATGCGCATCTGGCTGAGTTCGTTGATGGGCGTGGCCTGCTGCCAGTAGTCGAGCAGGTCTGGCGTTTCGTAGATGAGTTCACGGTAGGCGCGGTAGGAAACGGCCGTTAACTCGTCCATCGCCTCCCTCCATTCAGGTTTAGGCGCGGCGCGGCGCTGGTAATATGGCGGCGCGCTGTTCAGCAGCACGGCGTGGACCACCTGCTCCAGATGCCGCCGGGCAATCGCCGGGTGGCCGTAATTCTCGTCAATCACTTCACCCTGTTCCGTGATGGCGATACGGCCGTTTACCGATCCCGGCGGCTGCGCCAGAATGGCGCGGTTGCTGGGTCCGCCGCCGCGGGCCACCGTGCCGCCCCGCCCATGGAATAGCGTCATTTGCACCTGGTGGCTGCGGCAGGTTTCCGCAAGCGCCTCCTGCGCCTGGTACAAATCCCAGTTCGCCGCCAGATAACCGGCGTCCTTATTGCTGTCGGAATAGCCGATCATAATGGTCTGGCGGCGGCCAACCCGCGCCAGGTGCGCGGCGTAAAGCGGATGGGTGAACAGGTCGGCCATCACCTGCGGCGCGGCGCGTAAATCCTGGCTGGTCTCAAACAAGGGCGCAAAAAACAGACTGTCGGTCTCGCTTTGCGCGTCCAGGCTCAGGCCGTGCCAACGGGCCAGCAGCAGCGGCGCCAGCAGGTCTTCCGGGCCATGCGTCATGCTGACAATGTAAGGACCAAATATCTCTGCCCCGTAAAACGGCACAGCCCGCTGCAAAATTTGGAACAGGGTCAGGGTTTCCGTCGTTTCCGGCGACAGGTTGGACAGGCGGCTTAAATCGGGCATGGGGTCTTGCAGCAGTTGGCTGAGAACGGCGGCGCGTTCTGGTCCGGTTAAGCGGGCAAAGTCAGTCAGTAGCCCGGTTTTATGCAGCAGTTCGTCCAGAACGGCCGTGTTGTAGTCGCTGTACTGCCGCAGATGCAGCCGGGCGACGTGCAGGCCAAACACCTGCGCCTGGTCGCGCAGGCGGGCCAGATCCGCCGCCGCCAGCGTGCCCAAACCGCTTTCGCGCAGAGAAGCGTCCATCAAATCCAACGGCTGGCGCAAATCAGCCATGCGGCGCAGGTGAAGGGGTGGATTGGCCTCACCTTTGAGCCGGGCCACCATGTCGCCGCGGGAAGCCTGCGCCAGATCGGCTTTGAGGATGGCGGCCCACAGGCGGTAGGGTTCGTGGGGATAGCGGGTCTGTAAATAAGCCACATGTTCAGAGCGATCACGGGCGGCGGAAACGGCCGTTTTCAACTCCGGGCTGATGTCGGCCAGGCGGTCAGACACACTCAACGAGCGGTCCAACTGCCGCGCCGCCGCCCGGTAGCGCTCCACCGCCAGCCCGCGATGCAGGCGCAGCGTTTCGGCCGTCACGTCCGCCGTCACGTTGGGGTTGCCGTCCCGATCCCCGCCAATCCAGGAGCCAAACGTCAAAAAGCGCTCCGGCAGCGCCAACGACGGATAATGCACAGCCAGCGCCTGCCGCATGGCCTGGTACACCGCCGGCAGCGCCTCCCACAAAGTAATGTCGAAATAATACAGGCCGGTGCGTACCTCGTCGGTCACGGCCAGTTGAGTGGTGCGGCTGTGGTCGGTCATCCACAAGGTCGTCACCTCGGCCATAATTTGCTGCTCAACCTGGCGGCGTTCGGCCGGCAGCAGGTCGCGTTCCTGTAAATCGGTGAGCGCCTTCGCCAGGCGGCGCAGCTTGGCGATAACGGTCCGGCGTTTGGCCTGGGTGGGATGCGCTGTAAACACCAGTTCAATGTGCATATTCGCCAGCAAGTCTGCCATCTCAAACTCGTCCACGCCCATCTGGCGCAGCGCCGCCACCCCGGCGGCAACGGATTCCGGCAGCGGCCTGGGATGCGCCGCCCGTTCCCGTTCGCGCAGAACGGCCACCCGGTGCTGCTCTTCCGCCAGGTTCACCAGTTCAAAATAGATGGCAAAACTGCGCGCCACCAGGTCTGCTTCCGCCAGATCAAGCGCACTGACAATTTCGATCAGGCGTTGATCGATGGCCGGGTCTTCGTCGGCGCGGCGCGCTTTGCACAAGGCGCGGATCCGTTCTTCTAGTTCAAACAGCGGTACGCCAGCCTGCTGGCGCAGCACCTTGCCTAGAATGTCGCCCAGCAGGTGGATGTCGTTGCTCAACAGCGTTTGGGAATCATCGAGTAACATAAGTTTGCCTTTATCTGTATGGTTTGTATTTGACGGATGTTTCAATGGATCCAGTAAGGAACAAGAATTGAATAACTTACCGTGAGGTGTGGCGGGTGGGTTTTTACGCATCCCGCATCACGCTTCAAACTTTTAAATACTCAGGGTCTGTAAAGTTTTCACCGGTATGAGTTCCTCTGGCAGCGGCGAATCTGTCAACCAGGCATGAAGCATCCGGTTAAACAAGTCAGGATTTTCACCCGACCAGCCGTGGTGTACCTTTGGCGCGATCACGGCCTGGGCATTGGGGAAAATATCCAGCAAATCTTTTTGCGACTCGTGGATCAACGCCTGATCCAACTCGGCAGCCGCCAGCAAAACGGGATGCGCAAAGGTTTCCAGGCCCTTTGGTCTGGTCGAATGCATCACTTCCGCCATCATGCGCCGGAGCGATTCTTGATGAATGCCCAATCCTGTTTCCACATAAACTTGGGCGGCGTCGGCCGGATAGCGGCGTAAATGTGCCTGCGCTTGCCAGAACAGCTTAAAGCGCATGAGCGGCAGCACGACGCGCACCATGCGCCGCAGCTTGGGCGGATAGGGATGGACTGCTGTGCAGCTCAATACCACTTTATCTACCAGATCAGGCGCTGTTTGCAGCAGGTGCAGGGCAAGATGCCCGCCCATTGACAGGCCAACAATGTGGGAACGGCCGTTTCGCCCTCGTTCTCGTATCAAGTCAGCCAACTGTTCGGCCGTGTCAATAAACGACTGCCAGGGAATCTGGTTCGACTGCCCAAAACCGGGCAAGTCAGGCATCAGACAATGGTATTGCTCTTGAAATGCTTCTAGCTGTGGCTGCCACATCCAGCCAGCCACGTCACCGCCATGTAAAAAGAGGATCGTTTCGTGCGCAGAATTGCCTGCTTCTTGAAAATACATTTTATAAAGTTCCTTCAGGTAAGATCGTGAAATCTTGATTTTGTAGGCGAGTCACGATGCTTTCCAGCCAGTCGATTTGCGCCTGGTGGTGCAGAATGGCTCGCTCAATCGTCAGCATCTGGAAAAAACCGATACGCCGCTCTGCGGGATTGGTGAGCCTTTCTATTTGTTGTTGGGCGCTGTTCAAAATGGTATGCATAGCCGATAAATCCGCCTGTTCTTGCGCAATGGCTTCGGTCAGGCAGGGCAGCAGCGCGGCATCATCTATAAAACCGCCGAAGAAGATGCGCACCAACTGCGGCTCTCGTTCACTGATGGGGGGCAGGGTGGTGGTGAGCCAGGATTGGAGTTCGGAACGGCCGTTATCCGTGATGTGATATACCTTGCGATCCGGCCTGTCCTCCTGTGGTACTAACTCCACCGACACCATCTCAGCCTCTCCAAGTTGACTGAGCGTGCGGTAGATTTGCGCCTGATCGGCCGGCCAAAAATGCTGCACCGACCCAGCAAACGCTTTTTTTAAGTCATATCCGCTGAGCGGTTTAATTTCTAGAAACCCAAGAATAGCATGTTTAAGTGACATTATATGATAAATCCTATATATGTATTATCATATAATAACGAAAGCATACAACCTTGTCAAGATATTGAATTAACGTAAGGGAGTGGATTTGGTTCGTTCATGAGCGGTATGTTACAATCAGAGATTGTCTCTGGCGCAATGCACAATTGCGCTATATTTTTGTCATGCGAATAGATGGACTTGTGTTCATAAAACAAACACAAAACACAAAGGGATCATGTGTTTCGTGGAGGATGAGAAAATGAAAACCAAACAAATCGCCCTGTTAGTAGTGCTAACGGGCCTTCTTTTTGCCACATTTGGCGTATTTGGGCAGCAGGCAGCGGCCCAATCAAACCTTCTAACCAATCCGGGCTTTGAAGGTGGTTATTTCAATCAAGACGGCATCCCTGAAATTGCCGTGCCCAACGGCTGGCGTATGCACTGGCTCGATGGACAGCCGTTTAACGGTTCCAATGGGAATGCAGCCCGGCCCGAAACAGTGGTCTGGAACATCAAAGACGCGCCCGCCGACGAACAGACGCTTTTCTTCAAAGATGGTTCTTACGCCTTCAAAATATTTAAAGGGTGGGCGCCAGTTTACGCCGCACTCTCTCAAGATGTGACCGGGTTGGAAGTGGGGCGTAAATATCGTTTGGCTGCGCCTATTTTCATTGACATTGTGGAAAGCTATGAGGGTCGGAAACGGCCGCCTACCAAATTAGATTCCGGTCAGGTACGTTTGGGCGCTGGCGCAACGGGTGTTGGCTGGCGAGACGAAGCCAATATCCAATATAGCGGCTGGTGGACGGCTGGCAATATTTCACCGTTCTATCAAGCCTACCCGATTTTTCTGCATGATTTTGTGGCCACGTCACCTAACATGACTGTTTGGGTTGAAATGGGATCGATTGATCCTTATATAAACAACGGCTTTTTTGTAGATGGCCTTTCTTTGACAGCGCTCGATGAGGTTGTTCCATCTGTAAGCAGCAGCGCTCCCAGCAGCGCCGTTCCCAGCAGTGGTGGTGGTGCAGTAGTGGCTGTGGCTGGGCCAACAGCGCCGCCGGCGCCAACGGCCACCCCGCGGGCGGATGGCGCCGTTGTTCATGTGGTGCAGGCGGGCGATTCTTACTGGAGCCTTGCCATTCAATATGCGGCGACGATGGGTCTCACGGCGGAGGAAGCGCTGACGGCGATTCCGGAATTGAACAACAATCCTGCCTTCATCAACCCTGGCGACGAGTTGATCATCGTACCTCCCGGCGCAGTGGCGGCGCCGGAGCCGGAAGTGACCCCTACGGAAGAAGGGGCAGCCGAAAGCACCGAGGAACCCATTGAAGAACCGACGGCAGAGTCCGAAGTAGCTGCTGAGCCAATCGACGACGCTGTAGCCGGGTCACAAACGACCAACGGCGTATGCGTGATCGTGTATGAAGACAAGGATGGTGACGCTGTTTACTTTATCGAAAACGAGAATTTGCTGGCAGACGCCGCCGTTACCTTGTTTCAAGATGGGAGCAGCAAAGCTTCTTATGTGACGGACGGCATAAATGAGCCGTTCTGTTTTGAGAATTTGGCGACGGGGACGTATCAGGTGCAGGTTTACCCGCCTGCCGGTTATCAGGTGACGACGGCCGAAAGCTGGGCAGTGGCGGTGGCCGAAGGCGTGATTATTCCGGTGGCTTTTGGTCTGGCTCCGGCCCCGCAGGAAGTGGCGGATGTCAGCCCAACTGAAGAGACGGATGCTGCCGCTGAGACGGCTGAAACGGCGAGCATGGAAGGAGAAACGGCCGTTGCCGAAGAGTCAGGCGGCGGTTTGGGCAGCATTAGCGGCCTGCTCTTGATTGGGGCGGCGGTTGTGGTCTTGTTGGCCGGCGTGGGTGTGTTCCTGCTGCGCCGCGGCTAGGCAGATGAAGCTAAAAAATAAAGATAACTATGCAGCAAGTCGAGGGCTGAGCCTGTCGAAGGCTGAGCCTGTCGAAGCCCGGTTCCGCCTTCGACAAGCTCAGGCTACACCTGAATAGATATTAAAGATGAAAGAGCGTCCGCCAAAAGACGCTCTTTTTTTGCGCGTGTTTATGTCGTTGCCTTTGCGTTGTTTTTGCGCCGGGCAGGCGCACACCGTGTTTCATACACTACTCATGCCAGTGTGGCAGCATTTCTTTGTATTCGTAAAAAAAGGAACCATGAACTATGTCGTACGACAACCAATCCGGTCCAATCATTTACCAGCAGCCGCCAACCGCGCCGCAAAAACAAAAGCGCGGCTGCTGCGGCTGTTTCAGCATGGCGCTGGTGGGCGGCGTGGTTTTGCTGACGCTGCTCATATTTGGCGGTATTACCGCCGCCGGTACGCTCATCTACGCCAATTTTTCCCGGGAAATTGAAGCCGGCGTCGCCAAACTGGACACCGCCCGCGAGCGGGAAACCTTTGAGACCACCCGCATTTTTGACCGGAACGGCGTCTTATTGTGGGAGTTTTTTGGCGAAGGCAAGCGCACCCAGATTCCGCTGGCGCAGGTACCGCCGCATCTGCGTCAGGCGACAATTTCTGTGGAGGACGATTCGTTTTACCAAAACACGGGCCTGGATTTAACGGCATTGGCGGCGGCGCTGCTCGCCAATTACAAAAACCCGGACAGCCGTCCTGTGGGCGGCAGCACCATTACCCAGCAGATTGTGCGCCACATTGTGTTTGACTATGACGAGCGAACGGCCGTTTCCTACAACCGTAAAGCCAAAGAAATCGTCCTGGCCTGGCTGATGGACCAGAAATACAGCAAAGACGAAATTTTGGAGGTGTACCTCAACGAAATCTACTACGGCAACCTGGCTTACGGCGTGGAAGCCGCCGCCCAAACCTACTTTGGCAAAGCGGCCGACGACCTGACGTTGGGTGAAGCTACTTTGTTGTCCGGCCTGCCCCAAAGTCCGGTAGAACTGGACCCCTACACCAATTTTGATGGCGTCAAAGAGCGGCAGTGGCTGGTGCTTAACCTGATGGTGGGCGACGGCGCCCTTTCCCAAACTCAAGCTGAAGCCGCCTACCAGGAACCGCTCAACTTTGCCGTGCAGGAAGTGAGCCTGGCAGCGCCGCACTTTGCCGTTTATGCCCGGCAGCAGTTGGAGGCCATGTTTGGCGCGGACGTGGCGGCGAACGGCGGCCTGCAAGTGACCACCAGCCTGGACCTGAATTACCAGCGACTGGCGGAACAACTGGCGCGGCAGCACGTCACGGCCGTGGGTCCCGAACACAATCTCACCAACGCCGCCCTGGTCGCCATGCAGCCCATCACCGGCGAAATTTTGGCGATGCTGGGCAGCGTCGATTATTACGACGAAGCCATCGACGGTCACGTCAACGTAGCAACCTCCTTGCAGCAGCCGGGCAGCGCCATCAAGCCCCTCACCTACGCCGCTGCCCTGTCGCCGGACGAAAATGGCGAGACCGCCTGGACCGCCGCCGACCTGCTGTGGGACGTGCCGGTGGACTACCCGCAGTTCGACGGCAGCGAATATACGCCGGTGAACTACGATGGCGCTTTTCATGGTCCCACGCGGCTGCGGGCGGCGCTGGCGAACAGTTACAACGTGCCGGCCGTGCTGGCGCTGCAAGACGTGGGCATCCCGCTTTTTATGGAGTTTGCGCGGAAAGTGGGTATCACCACCTGGGGGCAGGACAGCAGCAGCTACGGCCTGTCGCTGACGCTGGGCGGGGGTGAAGTGACGCCGTTGGACTTAACGGCCGTTTACGCTGCCTTTGCCAATGGGGGGAAACGGGTGGAACCGGTCTCCATTTTGCGTGTGACCAAGAGCAGTGGCGAAGTGGTCTACGAGCAGCCAGCCGATCCTGGCGAGCAGATTCTGGATCCGCGCGTCGCTTTCCTCATCAGCGATATTTTGGACGACGACGCGGCGCGCGCGCCGGCGATGGGCAATGATAATCCGCTGGCGCTGCCCTTTCCCGCCGCCGCCAAAACAGGCACCACCAACGATTTCCGCGACAACTGGACGATGGGCTACACGCCCGGTCTGGTGGTGGGCGTGTGGACGGGCAACACCGATAACAGCGAAATGCTCAACATCAGCGGCCTCACGGGCGCGGCGCCGCTGTGGCATGACTTTATGCAGGCGGTGTACAATGATTTTGGCCTGCTGGAATCGCTCAACGTGAACGGGCTGCCGCCCGCCGTGGAGTTCACGCCGCCGCCTGGATTGGAAAAACGGCCGTTATGCGCCATCAACTCCATCACCGTCGGAGCCGTGGACTGCACGCGCAGCGGGGAGGAATGGTTCCTGACGGACGGCGTCCCGGTTCAGGAACCGCCGCTTGACCCCAATGTGGTGCGCTGGGAGAAGTTGGAAACGGCCGTGTGGCGCGCTCCCGCCGTCATGCTGCCGCCCCTGCCGCCGGAAGCCCTCCAGGTAAACGCCGGAGTTGACGCGGACAAACAGCCGCCGCCCCAAATCTTCTGCCACATCTTTGAAGGGACCACTGCGGCTGCCCTGCCGCCCGACGCCCTGCCGCAGGTTTTCCTGACGCCGCCGCGCAACCCGGAAAGCCTCAAGGCGGCGCACGAATGGGCGCAGGCCCACAACATCGCCATTTTGCCCACCGACGCCTGCACGCAAGAGATACTTGCCGTGGCCCGTGACCCCAACACGCCCGCCGTCTGGCGCATCACCAGCCCGGCCGATGGCGACGTGGTGGACGGCATCATGCCCATCGTGGGCACGGCCGATTTTGACCCGGCCGAAGTGCAGTTCTACAAGTTGGAACTGGGCGTGCCAGAAGGCGACAACATCAACTGGCTGACGCTGGGCGACACCCACAATACGCCGGTGGTCAACGGCATTCTGGAAACGCTCTACGCCGAAGGGCTGCCGCCCGGCGAGTACCTGCTGCGCCTCATCGTGGTGAAGGACAGCAACTACGTCGGCGAGCCGCACATGATTCAGTTTAGTGTGCAGTGATGAGGGAAAGTAAACAGTTTACAGTGAACAGTGAACGGTAAGGAACTGTTGAGCAAAAAGCCTGGGCACCACGCCCAGGCTTTTTTATGCGCCGCCAATCTCGCAATTTCCTGAACAAAACGAACCAGGTGCAGGCGTTTTTCGTTCCCTCTCCGGTAGGGGCGGTTCGTGAACCGCCCTTATGACTCGACTGAAACATGATTTTCGCCAGACGACGAGGTTTTACCGGCAGGCAGCGGTGAGATAGGCCATGGCCTGGGTCTGGATTTGCTGCGCTTGCTCCAGGCTGAGATCCGCCGGGCGGAAGACAAAGGTGAAACAAAGCTGTCCGGCGACGGTGGTGACGCCCAGGATCTTCTCTGTTTCCATGGTGGTCACTACGGGGCCAAAAATGGCTTCCAGGCGCAGCGGGCCGTAAACGGTAGGATACTCAAAACGTCCCAGGTTGGTGATGGACAGATCGTAGTGGATGCTGCCCCAGTCGTTGAAGCGTTCCAGGCCGGGCGCGCCGGGCTGGAGATAGCGGGATATGGCGGATTGAGCGAGAATTTTTTCGTCGGCGGAGTCGCGGGTGAGCGCTTGTTTGATCTCGCGGGCAATCTGCCAGAAGTCTCGCTCCGGTTGGCAGTCGGCGCTGGTTTCTACCAGGGTGATGAAGAGGCCAAAGTCTTCACCCACCGGCGGCGCCAGCCGTTTTCTGATGCTGATGGGGCTGGAGACGGTGCGCTGCCAGCCGCTTGTTTCCCCTTCCATGACGGCGAAGGTTTTAAGGAAAGCGGCGCATAAAGCGGCGTGGACGGAGGTGTTTTCGTGTTTAGCTCGTTGGACAACGGCCGTTGTCTCTTCCTCAGCCAATCTCCAGGAAATCATCTGGAAAGCCAGGTTGGGCGTTGGCTGGAAGGTGAAAGGGGGTGGCGTGGATTTTTTGAAGCGGTGCTGCACCGCCATTGCTTTGAGCATGGCACGAATGAAGGTCGTCTTGAGGACGACGGCGGGGCGGCGCAGAAAAGCCTTGGGCAGCATCTGGTCGGCCGGCGGCAGCAGGGGCAGGGGCGTCACCGCCGTCTCAGGTTCGCCTAAAAACTGCATGAGGTTGTGGATCAGATACAGGGCGGACAGCCCATCGGTCAAAGCGTGGTGGCATACGACCAGCAGGTCGGTCACTGCCTCGTCTTGAACGCAGACAAAACGCACCAGTGGTCCGGCGCGCCAGTCAAAATGCACGGTGAGTTCCTGTTCCACTTCCCGCTGCCAGGTATTGTCTGATTCTCGCGGGACCAGGCGGATGGGGAATGTGGGCGCGGTGAGTGGGATGAAGTGGAAACGGCCGTTTTCCCCATCCACCACGCGCACTGCCAGCAAAGGGTGCTTCTGGCCCGCCTTTGCCAGCGCCCGGCGCAGTTCGTCTTCTGAAACGCGCCCTAGAATGCGGGCCGTCAAAATAAAGTTAATCGGCGCGCCGTCCGACGCCAGGCACATCATATGTTCGGGGAGGGATAGTTTTCGGTCCATTCTTCTCCAGGTGTAGAGGTGATGGGGTGAGCGGGTGATGGGGTGAAATTGCCACTCTGCCACTCTGCCCCAAGATTATTTGAAACTGGTTTGCCGGGCATATGACGAAAGTCACGTTGTTGTCATTAGTTTGGTGACTAGGGATGGCCTGTAGCTGTGCAAGGCTGCCTGATGCGGGTAACATTGTTGGGTGACTGTCGCTTCGGCGATGGTTGATTGAAAGCCTGATGACTGATTCTCCTGAAACGGCCGTTTCCTCCCCTCTTTCCTGGCGCACAACCCGTATCCGGCGCTGGCTCTGGCTGCCCTTCCTGGTGGGCGTGGCCGCCTGTTTGGCCTGGGTGGCGCTGGACGGTCGTTCCCTCAGACAGCCCATCGTCGCCGACGACATCAACCAGCACCGCGCCAATACGCCGCTGCCCGTTCCAGCCAACGGCCTGCAAATCGAGCAGACCTTTTACTCACGCTGGGGCGGGCTGCGTGAAGTGGAACTGTTGATCGCCGGGGATGGACGAGAGGGAGACGCCAACGGCCGTTTGCAGTTCCAACTCCTGGATGATAACGGCGTGGTGGTGGCGGCGCACACGGCAGCCACCGCCTCGTTGAAACCGGACCAGACTTACGTCTTTCGCTTTCCGGCGCTGCCGGACTCCGCCGGACGTTA
>JAWOGU010000340.1:0-4432 GCA_046496595.1 Chloroflexota bacterium
CACCTTTGCGTTGAATTCTCATCTAGTCGTTCAGCGAAAATCCCAAATCAGCCAATCCCAGTTCCTTGAGTTTGTCCGGCGTAGGCACGCCGTTTTTGTCCCAGCCGCGGAAGGCGTAATACTCGGCCAGCATGGGGGCGAGCTTGACGGTGAAGCCTTCGCTCGGTCCTTCGGCCACCGCTTCGTTCAGCAGGCGGTCGGGCAGGGTGTCATCGTCTTTGGTGAAGCCTTCGCGCAGGTTGTAGAGCCGTTCCAGGGTCCACACCCGTTCACCCACCATCATTAGGTCGTCGGCGGTGAAGTGTTCACCGGTAACGGCCGTTAATGTGCGCGCAAAAAACTCTTCGGCCACCGCCATGTTGGCAAACTTGCAGTACACCAGGCTGTCGATCACCGCCGCCGAATTTTGATGCACGGAGACGATACCCGCCTTGCCCTGCGTGGCGAAACGGTCCAGCAAACGCGGCAGGGAGAGTACTTCCGGTCCCAGCATGTTGCCGGTTTCGTGGCAGCCGCCCCGGTTGCCGGTGGCAAACACCAGCCCCTGCCCCTGCATCCCGCGCGGATCGTAGGCGGGCAGTTCCAGCTTTTTGGCGCTCATGGACAGTTCCGGCGCTTCATAGCGCAGCGCCAGGCGATAGCTGCCCTCGGCCATCTCGTTACCCAACCCCTGCCGGTAAGCAGTGTCTTGAATCAGGCCCAGCAGTCTGTCCGCCTGCCCAAAACGCAAATCGTCGTCAATCAGCCCTTTTTCGGCCAGTTCCATGGCGCAGCCGATGATGTTGCCCATGGAAATGGTGTCCAGGCCCAGGTCGTTGCACAGGTAGTTGGCTTCGGTGACGATGTCCAGATCGTCCACGCCGCACTGCGCGCCAAAGGCCCAGGCCGATTCAAATTCCGGTCCTTCGCCTTCTTTGCCGCTTTTGGTTTTGGTGATGCGGGTGCAGGTGATGGGGCAGGCCCAACACGCCTGGTTTTTGACCAGGATGGTGTCGGTGATGGTTTCGCCGCTGAGTTTGTCGGCGTGTTCAAACTGGGACTGCTGGAAGTTGCGCGTGGGCAGCGCCCCGATTTCGTTGACCACGTTCATGACAACGGCCGTTCCGAATTCCGGCAGCGCCTGCGAGGTGAGCGGGCTGGCTTTGAGCAGTTTGCCCGTTTCGTAGAGCATAAACTTGAACTG
The DNA here is from genome assembly GCA_046496595.1 of Chloroflexota bacterium. GTDB lineage: Bacteria > Chloroflexota > Anaerolineae > Promineifilales > Promineifilaceae. The sequence continues at coordinate 1,184 of JAWOGU010000340.1, forward strand.
GTCGGGGTCGGCGGCCTGATTTTTCTCCGTGCCTTCCACCACAATCGCCTTCAAATTCTTGCTGCCCATCACGGCGCCCGCGCCGCCGCGCGCCAGGGCGCGTTCCTTGTCGTTCATAATGGCGGCAATGCGCACCAGGTTCTCGCCCGCCGGACCGATGCACAGCACGTTGCGCTTATTGCGGCTCTGGCCTAAGGCTTCGGTCGTCTCAAACACGCTTTTGCCCCAGAGGTGGGCGGCGTCTTGAATGCTGACGCCCTGCGGCGTGATTTCGATCATAACGGGCGCAGCCGCTTTACCGCGCACGATGAGCGCGTCGTAGCCGGTGCGCTTGAACTGCATTCCCCACCAGCCGCCGCTGTTGGCGTGCAGAATGGCGTCGGTGAGCGGACTTTTGGTGCTCACGTTGAAGCGGTTGCTCGTTTGGGAGGCGCTGGCGGTGATGGGACCGGTGCTAAAGATCAGCACGTTTTCGGGGGAAAGGGGTTCTACGCCCGGTCCCACCAGATCCCACAACAGTCTTGCGCCCAGGCCGCGCCCGCCTAAAAAGAGACGCGCCATTTCCTTGTCCAATGGCAGGGTATTGATGCTGCCGTCGGTCAGGTTTATATCCAATATTTTTCCAGCCCAACCTTGCATAAGAATCTCCTATTGAAGTGTAGAGTGTAGAGAAAGAGTGTAGAGGGCTTACTGAACACTGTTTACTGAACACTGTTTACTGATTTTATCCGCCGGCGATGGGTGGGAAGACGGCGATGTGGTCCTGGTCGGTAACGGCCGTTTCCAAACCTTGCAGCAGTTCGCAGTCACGGCCGTTTAGCATGACGCGCACGTGGGGCTGCAAAGTATCGCCGGCGAATATTGCCTGGCGAAGTGTTTCGTTTTCGCGGCAGAGGTTTGCCAGCGCTTCCCGGATGGTCGCGCCGGAGCCGTCTACTTCTGCGCCGCCTGCTTTCTGGCGCAGGCCGCCAAACAGTTTAATGAGCATGTATCATCCTATCTCAGATTGGACCAATCTCTGAGATTGGTCCAATCTTGCGCGTGTCTACGTGAGCGAAAAGGCGACTTCCAGGTCATGTATTTCTTCTGCGCCAATGGGAACGAGGGGACCAAGAACGGCCGTGTCGATCAACGAACGGGCGCTGAATTCCGCCACCTCCAACCGGTCGAAGGCATTGAGAATATCAGTGCCCACCGTCAGCACACAGTCATTTTCCACCAGCAGCACCGGCGTACTCAGGGAAACTGTTTCGGCCACGGTTTCCGCCTGCGTGTAAAGCGTCTTGAAGGGAATCAGTGGAATGTCACGCAGCAAGATAAAACTCTCCGGGATGGTGCGCGAATCAAACCGGGAAGCCGTGATGGTATAGGCGGTGGCGTTAGGGCACTGGGCCGACATGACGCATTGGATGTCGGCGCGCCGCGCATAGATGGCTTCGTGCAGGCGCACGGAGCGGCTGGGCAGTTTGCCCGCCTCGCGCACCCCGTTCCGTATCAGCACAATATCGCTGATTTCCAGCGTGCGCCGGTCCTGCCCGGTGGGGGTGATCAAAAAGCTGTTGTCGTCCAGCCGTGCCGACACCACGCCTTCGGTGCTGATCATCAACTGCCGGTCATAGGCGCGGGCCACGATTTCGACAATTTGCTGGCGCAGTTCGCGCTCGCGGCTGCTGTGGGCGGTGGGCACAAATTCCGGCAGGGCATTGTGCCGGTGGTCAAACAAATTCAGCGCCGGTTCGGACAACGTTTTTACTGCACCTAGGGAACGCGCCCGAATCAGGGTGCGGGCGCAAAAATCAAGCGTCTCCAGACGGTGGAAGGCGTCGAGCAGGTTTGCCCCGCCCGCCGCCATGCCGTGATTTTCTAGGATGATGATGTTGTAACCTTCGGCGAAGGTGGCAGCGATATTTTCACCCAGCTTTTCGCTGCCGGGCAGGGCGTAGGGCGCATACCCCACCGGTCCGCACAGGCGGTTGGCCTGCGGAATGATGCGCGTGTCCGGCACTTCACGCACAATGCTGAAGGAAACGAGCGCCGGAGGATGGGCATGAACGATGGCCTGAAAGTCAGGCCGCAGTTCGTAGATTTTCCGGTGAAAGGGATATTCAATGGATGGCCGGTGGGGGCCGATGATGGCGCCATCTTTTTGTACGCACATGATGTCTTTGGGCGTCAAGGCGCCTTTGTCGATGCCGGACGGGGTGATCCAGATGTCGCCGTTGTCGTCCTTGATGGACAGGTTGCCGCCGCTGAGGGTGGTCATGCCGTTGTGGTAAATGCGGTTCATAATGGCGACCAGTTGGTCGCGGGGGTGGAGTAGTTGAAAGTTCATAGGATTCTGTTTCTGAGGGATGAGGAATGAAGATTAAAGATTGAAGATTGGAGACCCGGCCAATCTTTACTCTTTAATCTTTAACCTGATTCCCTACGCAATAATCTCTTGATAACGATTGTACACTTCCTGCCAAACGGCCGTTTCCTGCGGTTCATAGCGTTTCAGTTCAGCCATGCCGGCCACCATGGCGCGGGCTTGAGCAATATCGCCAATTTCGCCCAGAGCGATGAGCTGCACGGCGGCATTGCCGATCACCGTCGCTTCGATGGGGCCAGTGACGACCGGCAGACCGGTGGCGTTGGCGGCCAGTTGGTTCAATAGTTGATTCTGGGTACCACCGCCGCCGATGTGGAGTACGTCCAGCGGCTGCCCGGTTAAACCGCGCAGCTTATCCAGCACCTCCCGGTATTTTAACGCCAGACTCTCCAGCACGCAGCGCACCACACTGCCGGTATCGGCCGGCGCCGGCTGGCCTGTTTCCGCGCAGAAATCCCGTACTTTTTGCGGATGATCTCCCGGCGGTCTGTTATGCATACGACAGAAGAAAATTTGCCGACAAACAAGTGGAATGGGGATCCGGATTAATAGGGACATGTGCTTTGGAAAAGAAAACCATTTATATGTCAGATATTCCTAATGATTATCTGCATATTATATCAGGACTCGGAAAAGCAAATTTTTAATACTTATTAATTGTTTCATTGATGTTGACTGAGGATATTCATGGTATTATTGAAATTGCATCTTTCAGGAATATCGATGACTACCGGAAAAATTTTGTGGAGAGAGTGGCTGAAAGTATTGCCATCACCATTTCAGACATAAAAAACAACAACAGGACAGCATTACTGCTTAAAGAAACAAGAGCACAGGCTGAAGAACTGGCCATCAAGGATGAAAGAATGAGGCAGAAT
>JAWOGU010000383.1:0-22746 GCA_046496595.1 Chloroflexota bacterium
CTTTTTCGCGCAGCGCCTGGAGGGTGGGGCGGGCATCGGCAAAGGGCTTGAGTACATCAACGTAGCGAAAGGCGTGAAGTTGGCGGCAAACGGCCGTTCCCAACTCATATTCTTCCCCAATCCGCTCCCAAAAGCCAGACCAGAACTGCTTTTCGGCGGCGGCGTCAGCCGGAAAGCCGGTGGTTTCGCCCCACGCTTGCCAGCGGTCGCCCAGTTCAAAAAAGGAGATCGGCAGCAGCCGTTCAAAATAGTTTTTCGCGTAGGCAAAATCATACTCGATGAGGACATTATTGCGATCAAAAATGGCTGCTTTTATCATGACTGATGGATCGTTCCTTTTATGAGACGGTCTGATGCGTGAGGCGTGAGCGAGAGAATTCACGCATCACGCATCACTAATGGTATCCAAAAATATCTGCCGCATACGCGCGCCGTCAACGGCCGTTACCAACTGCACATTCGCCGGTTCTCTGCCTAAAATCTCAGCCAGCCGCGCCCGAAAATCAAAGGCCGGGTTTTGCAGCGCTTCTTGCGCCAGGGCGCTCATCTCGTCATCGTCGGCGATCATGGTGACTTGTTCGGCGAAGGTTTGGCCGATGACGGTTTGGCCGCGAGCCAGACCATCATGCGTGATCACTTTGACCAGAGCGGGCTTCGTGGTGAGCAGTGTGGGATCAACGGCGGCGATGGCGGCGGCGAGATCCGGAATGGCAGCCGCGGTTTGACCGCCCACTTCGGTATAGAGCCGGGTATAGGCCCGGAGGGGAGCGCGCAGGAAGGAGGGAACGGCCGTTTCCGTTTCACAAATCACCGCCAGATCAGCCTGATTCAGTTGAAACGCCGTAAACGCATCTCGAATGAGCAGCGTGATAGGCAGGCCGGAGGCCAGCACAATTTCCGCAGCGTGGGGGTCTTGCCAAAAATTGTATTCCGACACCGGCGTCATGCTGCCCTTGGCCCTGGTTCCGCCCAAAATCAGCAGACCGCCCAGTTTTGCCATCGCCGCCGGATACTGCGCCACAGCTTGAGCCACGTTCGTCAAGGGTCCCAGCGTTAAAAGCACAGCGCCAGGGTGCGCCGCCGCCAGATTCGCATAAAAAGCCGCCGCATCCGGCGCGCAGCCCTCCAGGGCGTAATCCCGGCTGGCGCCCCACAAGCCATCCGATCCATGAATCAAAATATTGGAACGGCTCAGGGGAACTTGAAGCGGTTGGGCGGCGCCCACCGCCACCGGAATTTCAGCGCGGTTTAGAGCGTGGAGCACCGTCAGCGCATTGCGGGCGGCGGGCTGCACGCCGGTATTGCCCGCCGCCACGCCAATGCCCAAAATGTCCACGCCGTAGACCGGCTGCGTCAGCAGCCAGGCCAGCGCCAGGGCATCGTCTACGCCTGGGTCCGTATCAATAATGAGGGAAAGTTTTGCAGTCACCGGTTACTGCTCGGTTTTGCCAACATGGGCAGAGACTCCATAATTTGAGGGAAAATTAAAGATTAAAGATGAAGATGGCGTAATCTTTAATCTTTGATCTCTAGCTCCCTGCCTGCGACTTCCGTCTGGCGCTAAACTCTTTGCGGAATTTGGCGACTTTGGGGGCGACGACGTATTGGCAGTAGGGCTGGTACGCGTTGTTTTCGTAATAACGCTGGTGATACGCTTCTGCCACGTAAAAGGTGTCTAAAGGCGCTAATTCCGTCACAATGGGGTTGGGCCACACCTGAGCCGCGCTTAACTCTGCCATAACGGCAACGGCCGTTTCCTTTTGCGCTTCGTCGTGATAAAAGATGGCGGAGCGGTACTGCGGACCCACATCGTTGCCCTGACGATTAGGGGTCGTGGGATCGTGAATGGTGAAGAAGACCTGTAGAATTTCGCGGAAGGTGATGAGGGCGGGATCAAAAGTGACCTGCACCACTTCCGCATGACCGGTTTTTTTGGCGCAAACTTGTTCGTAAGTGGGGTTGGGCACGTGCCCGCCGGCATAACCGGAAACCACCGATTCTACGCCAATCAAGTCATCGTAGACGGCTTCCAGGCACCAAAAGCAGCCGCCGCCCAGGGTGGTCACTTCTTTTTGTGAGGATTGTGCTTGACTCATCGCTTGTCGTTTCTCCTTGCTGAAGATCAGATATGTCTGCCGATTCCCGTCCTGTGTGGCAGGATTGTAACGAATGACTGACCGGGGGGCGAGTGTTTTTACAGATTGTTAACGTGGGAGAAACGGCCGTTTCCTTTTTCTATTGCCAGATTTCGTGAACTAAATTATCGTGGGGAGATTGGCGGTGACCATTAATTTGTCCGCCTGGGAGTTGTGTTGATGTCAAAGATTTCCCCTCATCTGCGGGCTGTGCTGCAAGCCCTTTTTGTCACCTTGCTCTGGTCTACCTCCTGGGTATTGATTAAGTTTGGCCTGGCGGACATACCGCCGCTGCTGTTCGCCGGACTGCGCTACATGCTGGCTTTTCTGGTGCTGGTGCCCTTTCTCTGGCGCAAATCGGACCTGGCGGGAGGCAGGGAAGGGGCAGGCAAATTCCACATTCCTGCTTCCGTGAGAGCGCTGACGCGCGGGGATTGGGAGCGGCTGATCGTGTTGGGGGTGGTCTATTACGCCCTGACGCAGGGAGCGCAGTTTGTGGCCCTGGCTTACGCGCCGGCAGTCAGCGTAACCCTTATTTTGAGCTTTACGGCCGTTTTCGTGGCGCTTCTAGGTATTTTCACCCTGGGTGAAAAGCCCAATGGCGGCCAGTGGCTGGGCATGATCCTGGCATTGTTTGGCGCGATGCTCTACTTTTACCCTTTCGGCCTGGCTCAAGCCCAGTTCATTGGCATTGTCGTAGCAGTGGTGTGCATGTTGGCGAATTCGGCCTCGGCTATTTTGGGACGTTATGTCAACCGTGGCGGCGCCATCAAGCCGCTGACCGTGACCGTGATCAGTATGGGCATTGGCGCTTTTCTGCTGCTGGCGGCGGGGATTTATGTGGATGGGATGCCGGCGTTGAGCTGGCAAAACTGGCTGCTCATTTTATGGCTGGCGGTCGTCAATACGGCCGTAGCCTTCACGCTCTGGAACCATACCCTGCGCACCCTGTCGGCGGTGGAATCGACCGTCATCAACAACACGATGACGGTGCAAATTGCGATTTTAGCTTTGCTGTTTTTAGGCGAGACAATAAACGGCCGTGAACTGCTGGGTCTGGCGGCGGTCGTGGCGGGCACGCTGCTGGTGCAGGTGTGGGGGCGGCGGAAACCGTAAGGGCATTATGTTTTGAACTGAGACGGCGCGGAGAGAGTGATGCCTTTCTCGCCGCGCCGTCCTGCTTGTTATGCCTCAGAAGGCAATATTCGTTGATAAATACCGTGATCGCGGGTCATCAGTTTGCACATGATAAGTTCGCGGCGCAGGGTCGCCACGTCGTCGTGGAACTCAACGAGGATGCGGTTGACTTCTTGCTCGGTATAATCCTGACTTGGTTCAAACTCTTCAGCCAGTCTTTCGAGAATGACCTGCCGCTTTTTTTGTTGGGCCGGAATTTGGGTCAGACGGCCGTGTTTGAAGAAGGTTTTTAGCACTTTGTCACGATAGGCGTCTTGGGAAACGGCCGTTTCTAATCCTGGCTGTGTTAAGCCTACTATGTCATCTATTGTTTTGTTCATCATATCTCCTGTGGGTGAATACATCTGGTAATATTGATCTTTTTGAGAGGTGAGCAGGCCAACGGCCGTTAACTGCGCCAGGTGGTGGGAAACAGTAGCCGGTTTCAGGTTCAAAATAGCCGCCAGTTCTTCTGTGTGGCGCGGTTTTGCCTGCGCCAGGTTCAGAATGAGCAGCCGCGCCGGATGTCCCAGCGCCTTGAAAAACTGCGCTCTCGATTCCAGGTTTGCCGCATAGTTTTCTTTATTCATGCCATAATTTCTCCCGGCTGCCGGTAATTTCATGGTAGCAGTATTGAAACATGCCCCGCGCCGCCTTGACGCCGCCTGCTTTAATGCGCTCTTTAACGGCCGTTTCCTTGTCTCCCAACGCCAGCGCCAGCTCAACCTCATGTTCGCTGGTGGTGATCACGCTTTGCGTCACCAAATCAAACGCCTGCACCAGTTTTTCCAACTCGCTTAAATCCCGGCGTGCTTTGATTCGGTCCAGCGAGATGACCGTATTTGATTCGTTCATAATTCAAAACCTCTCTGCCGTTATGATTAGAAAAATATCTAATCAGAATATACAAGATGATTTAAGAAATGTCAAATGGAATTTCGGAATTGATCTAACTACAATTAGATCCTGACAATATTGGAGAGTGATCATGAAAGAAATTGCCACAGGTCTATACCAGATTCCCCTGTTGCCCAGAAACAGCATCAATGCCTATTTGATTGATGGGTATCTCATAGACGCCGGTATCCGCAGTTCAGGGAAAAAACTGCTGCAAGCCATCGACGCCTATGGGCGCGACAAAATTAAAGCCCATGTGCTCACCCACGCCCACCCCGACCATAATGGCGCTTCAGCCTTCATCTGCGACACGCTGCAAATCCCGCTCTGGTGCGGCGAAAAAGACGTGCCTGTCATGGAAAGCGGCAATGTCACTGAATCCTTTCCGAATCCGGATAGCCTGATGGCGCGTTTTCAACAGCGCTTCATGGCAGGCGCCAAATATCCGGTGAGACGCGCCTTGGAAGAAGGCGATTGGGTGGGGGAATTTCAGGTGATCGACGCGCCTGGCCACTCACCCGGTCACATTGCCCTCTGGCGAGAGCCAGACGGAGCGCTGATTGTCGGGGATGTTCTGTTTAATATGAACTTGTGGACGACCCAGGTGGGTTTGCGCGAACCGCCGGCAATGTTCTCGAGCGATGTCAGGCAAAATCAGGCGTCTATCATCAAAGTGGCAAACTTGCGTCCCAAACTTGTCTGTTTTGGGCACGGTCCGCCCCTGTATGAAACGCAAAAGTTAAGCAAACTGGCTCAGGAATTGACGGATGGTTGAATGACAGGGCAACGACATTTTCTCTGGTAAGGGCGGTTCGCGAACCGCCCTTACACCTGGATTACACGAGGGCCTTTAGCAGACGACAGTGAATTACTGTTCTTGCAAAAATGCCAGCACGGCCTCTGGCGAGGTGAGCTGTAAGGCGCTTTTTGCCATTTCCTGCGCCTGCCGCACTGTCAGGCTGCGGACTCGCTCTTTGACGGCCGGAATGGACGGGGCGCTCATAGACAGTTCATCCAGTCCCATGCCCACTAAGAGCGGCGTTGCCAGCGCATTGCCGGCCAGTTCGCCGCATATGCCTACCCAAATGTCCCGCTGGTGGGCAGCTTCCACCACCTGATGGATCATGCGCAGCACGGCCGGTTGGAGGGCGTTTGCCAGTCCGGAAACTTTGGCGTTGCCCCGATCTGCCGCCATCACGTATTGGGTCAAGTCGTTGGTGCCGATGGAGAAGAAGTCGGCTTCCTTAGCCAGTTGGTCGGCAACGGCGACCGCCGAGGGCACTTCTATCATAATGCCGACTTCCATTTTCTTGTCGTAGGAGAGCTTTTCGGCCTTGAGTTCTTTTTGTACTTCTTTGACAAGCGCTTTGGCGGCGATCAGTTCGGAAAGCGTGCTGATCATGGGGAACATCATTTTGACGTTGCAGTCAGCTCCGGCGCGCAAAATAGCTCTGATTTGGGGCTTGAGGATTTCGGGATGATCCAGGCAGAAGCGGATGCCGCGCCAGCCCAGGAATGGGTTTTCTTCCACGCCGAGGTCCAGGTAGGCCAGGGGTTTGTCGCCGCCCACGTCCAGGGTGCGGATGACGAGTGGTTTTTTGTCCATGGCTTCGGCTGCTTGCCGGTAAGCAAGGAATTGTTCTTCTTCGGTGGGGGCGTTTTCACGCCCTAAAAACAGGAATTCGGTGCGGAAGAGACCGACGCCTTCAGCGCCAAAGGACAGCGCGGTGGCAATGTCGTGGGGACCGCCAATGTTGGCGCCGATTTCAATGCGTTTTTTATCTTTGGTAACGGCCGTTTTCTGGGCTTTTGCCTTGGCGGTTTGCTGGTTGGTTAACCAGTCAATCCGTTTTTGAGCCAGCGCTTCCAATTCACCGTCAGTGGGATCTACCCAGATTTGTCCTTTTTCGCCGTCTACGCCAATATTCTGCCCATCTTTGAGCTTTTCAAGCTGCGCTCCCATCCCCACAATCGCCGGGATGCCCATGGCGCGCGCCAGGATGGCGGAATGGGCGGTAGCGCCCCCCAGTTCTGTGCAGATAGCCAGCACTTTGGCCGGGTCCAGCCGGGCCGTGTCCGAGGGGGTCAGGTCGCGGGCGATGAGGACAGACGGCCGTTTGAAGGCCATAGCCGGTTGTTCCACTTTCATCAGGTGGCTGAGCACCCGCTGTCCCACGTCCAAAATATCTCCGGCGCGGGCCTGCATGTAGGGGTCTGGCAGGCTGCTGAACTGCGCGGCTGTGGCGCGGATAGCCTGGTCCCAGGCCGCCTCCGCGTTGAGGCTTTGCTGGTACAGCGTTTCTTTGGCGGCGTCGAGCAAAGTTGGATCGGTGAGAAACAGTTGATGCGCTTCAAAAATAGCTGCTTCTTGCACCCCAATCTGGCGCACAGCCTGTGTGTAGAGGGTTTGGATTTCGGCGCGGGATTGGTTAACGGCCGTTTCCAACCGCTGCCATTCTCCTGCCTTATCACTAATCTGCCGGCTCTGCACTTCTGGCAGGCGGGGCCGGTATTGGTAAACGGGTCCAATCGCCACGCCCGGTGAGGCGGGAATACCGGTCCAATCACCGACGGCTGCGGGAACGGCCGTTGCCGCCACCGTTTCTGCTTCATCCTCATCGCCAAAATTGTTGGCCGCCAGCGCCTGAATGGCCGCCAATACCTGTTTGGCGTCTGCGCCCAGCGCCTTAACCTCAATGCGATCTCCCTGGCGCACGCCCAACGTGGCTACCTGATTGATGCTTTTGGCATTGGCCGTTTTGCCGCCCAGGTTGATTTGCACGGCGGCGTCATACTGGTTAGCCGTACTGACAAACCGCGCCGCCGGTCTGGCGTGCAGCCCTAATTTATTGGCAACAACCAGCGTCAACGACTCGCCGCCGCTTAAATTGGCTGCCTCTGCAGCCGCGCCGCCGTCTGCCACTTGCGGTGCAATTTGCGCCACCTTCACTGTCAGCGACCCTTGCGCCTCGGCCATTACCTGCGCGGGCGAACCGCCCACCGAAGCTGTGACCGCCGCCGCCATGGCGCCTTCTACCAGAGGCGCCGGGCAGAGGTAAATATGTGCTTGTTGTTCCGGCGTTAAAAATTCCAGGGCTGTTTCGGCGCTCAACAGGGCGCTGCCCAGGTCCATCAAAATGACCACGCCGTCTTCGGAGTAAACCGATTCGATGGCGTGGAAAACTTTGACCGGATCCGTGCCAATAGGATGATCCGGATCGTCTATGCCGCCGGCGGTAGCAATGTTGACTTTGCCTTGCACCATTTGCAAGGCCAGATCACGAACTCCGTCGGCTAATAAGGCGCTGTGTGAAACGATGACTATACTAACCATTGCTGTTTTTCCAATATTTAGCGGCAGTTCGGGCAGTCGATTACCTCAAAAACGGCCGTTTCCAATTCCCTTGTTAAAAATTCGGCAGCGCCCACTTTAAAACCAGTATGCCCGCACCAGCAGGCATACCAACCCATCGGCAAAGCGTTGTACAACAGTCGCGGCAGCCGCAAATTCAGCACTTCAACGCCCAGACCCCAGCGCGCATTGGTAATCAGGCGTTTACAACCGGCGGCGCGGAGCTTGTGCGCGTAGAGCTGAAAATGTTGGCAGTGGCGCATCAGCAAAACGGCCGTGGTCACTCCCGGCGGTACTGACGCTTGCCGCGCATCAACATGCCACACCTTCAGATTTGGCGGCAAATCGTAAACGGACTTGTGCAAAACATCTGCCTGAATTTCCCAGGCAATCACCTCTCGGGCAGCAACCGCCAAACGGCGCGACAGACGGAGATCTCCCGCGCCAATTTCTAAAACCACGTCTTCCGGCAGCACGGCAGATAGAACCTCGTCATAAGTGGGTTCATCATAAGGAGCCCAAAGACGCTCCCATTCATGCGCCGCCGCCGGTATCATACAGCTCTTACCGCCTCACCAGTTTGTTAAAGCCCACACCCAGTAAAAAGATCAGCCACAATACCCCAGCCGAGCCAATTCCCCACATCAGGGCGCGTCCCACGCCCTCCGTGGGATAAAGCTGCCATGCCATAAAGGCAGCAAATCCTAAACTCAACAGCAGCATCATTACCAGACCTGAACGCTGCTGGATCCATGGCGTACTTAAAGCCTTCTGGATTTCGGCGTCCTGCTGTTCGCTCTGTTTGTTTGCTGCTTGTATTTTCTTGCGATTAGATTTTTTCGCCATAAACTTTCCCTGATAAGTATGAAGTTTTTAGATAGGATCAATCTTCAAGATTGGTCCTATCTAGCTAAGTTGAAAACAAACACCTGCTTAGCCGCCAGCCAATTCGCGTTTTTCCAGATCATACAAGCCATAAGCCGCCGCCAGAATCTCAATGGGATGGCGGGAAGGCAGGTCAGTGCCATGCTCTAACTGCCAGCGGCAAGTCTCCGAATCACAGGCCGTCATGGTTACATCGTCGCCCTGGTCCTGTACAAAATCAAACAATTCCTGCCCCACATCCATGGCAATCTGGTACTTTTCCTTCTTGTAGCCATAAGTACCGGCAATACCGCAGCAGTGGGCGTGGCTTTCGCGGGCGTCGATGCCCGGAATCAGCGTCAGAATTTCCAGCGCCGGTTTGCCCACGCGGTGGGCGCGATACTGGCAGGGCGCATGGTATGGCAGCACCATCTGCATATTCACAAAGTCCCTTTTAAGCTGACCGGCTTCGTGCAGTTCACGCAGCCATTCAAAGATGTCCCAGGTTGCCATTTTGATGGCGTTGGCGCCTTCGCTGTCCATGTCCAGCAGTTCCGGCGCTTCTTCCTTCAATGTCAGCGTACAACTGGTGCTGGTGCCGACAATATCCAGCCCGGCTTGCGCATAGACCAGAAGCTTGTCGATGTTGTGCTGGTGGTATTGCTCCGCCGCTTTGAATTCCCCGTTGCTGAGCAGGGGCAAACCGCAGCAGTTCTGCGGCGGCACCAGCACTTCAAAGCCGTTGTGCTCAAACACAGCTACAGCCGCCTTGCCGATGAAGGGTTCGTAGTACATGGTAGCGCAGCCGTGATAATAAACCACTTTTTTGTCTGATTTTAACCGCTGGGTTTCTGTTTTCTTGAACCAACTGCCGAAAGTGCCGCTGGTGCTCCAGCGGGGCAGGGGCGCATCTTTGGCAATGCCCATCACTTTTTCAGCCATCATGCGGCTGAATGAGTTATGTAAACCAAAGTTTGCCAGCGGCGGTATGATACTGCCTAGTTTGCCCAGGGTTTCGTTGCGGCCCAGCAGCCGGTTGCGCAGCGGGATGCCTTCTTCGGCCGCGATTTGGGCGCGGGCGCGGGCATTGATCTCGGCGATTTTGACGCCGCTGGGGCACACTTCGTTGCACACGCGGCAGCCTGAGCAGTAATCAACGGAATGGTCAGGGGTTTGCAGTTGTTCGTTTTCACGAAAACGCTGTGCCTGTGGTCCTGAATACTTTGGTCCGGCAAAGAGGTCTGTGACAGCGGCGACCGGGCAGTAGCTGGTGCAGACATTACATTTGATGCACTCGTCGAGTGAAGGACCAACTGAGTGCCATGATTTGGTATGCATCGTTGTTCCTCCTATTGACTCAATGCCTGTCCGGCTGCGACACCGGTGGCAACGGCCGTTCCTTCCAAACTGCGCTCTTGAATGGGATCATACTGGGCCAACACGGTGCCGGCTGCCCACAAATTGCTAAACAAAGGTTTACCCTCGCTGTCGACAGGTTGGAAATTGTTGTTCACCCGCACACCGCCATTAAACACCGGATGTCCTGTCTGGCTCAAAAAGCCAGCCTCAAACCACTCTGCCCGATTTTGCGGAACGGTGAGCGGCAGGTCAAAAATCGTTTCCCACACCTTGCCGTCGATGTTGCTGTCAAAACCGCCGCCTAAAATGCCGCCGGTCGCCAGCAAGAATTTGGGGGCGCGCTGCTTCCAGGGGCGGGCGCTGGTCTCGCTTGCCACCCACTGAACCTGTCTGGGAGACCCATTGGCCGGGGTGGTTTCTGCCGCGATGATCTCCACGCCTGCTTCTACCCGCACGCTCATGCTGCGCAAATGGCCGCGCAGCGCCGTAAACAGGCGCACTCCCGGCGCACTGGGCGGCAGCGTGGGAATCTCAAACACCGGACAGCCCGTTTTTTCTTCCAGTTCGGCCAATATTGTCAGGTGGTGTTCCATGCCCAAAATTGCCGGTAAGCCAATGCGTTCACCGGGCTGCACCAGTTTTTGGAGCGCAGCTGCTAATTGGTAGCGTTTTTCTTTCTGGTCCAGCCCATGCGCCAACTGGATCGTATTCCGGTCACGCTGGTCGGTGATAAGCGCCAGATCTAAAAATGCGGCTCGCGCCGGGTAGCCCAGCTTAGTTAAATTTTCGGCAATGAGTTCGGGATAAAAGTCACGCATGCCTTTGAAGCCGACAATGAGCAGCGGCTCGGAGCGGCTTAAATCGCCGGCTAACTGCGCCTGGGGGGCCAAATAAGTGGGGCGGGCGGCGCCCGCCGGGGAGGGCAGGAGCAAATTGTCGCCCGGTTTGACGGCGCCGCCGTAAGGCACGCCGATTTCTTTGCTCACGGCAACGAAGGCAGCCAACGCCTGAGAGATTTTTTCATCGCCTATCAGGGCGTAGGGATGTTCGGGTCGTGTTTGCGGGAATGTTTGGATGACTTCTAACGGCCGTTTCACCGCCCGTTCATACGCCTCCGGCGTATAACCCAGCACGTCAATCGTGCCTGCGCTCCAGTGGATGGAACCCAGGCCCTTCGCTGCCACGCGCACGCTTAAGCCGGCCTTGGCCGCCGTATAAGCCGCCATCAAACCGCTCAGGCCAGCGCCTATCACAATCAAATCAACCATTGCCGGCCTCCTTTATTTCTTCGTCAGGAGTCGTATCAAAGTTGTAGAAATCCGTCACCGGACTGGACAGTTCTTTGTCCGGCAAATGGTCCACGTTCATCAGGCTCATGTAGATCAACTCGTCCAGCCGTTCTTGTTTCAACTGCCGGCCCCAGAGAATGGGCGTCACGCCTTTCCAGCGTTCCTGCAAAAAGTCGCGCAGCAGCAAATTCGGATTAAAAGCGTCGCTTCTGGGCGTTTCGGCGCTGCGGCGCGAGCCATTTGCGGCGTCGCTGACCAGATTGTGCCCTGGCGATTGCAGGTAGGCCACGTCCCATTTGGCCGTGCTGCCGGCTTCATCGCTCATATCCACATGCCAGGCTCCGGATTTGTCCATTTCATGCAAAATGGCGGTGGCGCGATACGTGCAGAAACCACCCTGGCATGGCCCTTTGCCCAGACGCACATCGCGGCGCAAATCGTCCAGCGTCAGCAGTGGATTGCGTTTGGCGGCGTTTTCAATCATGGTGCGTGTCACCAGTTCGCATTCACACACCAGTTCGCCTTGCAGTTTCTTCTCTTCAATCTCGTGCAGCCGATGACCCAGCCAGTAAGAACCTTGTTCCGCGCCGGGAACCTGAGTGGTAGCGGTGGTACACGGCCGTTCTGTGCCCAGATGTTCGCAAATAGTGTCTACGGTAGCTTCGGCCATCAGGCGGAAGGTGGTCCATTTGCCGCCGGTAATCGTGAGGAAACCGGAGACGCCTTCCCGCTCTTGATGATCCAAGAGCGCGAGTTTACGGGTCACATCCCGCCCTTTGCCGCTGACATAAGTGTCCTGGAATAACGGCCGTACCCCCGCCCAGGCGCGCAGTACCCTGGCCTGTGCAAAACCGGGTACCATCTTGTCCCCTTCCTGCATCATCAAACGCACTTCCCACGGTTCAATACGCAGCGGTTCCGGCTCCGGCACATTCACCGATGTGGTGCCAATAATGCAAACGGTGTGGCTGGGCACAATAATATCGCCGTCGGAGGGCAGTTTGCAGCGGTTGACAACGGTGTTCACCAGGCGGTGGTTCATGGCGATCATCGTGCCCTTGCTGGACATGATATTCACTTCGATGCCGGCCAAAGCCGCCACTTTACCTGTCCAGGCGCCGGCTGCATTCACTACCATATCGGCGTGGATTTCCGTGTCTTCACCCGTCACCACGTTACGCACATGAGCGCCGGTTACCCGACGCTCGCCTTCATCACCCGTCACCATTAGATCGACGACTTCATGGTAGGTGAGGATTTGCGCGCCGGCATTGCGCGCCGCTTGTGATGTGGCATGGACGGTTAAAAAACCATCCGCAGAGCCATCGGGCACTTCAAAAACGCGGCTGATACGCGGATTAAGCAGCGGTTCACGCCGCAGCGCCTCAGCCACGGATATTTCGGCACAAGGAATCCCTACTGCATCACAGCCAGCCTTAAATTTATCGGGGAATTCCCCTTCATCTTCGGGCAAAACCACGAAAAAGCCGCTGGTATTTTCGATGCAGTGGGCGTGGGTGTGGCGCAAAATTCGGTTTTCGGCAATGCACTCCGCTGCGCCATGCGGATCTTTAACGGCATAACGGCCGCCGCTGTGTAAGAGGCCATGGAAGCGCCCCGACGTACCATGCGTCAGATCGCGCTGTTCCACAAGAATGACTTTGAAGCCGCGCAGCGCAGCATCCCAGGCCACTCCCGTCCCGGTAGCCCCACCGCCAATGACGAGCACCTCGGTTTCTAGTTTGTGCATAAGGGGCCTCCCCAATAAAGTTGTCAATTGATAATGGTAATAATCAATTGTGAATGAGCGCCGCGTTGTGCCACGACACTCATTCACAATTCAAACTTCACAGTTCACAATTAAATATTATTCTACCCAGTCGAAGGTGCGGGTGACAGCCTTCTTCCATTGGGCGTACAGCTCGGTGCTGGCATTGCTTTCTGCAGCCGGTTCCCAGGTGGCAGCAATGCCCCAGTTGTCGCGCATTTCGTCGGTGCTCTTCCAGAAGCCAACGGCGTAGCCGGCAGCATAGGCGGCGCCGAGGGCGGTGGTTTCCGCCACTTTGGGCCGAATCACGGGCACGTCCAAAACGTCTGCCTGGAACTGCATGAGCAAGTCATTGTAGACCATGCCGCCATCGACTTTCAGGGCGGTCAACGGCACACCGGAGTCGTTGTTCATGGCGTCCAGCACTTCGCGGGTCTGGAAAGCGGTGGCTTCCAGGGCGGCGCGGGCAATGTGGCCTTTCTTGACATAGCGGGTCAGGCCAGCGATCACACCGCGGGCGCCGGAACGCCAGTAGGGGGCGAACAGGCCGGAGAAAGCAGGCACAAAGTAAACGCCGCCGTTGTCTTCGACGCTCTTGGCGTAGTCTTCAATGTGGGGGGAGAAATCGAAGAAGTCCAGGTTGTCGCGCAGCCATTGGACCAGGGCGCCGGTGATGGCAATGGAGCCTTCCAGGGCGTAAACAGCCGGTTCGTCGCCAAATTTGTAGCAGAGGGTGGTGAGCAGACCGCTCTTGGAGGGGACGATCTTGGTGCCGGTGTTGAGGATCATGAAGCAGCCGGTGCCGTAGGTGTTTTTGGCTTCGCCAGCGCTGAAGCAGGCTTGCCCTACGGTTGCAGCTTGTTGGTCGCCCAAGTCACCTGCGACCGGAATTTTCCCGCCAAACGGACCATCTTCCTGGGTGTAACCGTATACCTGCGAGGAAGGCCGGATTTCCGGCAGCATGGACATGGGGATGGTCATCTCTTTGGCGATGGTTTCAGACCAGGAGAGGGTTTCCAGGTTCATGAGCATGGTACGGCTGGCATTGGTCACGTCGGTGACGTGGACGCCGCCGCGCGGCCCGCCGGTGAGGTTCCAGATGACCCAGGTGTCGATGTTGCCGAAGATGGCGTCGCCTTTTTCGGCCGCTTCACGCAGACCGGGGACGTTGTCCAGCATCCATTTGACTTTGGGACCGGAGAAGTAGGTGGCGAGGGGCAGGCCAACCTTGTCACGGAACCTGTTTTGGCCGACGTTGCCTTCCAGGTCTTTGATGATTTTGTCGGTGCGGGTGTCTTGCCAGACGATGGCATTGTAATAGGGCTTGCCGGTGTTTTTGTCCCAAACGACGGTGGTTTCGCGCTGGTTGGTGATGCCAACGGCGGCGAGGTCGGCGGTGGTGAGACCGGCGTTTTTCATGGCGCCTTTGACAACGTCCTGGGTGCGCGCCCAGATTTCCAACGGATCATGTTCTACCCAGCCGGGCTTGGGGTAGATTTGCTCATGTTCCAATTGATGGATGCCAACTGGTTCGCCTTTGTGATTGAAAATCATGCAGCGGGTACTGGTGGTACCTTGATCGATTGCAGCAACAAATTCTTTTGCCATTTTGTTTCTCCTTCAGTTTGAATAGTGGGCATGGTGACGGGTAATTCCCGCCACCATAATTACTAAAAAATTAAGCTTCTAAAGTGTCTAGCAGCGCTTTTAACATGAGATAGGATGAGGTGGCGCCGGGATCCTGGTGGCCGATGCTGCGTTCACCGAGGTAGCTGGCTCGTCCTTTGCGGGCTTGCAGGGGAATGGTGTTTTCCATGCCTTGTTTGGCGCCGGCAACGGCCGTTACCATCACCTCATGGATATCCTTGCCCTCATCCAGGGCGACGCGCATGTTGTCCAGAGCAGGCGCCCAGGCGTCATACATCGTTTTGTCTTCCAAGATAGGACGGCCGCGCTGCACAATCCCTTCCACGCCGCTTTTTAGCATTTTGTAAAGGTCTTCGCCATCGAGTTCTTCTTTAGACGCCATTGCCATGCCACTGCGCATGAAAAAGGTGCCGTATAATGGACCGCTGGCGCCGCCGACGCTGGAGATAAGAGTCATACCTGTGGTTTTAAGGATATTGCCTATATCCTTATCGGCGACAGTGGGCAGTTTTTCCAGAACCTTTGTGAAACCGCGGGTCATGTTGATGCCGTGATCCGCATCACCGATATCAGCATCTAGCTGAGTGAGGTATTCCTTGTTTTCCTTCATGACGCTGCCGGTGTTTTCCAGCCAACGCACGATCTGGTCTCTGGTTACCATTGTGTCTTCCTTTTGCCCGTGATCCGTGTTTTGTAACTGGTATTCAGTGAGCAAGAGCGCTTCACTGTTTACTGATTACGGACATTGATCACACACCCCAGCGCAGCCCAGGGGTCTTCACCGGCGCGTCCCAGAACTTCAGGATTTCCTCGTCGGCTTTGAGCAGGGTGATGGAACAGCCTGCCATTTCCAGGGAGGTGATGTAGGGGCCAATCAGATTACGCACGATGGTGATGCCTTTGCTCTCGCAGATTTCGGCCAGTTTGCGGTAGACGGCGTAGAGTTCAGAGACTGGGGTGCCGCCCATGCTGTTCACGAAGGCGATGACTTGATCGCCGGCCTGGAGTGGCGGATCGGTGAGGGCTACTTCCACCCAGTCGCCGTTCTGGTTGTCCCATTCACGCACAGTTCGGGAGTAGGGGCCGTCTTCGATGATAGCCAGGGCCATCATTTCGGTGATTTCGTCAACGGTTTTCATGGGCAGGCGTTCGCGGCCTGGTTCACCATGGATGCCGATGCCGATCTCAAATTCGTCCTCGCCGAGTTCAAAGGTGGGTTTGCCGGCGGCGGGCACGGTGCAGGAGGTGAGAGCCATACCCAGGGAACGGCCGTTTTGGTTAGCTTTCCGCGCCAGGTCTGCACATTGATCCAGGGTGTAACCGGCTTCAGCGGCCCCACCCACGATCTTCTCGACCAGCACCGTCGTGCCCACGCCGCGGCGACCAGCGGTGTACAGGCTGTCTTTCACGGCTGCGTCGTCATCGATCAGGATGCTTTGCACTTTGATGCCATCGGCGTAAGCCATTTCGGCGGCTGTTTCAAAATTCAACACGTCGCCTGTGTAGTTCTTTACCAGGAACAAGACGCCAGCGCCGCCATCGACTGCTTTGGCTGCTTCGTACATCTGGTCTGGTGTCGGTGACGTGAAGACTTCGCCGGGGCAGGCTGCATCCAGCATACCCATGCCCACAAAACCGCCATGCATCGGTTCGTGACCGCTGCCGCCGCCGGAGATTAAAGCTACTTTGCCTTTTACCGGGGCGTCAGCTCGTGTAACGTATTTGGGATCCAGGTTTACCTTCAGTAAATCGCCGTGAGCAAGGGCCATGCCTTCTAGCTGTTCTTTTACGACATCATCAATAGCATTGATTAGTTTTTTCATTTATTTTTACTCCTCTAGCACTCAAAAAATGGAAAAGCTGGTGATTGTTTGGTTCTATGCTGACTGGTTAAGATACGGTGCGTCACCAGCTATTTCCATCATTTGAACTTGTTAATGCAAATTGTTTGCAATCAAACCGAATGCTTGATGATTTAGAAAACCAAATTCCAAACCAGAGCGCCCAAAACACCACCAATCAACGGCATAATGGCCGGAATCCAGCCATAATCCCAACCAGAGCCGCCTTTGCCGGCGATGGGCAGCAGTTGATGAGCAATGCGCGGACCGAGGTCACGAGCCGGGTTGATGGCATAACCGGTGGGGCCACCCAGAGAGAGGCCGATACCCCACACTAACGCGCCAACCAGGAAGGGGCCTAAGCCGGAAGCAGGCGCGCCAGCGGTAGCGCCGGAGAAAATAGCGCCCACGCCAATCAGCAGAACCATGGTGCCCAGGATTTCCGTCACGCTGTTCCATATGGGGTTTTTAATAGCCGGACCGGTGGAGAAAACAGCCAGTTTCAAGCCAGCGTCTTCGGTGGGTCCCCAATGGTTGAAGTAGATCAACCAGACGATGATAGCGCCAAAGAAGGCGCCAACAACCTGTATGAGCATGGTAGCAAGGGCTTGAACGGGGGTATATACTCCCAAGACGAGCCATTTGCCAATGGTCACAGCCGGGTTAATGTCGGCCTGGGGCGCTCCTGCGGAAATGGCGACAAAGACACCCACCATAACGGCCATGGCCCACCCTGTGGTAATGACGATCCAGCCTGCATTTTCACCCTTCGATTTTTTCAAAAGCACATTGGCAACAACACCATCACCGAGGATGATCAGAAACATTGTTCCAAGAAATTCACCTAACAAATTGTCCATTTTCGTCTCCTTAATTTGAAAATATATTGCAGCGGTTTTGTACTAAGAATTGGGTGGAATTTCACTTCCTTATGATGTAATAAACTGTGCCTCCTTTCCAGAAATGCTGGAGCGATCCAGGTAAGTATGTCAAACAAGCTACCGCATCAAAGAGCCACGTCAGTGGTAAATGAGGGGTAGAGGTTGACAGGGCGCGATGATTGCTGAAACTGAGCTTCTCTTCCGCACAAAAAGCTTGTGACTGCAAACGTCTGTATTTTCAATCAGGCTGTGGATTATGGGGGTGTGTTGGTGAAACTCTACATATTTGAAGTCGCCTGATATGTATTGTTTGTACAGTACACAGACACTAATATATGGAGTATTAAAAAGGAGATCAATGAGTTAGTAGAAAATGTTTCATAATGGAACGCACAGAGCCGGGCATTGTGCCATTATGAAACGTGGCTATTTAAATTGTTCTGGATCGAGGTTATAGCGTTTCATTTTACGCCAGAGGGTGGTGCGGCCTATGCCGAGCTGTTTCGACATTTCGCTGACACGACCCTGGCAGGCCCTGCCGGCGCGAATAATGGCTTCACGTTCGGCTTCGATGGTGGTGAGGACGGGTTCAGCCTGGGGGGAGTTGGCAATGACTAAACGGCCGTTCCGAATCGTTTCCGGTAGATCAGAGACATGAATGGTGCTGTCATTGCTTTGATGCAGGGCGCGTTCCAGAATGCTTTCCAGTTCGCGTACATTACCAGGCCAGGGATAGCGGCGCAGAACGGCCGTTGCTTCATCATTGATCCACGCCGCCTGCCCATCCCGCTGGGAGATGCGGGCTAAAAAGCGCTCGGCCAATAAGGGGATGTCTTCCGTTCGTTCGCGCATGGGCGGCATGGTGATGTTGAACACGCCAAAACGGTAATAGAGATGCGAGATGAAATGCCCCTCGGCCACCAGTTTCTCCAAATCTTCAGACGTGGCGCCGATGATGCGCACGTCCACGGGCACAGCCCGGGAACTGCCCAGGCGCATGACGTGCCCCGTTTCAATAACATGCAGCAGGGCGGCCTGCATTTCCAGGGAAAGGCTCTCGATCTGGTCAAACATGATGGTGCCGCCCTCAGCCAACTCAAACTTGCTCGGACGGCCGTTACTGCGGTTGTCTTGTTCATGCCCCATAAACTCCTCAATCATCAGTTCATGAGGAATAGCCTGGCAGTTGATGGCTAAAAATGGCTGGTCGCGCCGCTTGCTGTCATTGTGGATGGCGCGGGCCAGGTGGTTTTTGCCCACGCCGCCCTCGCCGCGCAGCAGCACCGGCGCTGTGCCCCGCGCCGCCGTGCGCGCCTGGCGCAGCACCATGCGCATAGCCGATGATTGCACTGGCATATCATCCAGCGTCAGCCAGGCTTTGGTGCCGACCTGTTGGTGGACCAGTTTCCGCACCTGTTCGATGGGGCGCAGCATGGCGATATAACTGGAGGAATTGGCGTCACCATAGACCACCGGACGCAGGCTTATCATGCAGGTCACGTCTGCCCCGTTGGCTTTTAATGAAGTTTCGGCCTCTAAGATTTCCTCTTGATACTGAATGGCTTTCTGCAAGTCAGGCGTAAACTGAATAATGTCTTGATACGGCCGGCCCACCACGGAGGCGGCGTTGAGTTGCAGCATTTCGGCCGCCAGCGCGTTGATGTGATTGATGTTGTCATGGACATCCCAGGCGATGACCCCTTCCTGGATCACTTCCAATATCGTTTTCATTTCTGAAAGACGGTAGTTGATTTCTGTGAGATACATATCTGCTTGCATCTGATTGGTAATGGCGCGGGCCGCCGCCATTACCAACGATAGGCTGTGCCGTGTCACGGCGGATACAGGCTCCATGATGCCGATGATGCCGGTGATACGGCCGTTGGCGTCGTGGATGGGGGCGGCGGAACTGGCCAGGGAATGATACGCTTCATAATAATGTTCTGCGCCCACAACCTGCACCGGCATGGCCGAGAGCATGGCCAGACCAATGGCGTTGGTTCCCATTTGGCCTTCTGCCCAAATAGCGCCCTGCTGTAAACCGCCGGTCAGTTCTTGCTGCAAAAAAGGCATGTCTTGTGAGCGGCGACCTCTGGTGGTAGTGGGGTCTGGCGCTGCCAGAAGATGGGTGGTGTTGCCCTCAATATCCAGCACGCAGCCGGCGCTGTCTGTGATGACGATGGCGCAGTAAGCGCCTTCCAGGAATTGATAGAGGTCTTCCAGGAATGGCCGGGACAATGTCACCAGATTTTCGTGGGTTTTGAGGATGGTGTGCATCGCTTGGGGGCGTAAGGTGACGAGGCGAGGTGACTGGCGCGGATCTAAACGGGGACCGCAGCGCTGCCAGGAGCGGATGATTTCCGGATCTGGCGCCAGACCGCCGGTCGGCTGGACTGTGCCGGTTTTCATGAATGAAAACCAGAACTGTTTCAAAAGATCGCGTCGGATTGGGTAGTCGGTTGGTTTCATCGTATGATCATGGTATCTCAAAATGCCTGTAATTGGCAAGATGAGCAAATTCAAATCCCGTTTTCAGCAGTCAGGAGCCGCGGTATCCTTACCGCGCTGGTGTAAAATGCGGTAAGGATACCGCGGCTACAAATTGTAAAGAACATTGTTAAGCTTTTTGAGACAATGTCCAAATTTACAAGGAAGAGATGTATGACGAATAAACGTATGGTTATGTTATTGACCCTGGCGCTGGGTACATTGGTGGTGGGCGTAGCGGTGCTGCGGGAAACGGCCGTTGCCCAGCCCGCTCTCGATCCTCAAGCCTACCTCCCTCTTGTTATCAGCGGTGATCCCGTTATTGGTCCCGTCCACCAGGGAATTGCTACCTATTACAATGCTACCGGCGCCGGCAACTGTGGGTTCCCGGTCACGCCCAACGACCTGATGGTGGCCGCTCTCAACAACGATGAGTATGACAATGCAAAGTGGTGCGGCGCTTACGTGCGGGTTGATGGCAAGAAGGGAAGCGTAGTCGTGCGCATTGTGGACCGCTGCCCGGAGTGCAGCGCGGGGCACCTTGACTTGAGCCGGGAGGCGTTTGCTATCATTGACGACATTCCATTGGGGCGCGTGCCCATATCCTGGCAGGTTATCAGCCCTAATTTGCCGGGACCGATTGCCTATTATTTTGATCCCACGAGCAGTCAATGGTGGGCAGGGGTGCAGGTGCGCAATCACCGCAATCCCATTGTGAAGTTTGAATACCGGAACAGCAGCGGCGTTTTTGTTTCTGTGCCGCGCCAGATGTGGAACCGGTTTGACGCCGGCGGCATGGGTCTGGGACCGTTTACTTTCCGGGTGACAGACGTTTTAGGCAGCGTGATTCAAGACAGCGGCATCCCCTTAACGCCCGGAGGCGTTGTGCAGGGACACGCCCAATTCCCGCCGCCATAATATCAAAAACAGGGGTTCTGCGAACGCAGAGAGGGCAGTTGGCGGAAAAAGTAAGGGTTCGGTGATAACCGAGAGGGCAGTTGGCGGAAAAAGCAGGGGTTCGGTGATAACCGAGGGGCCAGTTGGCGGAAAAAGTAAGGGTTCGGTGATAACCGAGGGGCCAGTTGGCGGAAAAAGCAGGGGTTCGGTGATAACCGAGTGGGCAGTTGGTGGAAAAAGCAGGGGTTCGGTGATAACCGAGTGGGCAGTTGGCGGATGGCGTACAAAAGATTGGACCAATCTTCGGAGATTGGTCCAATCTAAAGGTGTGCTGTCCGCGTCATGTTGGGGTGGCGCAGCAGCCTCATGCCGTTGAGCGTCACCAGCAGGGAGACGCCCATGTCGGCCAGGACGGCCATCCACATGGTGCCCAGTCCCAGCAACACCAGCAGGAAGAATGCAAACTTGAGACCGAGCGCCAGGGCCACGTTGATCCAGATGATGCGCATGGCGGCGCGGCTGAGCCGGATGGCGAAGGGCAGCGGCAGCAAGCTGTCGCGCATCAGGGTGACGTCGGCGGTTTCCATGGCCTGCGCTGTATGGCCGATGGCGACGCCGACGCTGGCGGAGGCCAGGGCGGGGGCGTCGTTGATACCGTCGCCTACCATGACGACGTGTTTGTAGGTTTGGCGCAGGTTGGTAACGGCCGTTACCTTATCTTCCGGCAAACAGTTGGCCCGTATCTCCGTGACGCCCACGTCCTGCCCCACTTTTTGCGCGGTGATTTCGTTGTCGCCGGTGAGCATAACCAGGTGGGCGATGCCCATATCCTTAAGCTGAGCGATGGCCTGTTTGCTGGACTGGCGCACGGTGTCGGCCACGGCCAGGTAGCCCAGGTATTCGCCGTCGCGGCTGACCAGCATGGTGGTGTAGCCCTGCCCGGCGGCGTCGGCCAATTCCTGGCAGTGGGCGGCGTGGGCGGCGTGGTCGTCAAAGAAGATGTGGCTGCCGATGGTGACGGAACGGCCGTTTACCGTTCCCTGCACGCCCCGTCCTGTTAATGACTGCATATTTTCGGCGGCGGGATAACGGCCGTTTACCTTTCGTTCCGCCGCTTTTCCCACCACCGCCTGGGCGATGGGATGCTCACTGCGCATTTCCACGGCGCTGGCCAGCGCCAAAAACTCGTCGCAGTGGGCGCATTCCGCCTCCAGAGACAGGCCGCACTGCGCCGAGCGGACGGCCACGACCGCCGGTTTGCCCTTTGTCAGCGTGCCGGTTTTGTCGAAGGCAATCGCTTTCACGCGGCTCAACTCTTCCAGGTGCGCCCCGCCCTTGAAGATGACGCCGTTCCGCGCTCCGTTGCTGATGGCGCTGACGATGCTCACCGGCGTGGAAATCACCAGGGCGCAGGGACAGGCCACCACCAGCAGCGCCAGGGCGCGGTACAGCCAGCCCGCCGTCGGATCCACCGGATCCACAAGAAGCTGGTCAAAAAACAGCACCGGCACGACGGCCACCAGCGCCGCCACGCCCACGACGGCGGGCGTGTAATACTTGGCAAACTGGTCCACAAACCGCTGCGTGGGGGCGCGTTTATCCTGCGCTTCTTCTACCATTTTGATGAGGCGGCTGATGGTATTGTCGGCAGCCAGATGCGTGACTTCGATTTCCAATGCGCCCTGCCCGTTGATGCTGCCGGCGAAGATTTCGTCCCCCGGCTGTTTTTCTACGGGCACGCTCTCGCCGGTGATGGGGGCCTGGTTAACCGCGGAATAGCCTGATAGTAAACGGCCGTCCATTGGTACCTGCTCCCCCGGTTTAACGATGATCGTTTCCCCAATTTGCAAATCCGCCACGGCCACGCGCTGTTCTTCCAGCCCGCAGAAGGGGCAGGGACCGCCCTCATAACCATCCTGCCCTAGATGTCCGGCGCAGTCAATACAGGGCCGCAGGACGGTGGCTTTGTTTGGAGCCAGTTCCATCAGGCTGCGTATGCTTTGCCGGGCGCGGTCGGCGGTGTAACCCTCAATGGCCTCGGCAATGACAAACAGCACCATCACCATGGCGGCCTCGGTATACGCCCCGATCAACACCGCGCCCACAGCGGCAATGGACTGCAGCTGCCGGCGCTTCGTGGACACCTATCACTC
>JAWOGU010000695.1:0-7774 GCA_046496595.1 Chloroflexota bacterium
GGAAGCTGCCGCCACAGCGGCGCGGGCGCGCTGAACAGCAGTTGGTCCATCCGGTAACGCCTCTCGCGCACGCCTATTTCTGACCAGAGCAGGAGCGGCCAGAGCCAAGCCAGCGGCAGCAGCCAGCGGCGAGTTGTCTCCAATGGGGCCAGCAGGCAGGCCAGGATCAGTCCGGCGGCCCCTGCGTACCAGAGCAAGGAGCGGCCTTTGAGCAGCAGCTTGAGTTCAGCTACCACGAGCACGGCGAAGAGATGCAGCGGCGCGGCGGCAGCGGTGACGGGGGTGAGTTGGCCGGGGGCGAGTTGGAGGGAAATGGCCGTTTCCTCCCTTTTGCCCCAGGAGAACGCTGGCAGGAAGCGGGCAAGCGAGAAGTGGTGAGTACGCGACGGCCGGGAGCGATAGCGAGTAGGATCGAATCGCTCGAACGGAATGGAGGCCAGCCCCACCAGCAGCAGGGCGGCAGCCAGGTAAGGCAGGCGCGTCAGGGCGACAGCCCTCCAGTCAAAGCCGGTCCAGAGGAAGGTTTGCACCTCGGCCGCCTCGGTCGCGCCTAGGACGATGCCACCCCGGTAATCGGCTCCCTGCGCCAGGAGTGCGCCTGTCATCCCCTCTTCGACGACGCTAAAGGCCAGCAAATCGCCACCGGCAGCCGGGACCATGAAGAGCCAGAGGAAAAAGAAGATGACGTTGCCGGCCGACTGGCGCAAAACGGGGGTGCATTCAAAGAAAACGGCCGTTGCCGCCGCCAGCATCGCCACCGGTACGGCAAAAACGAAGGAAGGCAGCAGCAGTTCGACTAGATCGAGCGTCTTGTCCTCACCGTGTATCAGCAGCATGGACAGGGCGGCCAGGGCCAACACGCCAACGACGACCAGGAGAACGGCCGTGTTGCTGCCAAATTTGCCCAGAACGTAAGCCTGTTTGCTCAGGGGCGTGGCCGCCAAAATCTGGCCGACACCCGTCTGGCGATCCTGTTCGATATTGCCGCGCACCACGTAAAAACCGACCAGCGAGAGAAAAAAGGAGAGCGTCAGGGCCATCAACGTGCCAATCCAGGCGGCGTTGAGCAGGCCGCGATAGCTGCCCAGGCGCAGTTCAAACAGGCCATTAATCACTTGGTAGCCCAAAAAGGCAGCCAGGGCGACGATGACTAGGCAGTTGAAGCGGCGCACTCGTTCGCGGAAGTCGGCCAGGGCCAGGTGGTAGAGGGCGTTCATGCCTTGGCTCCCTTCCGGTCGGTGACAAAGTAGAGATAGGCGTCTTCGAGAGTGGCCGGGAGCGGCGTAGCCGCCGGGTCTGGCGGGATATCGCTGACGATGCGGACCAGGACGCCATCCGTCCGGCGGGTGGTGTTGGCGATGAGGTGATGGGTTTTAACGGCCGTTACTTCCTCACCCGGCACAACCCAACCCCACACCTTGCCTTCAACCGCTTGCAGCAGATCTTCGGGCAGGGCGTGGTGGCGAAGACGGCCGTTATGGATCAGGGCAATGCTGGTCGCCGTCGCCTCCACGTCCGAGACGATGTGGGTGGAGAGCCGCACGATCCGCTTCCCGGCCAGATCGGAAATCAGATGGCGGAAGCGTGCCCTCTCCTCCGGATCCAGCCCCACGGTTGGCTCGTCGACAATCAACAGGTGAGGGTCGTTGAGCAGCGCCTGGGCGATACCCACCCGCTGCCGCATCCCGCCGGAAAAGCCGCCGATGGGCCGGTAGGCGGCTTCGTTTAAATTGACCAGTTGAATCAATTCGTCAATGCGCCGCCTCGCCTGCTGCTGGTTCAACCCCTTTACCGCCGCCAGGTAGGTGAGGAGCTCAACAGTGTTGAGGTTCGGGTAAACGCCAAAATCCTGGGGCAGATAGCCCAACACCCGGCGTAGGCTGTCTGGCTTTGCGGCGATGTTATCTCCATTCCAGTAAATCACGCCTCTGCTCGGCCAGGTGATAGTGGCGATCATGCGCATCAGGGTGGATTTGCCCGCGCCGTTTGGTCCCAGCAGCCCCAGCACGCCCGGCCCCAGGTGCAGGCTGAAATCCTGTAATCCCCATATGTTACGGCCGTATTGTTTGCTCAGGTTCTCAATCCGCAATTCCATCATGCGTTCCTTATAGCGGGGTCAATGTTGGATAAATTCTTGACTTCTAGCGCGAGCAACAGGCTAAAAACAATCTCGACCCCGATCATCAATCCGGCCACGACGGATGGCGGGAAATTGACTCCGACGAGCAGTGCGGCAATCGGGATAATGACCGACAGCGCCATGTAGCTCTTCGACTGGTACAGCCAGCCAAAAGGCAATAAATGCGCGCCAAAGATCATTGCCAGGACCATCGCCATTTTCTCCGGGACGGCACTATATGCCCACATGGCAATCAGTAAATAGAGCATTTGATTGAGAGAAAACAAGACGCCCAAATTGTTTAGCGGATTGCCTTTACTGGTGAAATCTACCCGAATCAGTTTGGAAATGGCAAAGGCCAGGGGTAGCAATGGGGCCGTAAAACAGAAGGTAAGCAGGTTTTTGGTCAGGATAGGCAAATCGGTCAAATGGACAATGAAGACGGCCGTCCAGATAAAGACCGAAGCCAGAATAAAGTGCAACCCTTTCTTCTGTTTGTATGCACTGTCGAATCGCATTTCGTCTAAATTCATCTTAAAACTCCTCGGAACTGTGCCTGGGGCATCAGCCGCCAATGACCAGGACAACCAGATTGACAATGAAAAATCCTACGTGACCGGCGGCGTGCGCCACCATCGCCGTTTCCAGATTGCGCCGCCAGAAAAGCCAGCCAAAAAGCAGGCCGCCCAATGCATTCAGCAGAATGGTGCGGAAAACAAGCAGCGGCGTTAGGACGACTATTCCCGCCAAGGCCGGCAGGTGGCCCACGCCGAACAGGATAGCGGCCAGGATGATCGCCGCCCACATGAGGACCGGTCGTGGAACACCCTGCCCCCGCTGCAACACGCGCCAACCCAGCCAGGCGAGCAGGCTCATAAAGCCCCAGCGCAGCAGCAGCTCTTCGGTGATACCGCCATAGAGCAGCCCCAGCAGCAGTTGGGCGAAGGGGTTGCCCTCATTCGGCATCTCGCCGATCATCTCGGCGTTGGCGAAGGGGTTCATGAGCTGGTCCAGCCCCAGGACGATGATGGAAAAAACTAGACCGGACACAAATGCCAGAGGGATATGGGGGCGCAGGTTGACCCAAACGGCCGTTCCCAGTCGCACCTTCTCCGCCACCAACGAGCGTAAGCCAATCCGATGGGCCAGCAGTGTCCCGACGGCTACGGCAATTGCTAGCAGGATGATGGGATTGAGCAGCGACAACAGAATGACGACTGGCGTGGGCATGGCGGCCATCTCTGGCGGCAGCGCGTCCAACTGCGTCATAATCAACGGGATCAGCGAGAGAACGCCGAGTAGTCCCAGACCAAAAAGGGGCAGGAAAGTTTTACCAAAGCGGATAGGGTAGTTGCTCCCGACAAGATGATCGGTTGCGCTTGAGGTTACGTTCATGTTTTTCTCCGTTTATCTATGATCCAACAACATTTCGATAAGATTGAAAGTCACCGCCCACTCTCCCCCACTTCTGCTAAAAACGGCCGCGTCTCAGCGGCAATGGTTTCAGCAGGATGGCGAACAGGCTCAGGGCGATCCATTTCAACCTTTTTGTCATCATATCCCCAATAAGTTCCAACAAGATAACCATCAGACCAGGGCTAAGGCCAGAACTGTCAGCAGCGTCAGATGTACTTTACGCAAAAGGGAAACGGCCGTTTCTCGCCAAACCAGAATGACAGCCCTACGGCCGCTGCCGCCACCAGCCAGGGCAGCAGCAATACCAGCTCTACGCCGGACGCCTCGCCGAAAAACAGACGCGGGACGCCAAAGGCGGGGTCCACGTCGCTCATCAGGCTGGCGAAGGCGAGGAAAAAGGAAAGGAGGGCCAGGATGAAGAAAACGGCCGTCCAACGGCTCAGGTGCAAGGTCAACGGCCGTTTTACCCCACGATTGCGCAGCCATCCGACCAACCAGCCAAAACCGGAGAGGATGAACAGTAGCAGCGTCAAGCCAATCAGCAGGGCGCTGATAGAAAGTGTGGCATACCAGGGCACTTTAAAGGCAGACGTGGCGGTGAAGCGGGACGGCCGTCCAGGGACAGCCAGCGCATCCCATCCAGGTCGGTGTGGAAAGCCAGGTCGCCCTGCCCCGATTCATGGCGGAACAGCCCCGGTTCAACTTCCACATACCGCTCCGGGCGACCCTCTACCATCACCTGCAAATAGCCGTCTCGCGTGGCGCTGACCTGGGCCGCTTCTAGCAGGCGAAACACCGTCGCCGGGCCACTGAAATCGGCGCGGGCCAAGTGGTATTCGCCCGTATAGTCGGCCAACCGGCTGGCGGCGTCCGGCGCGGGTGTCGGGACAGGCGGAACAGGCGCGGGGTAATATTGGTCCATAAACCGTTCCCAAAGCTGCTGCGGGGCGTCTACACCGCCAGCGCCGTTGTAGGCGACGTACAGCCCCACGTTTTCGGCCGGCAGCAGGTAAAGACCGGCGTTAAACTGAAAGGCGGAGCCGCGATGGAAAAGCGCGTCGCACCCGTTGAACCGCTGTCTCATAAAGCCATAGCCCATTCCGTCCAGGCGTGGATCGGGGGCGTAATGGCGAGTGTGCATCAGGTAGACTGTTTCGGGTTGGAGGATGGCAGCATCGGCGTAACGGCCGTTTTGCAAATGGGCGATCATAAAGCGGCTCATGTCGGCCGCCGAGGCGCTCATCGCCCCGGCCGGATTCTGGCGGCACGGGCTGGCGCAGTGTGCTGTGGCGCATCTCCAGCGGGGCGAAAATGTGGGTTTCCACGTAATCGGCGAAAGATTCGCCGGAGGCACGCTCGACAATGTAGCCGGCCAGGGCTGTGCCGTAGTTGGAGTAGGCCTGCGCCTGTCCCGGTGGGAAGACCCGCGCCGGTTGCAGTTCGGTCAGGTATTGGCGCAAGGGCATCATCTTCTCTTCGGATAGGACAAACAGCGCCTCTCCCTGGTCGGCAAAACCGGCTGTGTGGGTCATCAGATGGGCCAGGGTGATGGGTTCCGGGAAGGTGGCGGGAATGGTGAAGTCCAGATAGTCGTTGACGTCGGCGTGCAGGTCGAGCCGTCCCTGTTCCGCAAGCTGCATCACGGCCGTCCAGGTGATCAATTTGCCCACCGAGCCGGTGCGGAAAAGGGTGCGGGTGCCGTCAACCGGCCGATTGTTTCCTCGGTCGGCCAGGCCATACCCTTTGGCCAGCAGGCGCAGCACTTCGGTTTCACGTTCGCTTAGGGGTTCGGCCAGCCATTGAGCCAGATGGAGGCTAACGGCCGTTTCCGTCGCCGCTTCTATGGGTTCAGGCGCGACAGGTGGAGGTCCGTCGAAGGTAGTCAAAAGGCGGGTGACGTAGGGAGCGACAGCCTTATCTCGCAGCGCTACCTGCGCCAGTAGTTCCCCCATTGGTCGCCCCTCGTCGGTAAACAAGCGAGTGTATCCTTCCGGTTCAGCCAGCGTCAGAGCATGTCTCAGCTTAGTGGCGGCTTCATCCACCCTGTCTTGTGCGTGTCGCGCCAGGGCCAACAAGCTCATAATTTCAATCGCCTGTCCGGTTCGCTCCACTCTTGTCGCCGACTCCAAGAGCGTCGCCAGCAGCGCCTCCGCCTCTGCTGCGCGCCCCTCCGCCAGCCAGTGTAGCGTCATAGCCGCGCTCAACCGCACATCTAGCAAAGCGATTTGCGCCCGCTGCATCATCTCTTCGGCCAGTTGCAGCGCCGTTCTCGCCCCGGCAAAATCGCCTCCTGCCTGTCTCGTTTGTGCGAGGGCGATGGCCCCATTTAACACCGTCGGACCTAATCCGGCCTGACGGGCCAGTTGGATTGCTTCCTCCAGACAGGTAGCCGCTTCGTCCAGCCGGTTCCATTCCCGATATAGCCGCCCCAGGCCAATTTTGGGAAAACTGTTGATGGGCAGCCGTTGCCCGCGGCGGCCGTAAGTCAGGGGAAACCCTTTTTGCCAAAAGGTTTCGGCCTGGCGCAAACGGCCGCATATCTCGGCCAGAGTCGCCTGGGATGTGAGGGCCGACAGTAACGTATACCGGTTGTTGGCCTGGGTAGCGATTTCGGCGGCGGTGGCGTAAGCCTGGGCGGCCGCCGCCAGGTTGCCCTGCATCCGATAAGTGTGGCCAAGCATCAATTCCAACGAGCCACGGAAGCGAAATTGCACATCGGGAATCTTCGCCTGCGCCTCCGATAGTAAGTCATGGCTTCGTCAAACTGACCATGGTTAAGGGCGATTTGCCCCCGCGTTTGTCGCTTTTTTGTTGGCACAAACGCTGGGCAAACGTCTGGCAAACGGCCATTTTTCTAAACTAGCCCTATTAATTGAAACAAAACATGTTAAGGAGAAATACGATGATGCAGTTAACCCAAATCGAAACACGTTGGTCAGAATTACAAGACGCCATTCAAGGACAGGTCATCACGCCAGAGCAGCCCGCCTACGACGAGGCCCGACTGGGCTGGAACCGCAAGGTGTTGCCGCACCCGGCCGTCATTGTGGTGACCCAAACGGCACAAGATGTGCAAACGGCCGTTAACTTTGCTCGTGAGCACAAATTGGGTGTGGCAGTTCAGGCCACCGGCCACGGCAATGTCCGGCCGGCCGATGATTGCCTGCTCATTCTTACCCATGAAATGAACGGCGTGAAAATTGATCCTATCGCCTGCACCGCCACCATCGAGGCTGGCGTGCAGTGGGGCGCCGTGCTAGACGCTGCCCAACAACACGGACTGGCTCCGCTGCTTGGCTCTTCACCTACGGTAGGAGCTGTGGGTTATACTCTGGGCGGTGGTCTTGGTTGGTTAGGTCGCAAGTATGGCCTCGCTGCCGACACCGTGGTGGACTTTGAAGTGGTTACGGCCGATGGGGCACGGCGCCGTGTGGCCCGCGATGAAAACAGCGACCTCTTTTGGGGGCTGCGGGGTGGCGGGGGCAGCCTGGGCATTGTGACCCGCATGACCATTCGCCTTTTCCCGGTTACCCAGGTTTACGCAGGCAATCTATTCTATCCGGTCAGCATGGCCGAGGATGTTTTCCGTCATTATCGTGCCTGGGTGGGCAATGCCCCCGATGAACTAACCTCATCTGTGCTGATCATGAATTTTCCTCCCATTCCTGACCTGCCAGACTTTATGCGCGGGCAAAGTTTTGCCATCGTCCGTGGCTGCTACTGCGGCCCAGTCGCCGACGGCGAAACGCTGCTGCGCCACTGGCGTGAGTGGCGGCTCCCGTTGGTTGATGATTTTAAAACGATACCGTTCAGCGCCGCGGCCACCATTAGCAATGATCCGGTTGATCCAATGCCAGCATTTACTTCTGGCGCCTGGTTACGAGATCTAAGCGACGAAGCTATTCAAGCGATTACAGCTTATGGTGCAGGCGTGGATGGCCCCAGCCCGCTGGTTTTTGCCGAGGTGCGTCATGCCGGTGGGGCGATGCGACAGGGAGGGGTAGAAACGGCCGTTTATGGCAACCGGGAAGCGGAATTTGTGCTGTCCCTGGTGAGCGTGGCCCCGGATGCACAGGCGCATCAACGTCTGGTAGCCTATACAGAGGAAATGAAAGAAGCGTTACGGCCGTCTCTGACCGGTGGCGTCTATATGAATTTTCTTGAAGGCGTGGAATCACAGCGCCGTATCCGCGATGGGCTTACCGCTGGCGGGTATGAACGGCTGGCGCAGTTAAAGGC
>JAWOGU010000532.1:0-2674 GCA_046496595.1 Chloroflexota bacterium
GCTTTGCCGAGAATTCTTATTTCATCAAGCTGCGCGAAGCGGGCTACGCGGACAAAACACCGCTGGAGATCGCGCAGGAGATTTTCAGCTATGCCGATGGCTGCACCATGAGCGCCAAGAAGGACGGCATGGCCAACATCGGCGGCTTCCTGGCGCTCAACGACGATGCGTTAGCCCAAACCTGCAAAAACATGCTCATCCTTACCGAAGGTTTTCCCACTTACGGCGGTCTGGCGGGTTATGATCTGGAAGCGATTGCCGTGGGGCTGGAAGAAGTGCTGCACGAGGATTACCTGCAATACCGCCTGCGCTCCGTGGCCTACCTGGGCGACATTTTGACGGCGGCGGGTGTGCCCATCATGCAGCCGCCGGGCGGCCACGCCATCTACATTGACGCCAAAGGGATGCTGCCACACATTCCGCAGGCGGAGTATCCGGCCTGGGCGCTGTCGCTGGTGCTGTATCTGGAAGGGGGCATTCGCTCAGTGGAAATCGGCTCGGTGATGTTTGGGCAGCAGCCGGACGGCAGTGAGAAACCGGCGGCGATGGAACTGGTGCGTCTGGCCTTTCCGCGCCGCGTGTACACCCAGAGCCACGTGGATTACCTGGCTGAAGTGATTCTGCATGTTAACAGCCTGAAGGAGCACATCCGCGGCGTGAAGATGGTGAAGTCGCCGCCGGCGCTGCGCCATTTTTCAGCTCGACTGGCTCCGGCCCACGAGGGGTTAATGGTAAATGCTTAGTAACATCAGCCTCTCGAGGGCTGAGCGTGTCGAAGCCCGGTTCCGCCTTCGACAGGCTCAGGCTACACAATGCTTAATGGTTATTGGTAAATGGTAATTGGGGATCCACGCCAATTACCATTTGCCATTAACCGTTTACCGTTATTCGCCTTTGAGCCAGGAGAAGAGTTTGCCGGCGGCGTTTTGCGGCCGGTCGCCGCGCACACGGCCGTTTTGCCCATTCACCACCACGTCATACACCTGATCTTCCACTTTGAAATGCACCAGCCACATCGGTACCAGGATGAGTTTGTAGCTTTCTACCAGCAGGTGGGTGGTGTTGAGCGAGAAGTTTTTGATGTCTTCGCCGGGGATGAGTTTGTAGGGTCTGCGCCGGATGTCGGTGACGATTTGTTTGCGCGCCCGGAGGGAGGCGTCGGCGAGGGTGAGCTGGTAACGTTCGGCGGGCCAGTCGGCCAGATAGCGGGGGTCGTAGGGGACCAGTTGGGCATAGTCGAAGTGGTGGATTTCTTTGAGGAAGAGTTTGCTGCGCTTTTTGGCGGCGGGTACCAGCATGTCGTCGAACATGACGTGCTGGCTGCCGGAGGCAGGCACCCAGCTATCACCCTGCTGCTTGAAACCGCGCCAGGCCATTTCGCCGCTAATGTCAAAGGTCCACAAGGGCGCGTACAGGCCCGCGATAGGCGAGACGCGGGGGCGCTGGATTTTGTGGCGCTTTACCCAGTCGCGCAGCGCCAGTTTGACGTCGTCCTCGGTGATGGTGAAGGGGATGAGGGCCTGCGGCGGCAGGATGTCGCGGGTTTCGGCGGCTTCGGTAACGTAGACGGCGTTGCAGTAGGGACAGGTGAGGGAGAGGGTTTCGGGGGCCAGGACGAATTCGACGGCGCAGCCCATGCACTGCACGGCGCGCATGGCGACGGGCTGCGAGTGGCCTTTGGCGGTAGAAAGCGCGGCGATAAAGTCGTTTTCCAGGCCGCCGATGCCATATTCGGGCTGGACGCGGCTTTCGGGGGCGTTGAGTTCCTGCCGGTAATCGCAGAATTCACAGAGCAGGGCTTGATGGTCGGCGGTGTAGTTCATGCGCGAGGCGCAGCGGGGGCATTGGAACTGTTCGGATTTGACGGCTTGCGGGGCGGCGTCGGGGTCGGGTTGGGGCCGTTTCTGGTTGGGGTCGATGATGTCGCCGGTTTGTAAACGGCCGTCTATGACAGCCAGTCCGCGGCGGGCGATGGGGTTCATAGGCTGGTGGGCCAGGGCGTGTTCCAGGCAAAGGCGTTTGTCTTGCGGGTCGTCGTAGAGCTGGCTGAGCCAGATCCAGGCTTCGGCGCACTGCTCGTCGTTGGCGCCGGCGCGCAGGGTCCACTCCAGATAGTAGACGGCGTCGGCGGCGTTGCCCTCTTTAACGGCTTCGATGCCCTGCACCAGGAGCAGGCGCGCACCCTGGGAACCGGTGGTGCGGTCGCTGCGTTCGCTGAACTGGATCACAAAATTAAGCGAGCGGACGATTTCGGCCGGAGTTGGGATGTCTTTGTGGATGGTTTGTTGGTAGCCGCAGACCTCGCATTGCAGGGAACGGCCGTTTCCCCCAAAGTACATCTGGCGTCCGCATTGTGGGCAGAGGTTGGTTGGATCAGTCATAGAGTTCATCCGTTCGTTTTCAAGTCAATACGTGAGGCGCGAGACGTAGGGTCTTCACGCATCATGCCTCGCGTATCATTTCATGTCACCCTTATCCTACCGATTTTTTTCAGGCTGATAAATCACCTAAAGTTTACCCGGTCGCCGCTATAAATCCATAACACTTTGAGGGAATGATGCCATCTCCCCAGCCCTCTCCCCAAGGGCGAGGGAGCGGACTCTCTCTGGCGCATTATTTTCGTAATCACCAACAGCAGAGGCGCCTTTCAGGCGTCCGAGACGGGGTTCAGCAG
>JAWOGU010000579.1:0-7814 GCA_046496595.1 Chloroflexota bacterium
ATTCGGGGTGCGGCTGCCATTCTCACCCATCTATCATCATGAACACGGCCGCACAAGTTAAATCGTCAATCGAAAACGACCAAACATTGGTTCAATCTCCAAGATTGAACCAATGTAGACATATGTGGAAAAAAACAGGGTCCTTTCAAACAAGTTCCCCCATATGGGCAGTAAAAAACAATTGCAAGATACAGTGTTCTATTTCTGTACTAAAAATGACCACTAAATATGCTAATTCAAATGCGTGCGACCAGCATATTTATGCTTTCAAACTACCTGAGTGGATACATAATATGAAACAATTTGCGTTTATAAACACTCCGTTGCATATAACATGCCACGGGGGGCAGCCCTCTCATGATGGGTGCAGGGTTAGCGCCAGGCGTATATGCAGCCGGTGGGGTAGTTCATAAACGGATTGTGGACAACAAGCCACTACTTTTAAGATAGTCTTCACCCTGTAAAACGTCAGTATCAGCGCGTCTCGTGTTTGTCTGTTCTGGCGGCTATACCAACTGATAACGGCCGTTTCAGATTCCAATACCAACAAGCTTCTACAAATTTTCCATTATTTATTGATGAATGATTTCCGTTATTTATTGATGCAAAAATAAAAGCGCCGTTGTGCTTTTTATGCCATTTTTTCCATTATTTATTGACAATTTCGGATACAATTTATTTCGATTTGAACGAGTAGCTTTTCCCACTATTTATTGATGCTTATCAATAATATGACATAATGTCATTACATAACAAAATCTTTCACGAGTTGCAAGTTCGACTTAACGAAAACGGGTTGGTTCATCCTGATGAACCAACCCGTTTTTTTATTGCTCGTAAAGGGTGCTTTCCACCAATCAAAGTGGGTCCTTACTGCTCCATAACGGCCGTTTCCCCTCCCTCAAATCACCGCACCCCGCTCCCGTCGAATGGCATCCACCAACTGCGGCAAACCGTCTAACCTGGCCTGCATGGTCAGGATCAGTTCTCTGATTTTACCGGCCCGGTTGTCACCGCCCAGATCTTCATAATTGAGACGCAGTTCAAAGCATAAGGTGCGCAGTTCTTCCAGATTAAATGCGTCCATCAACGTGCGGCGAAGCTCAGAGATGTCCACCGGCGCCGGCAAAGGAGCTGCTTTTTCCATCATCTTGCCATGTTTTTGCACCCACTGCGCAAACGCCACGCCGTTGACCGCCAGTTCAGCCATGCCGGGTACCAACAGGCCATAAGCCAACAAACGCCGCCGCGCTTCGGTGAGGGAAATGAGGCTACAGGGAGAAGTTTCTTGCAAATTGTTTTGGGCCACTTGCCGCAGCAGCCAGCGTTCACATGGGTTGAGGTGGCGCCACCATTGTTCAAAATAAGGAGCCAATTCCACGATCATGGTTTCCAACATCATCTCGTAGGTGGGCGGCTCGTTGAACAGGCGCTCTTCAAACCAACGGGCGGCTGTGGCCTGCAAAAAGAAGGGCAAGGAACCGCTCAGGGCATACATGTCTGAGATGGTCTTGTCTGAAAAGAAGACGCCGGCCTGCGCCGCCGGCTGCCGGATGAGCAGTTCGGCCTCGCTGTAGCTGAAACCGGGTAAGTAGATGGGCGTCGGGTAAAAAATGTTGTAGAAAGGGGACGTAGGCGGAAGCCCAATATGGCTGCCTAACTGGTACAAATCCCAATATGAGGCGGTAACATAGGCCAGTTCATAATCCAGCACACTGGTCATGGCCCGCAGTTCAGTCAAAAAGGTCTCATCAAACTGTCCAGCGCGAATCTGGTCGAATTCGTCCAGGAGCAGGATGATGCGGCGGTGCGGATGCTGGCATAGAACAGTTTCTACGTCGTAGAGGCTGATCTCGCCTTCAGGCGTTTGCCACAAATTAAAAGGTCTGGTGCCGCTCAGCTTTCGTTCCAGATTCATCAACAGCCTTTGATAGAAATCGGACGGGTGGCGGCAGGAAGACATGTCGATGTAGATGGTGATATAGTCACGCGGGTTGGGTACAAAGCGGGAGATGACTTCCTGTTGGGCCACGTATTGCAGGAATGAGGTTTTACCGGCGCGGCGCACGCCCAGGATGCTGACAGATTGTGTTTGCGCGCCGGCGACGATTTCATAAAAGCGGGCCACTGCTTGGGAACGGCCGTAAAAGTCTGCGGTTCGGCGAATGGGCGGTCCTACGATATAAGTTAACATAATTCAATATTATCCTGAATGTAAATTAGAGTGTAGAAATAGAGATAGAGGAAGAAGCAGCCACTATCTCTATCTCCACACTCTAGCTTTGGTGATTATTCAAGCAGGGAGCCTAACGGCCGTTTCCGAGCCACCCACCCACGCAGCAAATCAAAAGAAATGGCATAGGTGTAATCTTTGCTGATCAGGCTTGGCTCCCACCCATCTGCTCTGGGGAAGCGCGTTTGTAACATGCGCTCCACCTGGTGCCGGCTCACCAATCGACGTTGTTCCAGACGTTTCAGCGCCTCAATAATGTCACTATCCAGCACATCGGCGTCACGCAGACGGCTCACGATTTCAGGCCGCGACACGGTCTCCTCACCATGCTCAAAGGTGCCTGCCACCGCCGCCAAAACTAACTGCTCGCAGCGCGAACATTCATTCCAGGTATGCAGCAAATGGCTGTCATCTTCATCAATAATATGGCTGATCGCGTCCCGCACATCGACGATGGAAATCACTTTACTGCGGCTGCCCATCAAGTTCGCTTCACTGATCAGACGATGGCAAATGAGCTGGCTGAAATAGGGATGCCCTTTGGCTGCCAGCCAGATGCGGTCAACCGCCAGGCCATCGTACTGCACCATCGGCGACACCGGATCACGCACCAGGCGTTCCATTTCATCTTGTTTCAAGGGCAAAATTTCCCGGCTCAGGCCCACGTGAAAAATCATGCTCCAGTAATCTTCCATTAGCTGGTTCGTGCCTACCAGAATAAATGTCAGGCGGGAACGATGCTGCATGAGAGAGCGCAAGTAAGACAAGATGTAGCTGTCCAGGCGTCCCTGGTCAATGCTCACTTGCAGCTGCTCCAACTCGTCCAAAATGATGACAAGCAGCCCATTTTCCGGCAAGCTTTGTTCCACTTGATCCAGAAAATCGTCAAAGTCCTGGTAAATCGACCCATTTGCCGACCATGATTCAGGCAGGCTCACGCTAATACCTCGCTTGAGCAAATTACGGGCCACATCTCGGCCCAATCGTTCAAAAAATTCCTGGGCGCCACAGCCTGCCAGCCGCTGTAAATCAATGTAGACGGGGAAAATGGGATAACCGGGATATTCGCGGATGGCTTTGCCGCGCTTGCCATCGACAAGCTGGTACAGGGTGGAGGTTTTGCCCATGCGCCGCTGACCATACAAGATGAGGGTGTTTGGCTGAGTTTTGCCAATAAGGTTTTCCTCGATCCAGCGGAAGACGCCGTTACGCCCCATGTACAACGATTCAGAAGCGGAGGTGAGCGGTTTGCCGACGACGTAGGGGTTTTCGATGTGGAAAGTGATGCCGATGTTGACGTCGAAGATGATGTGGCTTTCCAGGATTTGCCGGTATTCGTCGCCCCGGGAGTCGTAGTAGGTGGCGCGTAGTTTGAGCTGGGCTTCGTTTTCGCGGGGTCTGAGCCAGATGGAGATCGGTTTGGCCTGTCCTGCCGCCAGAGTGCCTACCTGGATAACGGCCGTTTCCCTTTCCGTCTCATAGGCAGTCGAAGGCAACACCTCTAAGGTCACCGTTTCCACCAGTCCGGAGACGTGGGCATTGACGATTTCACCCGTCAACTGGGCGCGTCCCCGGCTGACCATCACATAATCGTTTTCCAGCCGCAAATCCAACGACGTTTGCATCTGCCGTTCTTCATGCACTTTAATCTCATCCAACTCGTACAAAATCATGCGGGTGGTGTCTGAGATTTGTTTCTGGTTGTCCAAGGTGCGGAGCCGTTCAATTTCGGAACGAGTCGCCAAAATATTTTCGCGGTCTTTGGACAACACTTCCGCCTGCCACTCAAACTCTTCCGGCGTAGCGGGATGGCGGGGTAAAAACTCAATGCGAAAGACGTGGAATTCATAATCCTTAAAGACAAACTCGCGCCGCGAGAATTGACGCTGCACCAGCGGTTTGTATTCCCACACAATGCGGTAATCGCGCGGACTTTGCACACCCAGCTCTTCTTCCAGTTCTCGTTGGATGGTGCGGGCAAAGGAGTCGCGGTCACCCTTTTCATTGATCATGCGCCCGCCAACAAGGTTATACATGCCCCAATTTTCGTTCCATTGCAGCAGATATTTGCGCTCTTCGCCGCTGCCCACGGTGATCAGGGCGAACGAGCTTCTCTCGCGCAAGGCTTTGATGATGGTGGCTACTTCTAACGGCCGTTCTACCTCCCGAATCGCCTGCTTGCCTGCCACCAATCCGGCGCACAACGCCAACCGCTTTGCCCAGGGAAACCAGGGATCGTTCTCCAATTCATTAAACTTCAGCGCCGCCATGCTGTGGAAAAAAACCGCTACGGGATAATGATACTTAAAACGCTCAGGACTGTACGACTTGGCTGTCTGACGCAAACAAAACAGAAAATAAAGCAGGTTTTCCGAATACAACGGAAACTGCGAGTACAAATGGTCGTACCATTCAGGCCGGTAATCGCGCAAATCCCCGATAAAATCGCCAAACGAGCCGTCGCCCGACTGCCACAACACATCCTCGACCAACAGGGCATATTTAACGGCCGTTTCCTCATCCCAAATGCCCTCATCCACCATCGCCTTGAACAGGCGGAACAGGACATGCGTGCGAAACTCCACTTCCAATTTCGCCAGATCATAATAAATGTGCCCCGGTCTGGCCTCCGAAAAATCAATCAGCCATACAGAAATCTCTTCGTCGCCGGCTTCCACCAAAATATTAGTCGTGTTCAAATCCCCATGCACCACCGGCGAAATTTGGGGAATGGGCACAATCATGTCTTCCCGGCCCACCTCCCACAGTAAACAGCGTACATTTGTCACCGGAGAGACAAAACGGCCCGCCCCATACTCAAACGTATTCTGCCGCCCATCATACGGCAGTCCCGTCACCGCTTCCACGTTCCGCGACAAAATCGTCTCCTGCGTCTCAACCACCCGGCCAATCACTGACAGGCGCTTGCCTCGCCGGAACAAGGGATGGGTCAACAACTCCCATTCCGACTCTCGAAAAACGATCTTGAAACGCAAAATAGGATGTTCTTTGCTCTTGAGGGAGGGTGAAACGGGGTAGCGCGCCATCAAGTCATCGTGTAAATAAAAAATGCCATGCTGCGTATCCAACTCAGCCAGCTCAAACTCACACAATGCCACTAACGGCCGTTCCCCGCGCTGCACAGCCGCCGAAATATCATGCAGCTTCTGGTTCCCAGGCACAGCCGACAGCGTGGTCAATTCCGCCATCGACAACACATAATCAGCCTCAACCACCTGTTCCGGCTCAACCAAAACCGCCTCATCCAGGGTCAGATGAGTCGGCAAAATGCGGGAATACAAAGGCGCCCAATAACGCAGTTCCGTATCACTGCTGCCGGCATACAACTGCCCCAAACTATAACGAAGCTGCTCCAGTAGCTCATCGATCAGCTCTTTGCGCACCCGGTTCTGGTCTTGCAAAAACTGGGTCAACGTCATGGCGTCCCGGGTGGATCCCGCCAGGGTATAACAGGCGCCCGCCAGATGCTGCCCACGAGCCATTTTGCCCTGAATCTGCCCCATCCGCTGGTTCAGTCTCGGCTGAATCAAACTCTCCTGTTTCGTTTGAATGGCCTCCAGCCGGTCCGCCGCATCTATTTTTAAGATGCGCCGCAGTTCATTTGCCGGTTTAACCCTGTAAATCCGTGAACCGCTGTAGCCTTCGTCCATGCGGAAAATTTGCACCATGTCGCTGCCGGCAAAAAGCCGTTTGATGATGTAGCGTTCTTCGGGATTTTTGTTCAGGGTATCCAGGTCTAAATAGCTCAAACCGGGTTCCAGGCGCGGTTTCACCCCTTCCGCCGCGTAACGGGCAAATATCTCTGCCCAGGCAGTAGGTGAAAAGACGTGCCGTTGAATCTGTTCGCCCAACTGCGCGATGAATTCGGAATGTTTGGTAAAATGCCAGGCCGCTCCCTCTCGCATCAGGTAACGCATCTGGTCATCGGCAGCCGTCGTAAAGACAATCACCGGCAGGCGGGGACGAAGTTCATACACCTGTGTGATCAGCATCGTTGTTTCAGAGAGTGGCGCTTCATCAGCATCCACAAATACCAAATCAATATCCTGATCGGCGGCAATAATGGCGATGGCTTGATCCATCCCCGGTTCTACAAAGAAGCGAAAATCTCGGCTGTGCGCCAAAACATTGGCAGGAAAGAGATCGTGACTCCTCTCCCCGGTGATTTCGCAGAACTGCTTGCCAATGCAAAGCGTCTTCAGCTTCATAACGCCCTGAAATGATCCATTTTTGGGCACCATAAAGGCTCCTCACGCTGTATTATTCAATTTTTTGGAACTACGTTAGCTGTAGGTTTGCATAATCACACAACATAATCTACCCACACATTATGAAATAATATGCGAAAGAGCGAAAGAGCCAGATATAGGAAATTAGTCCTGTTTTTGTGACGAGGAGAGAAAAAGTCCCAGCCAGACGGCTGGGACTTTTCTATAAGGGGGTAACGACCGTTTACGGCTTCATAATAGCAGGCAAGTAAAGCGGGTAGTTTATCACATTGACTGTGGCTGAAGCTGTGGCTGTAATAACATCACTCGGTCCTGCATTGTAGGCAGTCCAGGTAGCCGTGTTGACTGTCGTCACGCTGATCACAGCGGTTTCCGTGATAAAGGCCGACGCCCCCGGAGCCAGCGCGTAGGTAAAACCGGAAAGGATACTGCCCAACTCGGTATCATCCAGATCGTGATTATTTAAAGTGACGTTGCCGGTATTTTCGACCGTATAACAATAAGTAACCTCAGTTCCCGTCTGGACCATAATCTCGTTCGTCCCAGCGCAGATGCTCGGATCTGTGCCTACGGTCTTCACCAACTCAATAGCAGGCGCAGGATCGACCTGACAGCTTTGCACCGTGACATTGTCCACGTCCCAACCGGGCCGGCTGACCGAGGAATCAGTGCCGATGCGCATCCGGAACTGCACTGTTTGCCCGGCATAGCTGCTCACGTCGGCGATGGTCTGGAAGTAAGCTTGTGGGTCGCTGCCACACCAGCCAGGCAGGCCGCCCAACGGATTACTGCCAGTGTTGATGGTGCGTTCATAGCCGCCCACCAATAACTTATCGTTGAGTACCTGCGTCCAATTCACGCCGCCATCGCTGGAGACTTCCAGGATGCCGCCATCCCAGCAGGCAGTGGTACCGCTGTTTTCCAGATTGGGAGCGTGCCAGAACTTGAGAACCACCGGATTCTCACCCGCCGGCAGCGCTACAGACGGCGAGGTCAGCCGTTGGTCGGAAACGGTGGCTGAGCCAACGCCGCGGAAATGATACGCGCCAGCATATGGGTTGATCGTGGACAGCGCCCAGGTATTGCCCGTACCACTGGAAGCCCACCCACTCGCGCCGCTCTCAAAGCCATACTCATAAACCACGTCAGGCGTCGTGCCCGATGCACAGTCGCCGGGGGCTGCCAAAGTGGTGAAACTGCGGACCGTCGAATAGACGCCCACCCCGCAGGCATTGTCGGCCCATACCCGCCAATAGTAAGTTGTGCTGGTATTCAACGTTACGTCAGAGGTCCAGGCGGGATTGGTCAAACCGCTGGCCGCAGCCACGACA
>JAWOGU010000078.1:0-6782 GCA_046496595.1 Chloroflexota bacterium
GATGGGGGACAGGGCGTCGTAAAA
This sequence comes from Chloroflexota bacterium, assembly GCA_046496595.1. GTDB lineage: Bacteria > Chloroflexota > Anaerolineae > Promineifilales > Promineifilaceae. Next base: position 25 of record JAWOGU010000078.1, read on the forward strand.
GTAGAGGTATTCCTGCCCGGTCAGGCTGGCGATGTGAGCTGCCAGGGGGGTTGAGGTAAGTGGACCGGAGGCGATGATGGCAGGGGTGTCGGGAACGGCCGTTACTTCTTGCCGGTTCAGTTCAATGCGCGGGTGGTTCTCGATTTTTTCAGTCACCAGCGCGGCAAAGCCGTCACGATCGACAGCCAGAGAGGAGCCGGCGGGAACGGCCGTTGCCTGGGCACAGTACAAGATCAGGGAACCGAGGCCGCGCAGTTCCGCCTTGAGCAAACCGGGCGCCTTGTGCGGCAGCATGGAACCGAGCGAATTGCTGCATACCAGTTCCGCCAGCCGGTCGGATACGTGCGCCGGGGTGGGCCGGACCGGGCGCATTTCATACAGTTGGACATTGATGCCAAGTTCGGCAGCCTGCCAAGCCGCTTCCGTGCCTGCCAAACCGCCGCCAATAATCGTTAGCTGCTGTACCATAGGGGGATTTTAACACATCACCAGAGGAATAGAGTGGTACTTTTCACAAGATTTTTGCATGGGGATGGGAACGGCCGTTTCTGCCATCTGCCCTAATATTTAACAATGCCTTCCAACACCGTGTTATCCGGTATAAACTGGCGTTCTCCGCTTTCGTTCACCAACAACACGTCTCCTTTACACACCACATCCCGGCCAAAGCGGAAATCACCGTAGACTTTGAAGCTGTAGGCATTCACCAACGAAGGTGGACCAAAGGGGAAACGCATGTCCAGGTCCTGGATGAATTTGAAATGTTCCGGGTCCAATTCTACCAGCAGATCGGCATAGCGGCGGGCCGGTGATGGCTTCACATGGAAGGCGTCTGACAGAATGTAAGCATCAGAACGCACCGCCAACAAGTCATCGGTCTTTTTAACCGGGGCGAAGCGGGTGCGCGGCACACGCAGGGCCTGCGAATCCTGGAAAACGGCGATGGCTGAACCCATAGCGGTTTCTAACTGGTATACCGGCGTAGAAGCGGGGTCACGCGGGTCCACTGTTTTACTGTTGCGAATCATAGGCAGCCCCAGTTTGTTGTTACGCACTTGCATGAGTTGGCGCAGGGTAGGCAGATGGATCCACAAATTGTTGGTATTGAAATATTTGTAGCGGGTAATGTCCTGGAAGGCCGCCATATCCTGAGCCGGGCACTGGGCCGATTCGCGCAGGACAAGCTGGCCGTCCGGCTGCTGCGCCAGGTGGCCTCCTTTCCGGTCCATTTCCGTGCGGTCGGCCACTTCCATCAAGAAGGGGATTTTGTTTTCGACGATATAACCCAGGATGGCAAGGTCCAGCACGGCGCCCAGGTTATCGGCGTTGGAGATGAATACGTACTCAATTCCCTGGGAAGTAAGCGCCGACAGAGCGCCGCGGGTGATCAAGGCGGTATAGATATCACCATGTCCGGGTGGGCACCATTCCAACTGGGGATTCTCAGGCCAGAGCGCCGGGCTAAAATCGGCCTGGTTGATTTTGGGCTGACGGTGCTGCACAAAACTCAAAGGCATGGCGCGCCGGTTGAGATCGTTGTAGGTTTGCAGGGCGCGCAGAGAATCTTCCTCGGTGGCAAAGCTGTTCATGAGCAATAGGGGCACATTGGCTTTCATGCTTTGGCGGGCAATGATGTCGAGAAAAGTGAGGTTATCTTTGACGGGCAGCAGGGATTTGGCCTGTTCCAGCCCCATGCTGGTTCCCAGACCACCGTTGAGCTTGATAACGGCCGTTTTCCCCATCGCCCTCCGCCCCAACAATGCCTGTTTGGCGGGAAACGCTTCTACATCCGGCAGCGTTTTCACCGGGCGAATATCCGCTTCCGAAATCATCCCGGTTTCCCCCGCCACAAGCTGCTCGTAGTAATAAGCAAATGTTTCAATAAAGACAGTCGGCTGGCGGTCAGCCTGCATTCGTCTGGCGAAAGGCGCAAAATCGGCCATCTAAAATCTCCTGGTCAGGTAATCGGTTAGTCGGTTTGTCTTGTAGTCGGTTAGTCTTGTGCTCACACTCTGCCACTCTGCCACCTTGCCGCTCTGCTGCTAAAGTATCCCCACATTACTGTGGTCGGCTAAGGTGAGTTTGAGCGCTTTGGGCTTAATGGGTGAGCGTTGAATGATCACATGACGGCCAATAAGACTGTCTTGAATACGCGCTTCTATATCCGAAATATGCGAGTTTTCCAACACCATTGAGTGCTCAATCTCGCTGTTTTCTACCAGTACATTATGTCCAATGCTGGTAAACGGGCCAATATAGCTGTTGATGATGCGCGTGTTTTCGCCGATGATGGAGGGACCGCGCACCACGCTGTTGATGATTTCAGCGCCCTTTTGCACCGTCACCCGCCGCCCCACCTGACTGTCGCGGTCAACATACCCTTCTACCACATAGTCAATCTCTTCCAGCACCACGTCATTGGCGGCAAGCATGTCATCGGGACGGCCGGTATCAATCCACCAGCCCCGATGTATGTAAGGATGCACGGAGAAGCTGTGATCTACCAGCCATTGGATGGCGTCGGTGATTTCGAGTTCGCCCCGCCAGGAGGGTTTGATGCCGTTGACCGCTTCAAAAATGTGATGATCAAACATGTAGATGCCCACCAGCGCCAGATTGCTGGGCGGATTTTTAGGCTTTTCAATCAGACGCAAAATGTGTCCGTCGTCCCCCAACTCGGCCACGCCGTATTGTTCCGGATGGTCAATTTGAGTCAGCACAATCTGGCTGTTCCATTCACTGTCGGCAAACTGCGAGATCAGCGGGCTGATGCCGCCCTGGATGACGTTGTCGCCCAGGAACATGACAAAACGTTCGTCGCCCAGAAATTCGCGGGAGATTTTTACGGCGTGAGCCAGACCCAGCGGCGCGTCTTGGGGGATGTAGGTGATATGAACGCCCCAGCGATCACCCCGGCCAATAGCTTCCCGAATTTGGGGCGCGGTGTCGCCCACGACAATACCAATGTCGGTGATGCCCGCGTCGCGGATGGTTTCGATGACGCGCACCAGGACCGGTTTATTGGCAACCGGTATCAATTGTTTGGCGTTGGTATAAGTCAGGGGGTACAGGCGCGACCCTTTACCGCCGCTCAGAATTAAGCCTTTCATGTGTTCTCCTCTCAAAAATTTGCGGGGATTAGGGGATTAAGGGATTAAAACCAGAGAAAAATCCCCAAATCTCCTAATCCCCGCTTTTTTCATGCTTTTTTGAATGTGCTGTTTGTGAATTTTAGGGGATGACGGCCGTTTTACAAAATAGCGCGTCTACTCAGAGAAGGTATAAATGGTAATCGTCTCGTTTTGATAGACGGGACGCAGATAAACGGCCGTTTCGGGCTGAAAAGTCCCCAGTGCTTGCTCACGGGGACCATGCCACACGTACTGTATGCCATATTTCTTAAGCAGCGCCTGTCGCCACGCATCCCCGGTTTGCTCGTCGTAGAATTGAGCCGCCTCCGCGAGCTTGTTGTCGTAGTCGATGGTTTCGGCCCAATGGCCCACCAGCACCTGATTACCGGCCCGCGCCGCCACCAGATTGCCGGTTTGATACTCACCCAGGACAACGGCCGTTTCCGGTGCAGTTCTGTCATTTTCCGCCCGCAGCCAGGCCACCGCCTCCAGTTCATCTTCCGGTCTGAAGAGCAAGTCTGGCTGTTGGATGACGGCCGAGGTGGTGACGCTAGTAAAGAGGTAGAGATTAGACAGACCCATCATCAGCAAAAACAGGACGATGATAAAACGGGATAATCCGGTGACTGAGTATCGTTCATGAGAGAGCAGGGCGCGAAACGGCCGTGTACCCATCAGCCAGGGTAAAACCACCAGCACCAACCCGCCTGCCGCCAAAATAGAAAGCGGCACATGAACTCCCTGGACAAAACGGCGCTGCGGGTTGAGCGGGGCGTAGAGCAGCAGCCCCGCCGCCAGCACCCAGAGCCAAAGGATGAGCGTAGACGGCCGTTCCTGGCGCCGCTTCCAGGCATACAAGCCGCCAAACAACAAGAATGGCGCGTAAGCCGCCAGATAATGCGGCCAGGGGGCGGATGGGGTGATCGCCTGCACGTCCCAGGCGCGGAAAATTTCGTTCTGGCGCAGGGTATAGGCGAAGTAGAGATAGAGCGGCAGCGGGATGAGGAAGGCAACGGCGTACTGCCAGCCAAGCAGCCACAGGATGCGCCGTTCGCGCCAGAGCAGGGCCAGATAATGCAGCCCGGCGATCAGCGCCGTCAGGTAGAGCAGAAAGGGGTAGGCGATGCCTAGAGCCAGATGGATGAAGCCGGTAAGGACAGCCAGAGGCCAAGACGGCCGTTCTGCCAATCGCGCCAAGAAAGCCACAGAGAGCAAGATAAGAGATGTTGCCAGAATAATATGGGGGTAAGTAAGCAGGGTGAAAAAGAGGTGCGACCCCGGCTGTTTAAAATCAACCGGAAAGGCGTCCAGCCAGTAAGGTTGGCCGAGCAGGAAAAGCAGCCAACCCAACCCGGAACCGCTGAGGGCCAGTAGATAGGCGGTCCAGCGATGGTTCTGACTGCGGCTGAACTGGGCCACAAACCAGAAAGTGACGAAACAGAGGATGACCTGGGCCACAACGCGGCTGCCATGCCAAACGGCCGTTACCGACACCTCCAACGCCCGCGCCAACTGCCCCAACCAGACGTAAAAAACGCCGACAAAGGCGGCGTCATGAGGTTCCGGGCTGAAGGGGATGGTATAGAGCCAACGGCCGTCATAGCCTTGCAGCATTTTAGCAAAGTAGGTCTGGCTGTCTTCCGGGTTCATGAGGGTGTCCATGAAGACCAGACCGGGTTGGGCAGTGGTGTAGGCCAGCAGGTAGGGAACGGCCGTTAGCGCCAACATGATCAGCGTTACCCCTAATACCAGCAACCACTCTGATCGAGAAATTCGGGAGGAAGGCGCCGGGCCGTTTGTCATCATCAGCTTTTAATTGTAGTAATCGCCCAGTGAACTATCCTTGGGGGCATTGGTCAAAGCCACCCCAATGACGCGCACACGGGCCTTTGCCAGCATCTCTTTTGCCTTTTCGGCATGATCCCGCCGCGTTTTGCCGGCCGTGATCACCAGCAGCACCCCATCCACCTTCGCGCCTAAAATCGTGGCGTCCGATACCGCCACTACCGGCGGCGCGTTGAACAAAACAAAATCGAACTGCTCGGTGAGGCTGGCGATGAGTTGGTCCACTTTTTTGGAACCGAGCAAATCAGCCGGGTTGGGCGGTTTGGGGCCGCTGGTCAGCAGCCAGAGGTTTTCCACGCTTGTCTGCTGCAAAGGCGACGTCTCCGTGTCGTGCAAGATCATGTTGGTCAGGCCATCATCGTTGCCGAGCGCGAAGAAAGTGTGTAGAAACGGCCGTCTTAAATCACAATCCACCAGCAGCGTTTTGCGACCACTTTGCGCCATCGTCACCGCCAGGTTGGCCGCCGCTTCTCCCCTATCCGCACTGACGGCTGGCGAAGTCATAACCAGACTGCGCAGAGGATTATCCAGGCTGTAAAAAGAAAGATTCGTCCGTAAAGTCCGGTATGCCTCACTCGCTGACGAATTGGGATCTGTCAAAGTTATCAAACTCATAATTCACTCGCTCTATCATCCACTGTCCACTGTTGAGTCTACCGAAAAAAGCTCTTTTCACTGCTGAGGCGCAGAGGGCGCGGAGTTTTTCTCTGGTTTTTTGTTCTCCGCTCCTCCGCGCCCTCTGCGGTTAGTTTTTTCAGTAGACTCACTGTTTACTGCCCACACTGTCCACTGTTTACTGATTACTGGTTGGGAATCGTGCCAATCACCGGCATATCCAGATATCGTTCCACATCTTCCGTACGTTTCACAATGCCAGATTCATACCATTCCAGCGCAAAGACAAGTATGACGCCCATCAAAGCGCCAAACACAAAACCGGCGGCCGTGTTGATTTTTGTCTGCGGACTGGCTAAACCGGCCTGCGGATCATCCAGAAATTCGATGGTGATGCGATCCTCTTTGCGCAATTGATCGTTGTTCTGATTTTGCCACTGAATCAACAGATTGCCCCACGCTCTGGCGATGTCATTTGCCAGATCCGGGTTGGAATTTTCCACCGTCATCTGGATGACAAAACTAGAATTGTCGGAGGCCACCTTCACATCTCCCAGCAGCGCTTCGGCCGTCATGTCCAGGCCAAGGGTATTGATGACATCTTGGGCGCGATAACGGCTGACCAGCCATTGTTCATAACTGCGCAGCAATTCTTTGGCGGCCTGCGCCTGTCCAAAATCGGTGCGGGAGGGTAAAACCAGCAGTTTAAGGTTAGATTCAAACTGTTCCGTCTGCATTTTGCTGAAGCCAAAAGCGGCCGCAGCCGTCAACAGCGCCACCAGAATAATGACCCACCCCCGTTGTTTCAAAATGCGTAAATAATCACTTAGTTCCACAAACAACTCCTCGTATAAAGTAGCCGAGGATTCCAATCCTCGCTATCTCCATTATTTTTTGGGAATCTCACCCAAAATTGTCAGACCAATCGCATCTATTTCATGCGCTTCACGGATGGTGGGATCCAGGTATTCAACGAGTAACGCCAGGCCGATACCGGCAAATAAGGCGACCAGGATACGCAATGGCAAATCAAGCTGGCTGCGAATACCGGGCGAAATGGGGTTGATGACGGGTTGGCTGATGGGCACAATAACGGCCGTTTCTCCCTCCAGTTGTGGCAAAGCAGCCGCATTCTGTTCTTGCAGAACGGCCGTCACCGCCTCAATC
>JAWOGU010000212.1:0-4549 GCA_046496595.1 Chloroflexota bacterium
CAGACTACGCCTTCTACTCGCGACGCCGTGGCATCAACAAAGACATTCCAGAGGAGTTGTGGCCGCTTCTTCTTTTGGCTCGAAGCCTTCCTGAAGCAGAAGCGCTTCGTCTCTCACCACCAGCTATTGCCGGCCCCGACGGTGAGATTCGATCTCGTGATGGCTCAATCATCAGAGTTCAAGTGACCTCATCGCTGGAGCGAGACGGTGGATACTTGATTCGTAAACAGCAGCGCGACACAGGTTCATACTCAACCTCTATGAGGAATATGCTCGAAGTTGTAGAGGAAAGGCTTTGCAGAATACTTGACGCCTTAATGGAAAAGGAGCAGCGTTACCGCGAAGGTACTGACGTATTAGTGATTCAAGAGCAGTCGGTATCCTGGGGTGACGTTCTTGAGCCGACACTAAAGTTTCGCTTGGCTGAAGAGGTAACCGCTTTAGGGGCATCCAACTACTCCGCTACTTATATCACCTTCAACGAAACTGTGTATAGGGTACGCTGAGGCCAAAGAAATATTGCACCGTCCGCAATGGGGTTCCAGCGCTCTGAAAGTGCATTGAAAGGGACTACAACGGGGTTCCACCGATGCGGAAGTGCATTGTAAGTGACTACAATGGGGTTCCACCGCTGCGGAAGTGCATTGTAAGGGACTACAATGGGGTTCCAGCGCTCTAGAAGTGCATTGAAAGTGTTTTTTATGGCTGGATTTCAAAGCAAAATGAGTTTCCTGGCTGCTGTTTTGCTGCTCGTTTCTCTCATCGCCTGCCAGATTTTCGCCTTGGAAACAGCAACGCCTATGAATACAGAATCGCCTCTTTTTTCCGTACTCGTCTTCAGCAAAACGGCCGGATTCCGGCACAGTTCCATTCCCGACGGCATCGCCGCCATCCAGGCGTTGGGCCAGCAGCACAATTTCCAGGTCCACGCCACGGAAGACGCGGGCGTCTTCAGCGACAGCGGGCTGGCCCCTTACCGCGTCGTCATTTTTCTCTTGACCTCCGGCGATATTTTGAACGGCGCGCAGCAGGCCGCCATGCAGCGTTTTGTGCAAAACGGCGGCGGCTTTGTCGGCATCCACAGCGCTTCCGATACGGAGTATGGCTGGCCCTGGTACGGGCAGCTTGTGGGCGCTTATTTCAGCGACCACCCGCCCGGCGTGCACCAGGCCGATGCCCACGTGGTCGATCCGGATCATTTGTCCACGCAAGGACTACCGTTCACGTGGACGCGCACCGACGAGTGGTATAATTTTGCCGACAATCCGGCGGATCGGGTAAATGTGCTGCTGAATCTGGACGAAACGACGTATGTTGGCGGCACAATGGGCGATGTGCATCCGATTTCCTGGTACCATTTGTTTGAAAACGGCCGTTCCTGGTACACCGGCATGGGCCACACAAAAAGCAGTTACGCTGAACCCCTGTTCCGCCAGCACATCCTGGGCGGCATCCGGTGGGCGGCAGGCATCGGCCTGGAACCCGCCGCCTATCTGCCCATCGTGACAAATAACTAATGGCAATTTCAAAAATCAAACGACCTCCCGGCCCCAAAGGCAACTTGATCACCGGCAATCTGGCGCGCGCCCAGGCCGGCAACTTCGATTTCATGTTTGAATCACGCGACCAGTACGGCGACATCCTCTACTACCGCATCGCCCTCTGGTACGTCTACCGCCTGGGTCATCCCGACTTTGCCCAGCGCCTGCTGCAAGACAATCACCGCAACTACAACAAGCAGTCCATTGATTACAACATCCTGCGCCGCGTCTCCGGCAACGGCCTGATTTCCAGCGAAGGCGCCTTCTGGCTGCGGCAGCGGCGCTTGATGCAGCCGCTGTTCCACCGCAAACGCATCCACGCCCTGGGCAGCGTCATGACAGAGGCGGCGGAACGGATGCTGGGCCGTTGGGGAACCGAGATTAAGGCTGGCGAACCGCTGGACGTGGCCGAAGCGATGACGGGCCTGACGATGGATATTGTGAGCCGGGCGCTGTTTAGTCTGGATATTGGGGAAACGGCCGTTTCCTTCAGCCGCGCTTTTAGTAATGTAAACGAATATCTGGGTTCGCTCGATCCCCTGTTTGTGATTGCGCCCTGGCTGCCCACGGCCGGCATGAATAAGTACCGGGCAGGCATGGCCGAACTCAACAGCATCATCTACGGTCTCATCGCCGAGCGCCGCGCCAACCCCCTGCACGGCAACGACGACATGCTCACCCTGCTCATCGAAGCGCAGGACGAAGATACCGGCGAACGCATGACCGACGAGCAAATCCGCGACGAAACCATCACCCTGCTCATCGCCGGGCACGAAACCACCGCCAATGCCCTGGCCTGGACGTGGACTCTGCTCGCGCAGCATCCTGAACAGAGAGAAGAGCTAGAGCGAGAGCTAGAGGAGGTATTGACGGGGCGCGTGCCTACGATGGCGGATATTCCGCAGTTGGTTTACACGGAAAAGGTGATTAAAGAATCGATGCGGTTGTATCCGCCTGCCTGGTTTATCTCGCGCACGGCGATTGATTGGGATGAACTGGCGGGTTACCCCATTCCGCCAAAGTCGTTTCTCTCCATCAGCACCTACCTCATCCACCACCACCCCGACTTTTGGCCGGAGCCGTTCCAGTTCGACCCGGAACGCTTCACGCCAGAGCAGGAAAAAGCGCGGCCCCGTTACGCTTACCTGCCGTTTGGCGGCGGACCGCGCATGTGTATCGGCAATCATTTTGCCATGACGGAGGCGATTTTGCTGCTGGCGACGATTGCGCAGCATTACCGGCTGGATCTAGCGCCGGGACAGGTGGTAACACCGGAGCCGCTGATTACGTTGCGGCCGAAGAATGGGCTACCGATGCTGGTGACGTGGCGAAGTAGATAAAACTTCCTATCAGGACAAAGTTTGATCCTCATGCAGTCGGGGATGCCGGGGAAGGATCACTTTTTCGTTCAACACTTCCCATACCACCGGCATCACAGACAGGGCAATCACGACGATGATGACCAGCGCGAAATTGTCTTGTACAAAGGGGATGGAGCCGAAGAAATAGCCCCCCAAGAGGAAAATACTCACCCACAACACGCCGCCCAAAATATTGTACGAGATAAAACGGCCGTAGTTCATGGAACCCATACCCGCTACAAACGGCACAAAAGTGCGCATCACCGGCACAAAACGGCCCAAAATAACGGCCTTGCCGCCATGCTTCTCAAAAAACTGATGCGTCCTTTCCAGATGTTCGGGCTTCAGGAAACGAAAACGGCCGTCGAACGCTTTAGCGCCAATCCAGCTTCCCAGCCAATAATTTATGGTGTCTCCCAAAATGGCAGCAGACGCTAAAATGAGAAACAGCAAGGCAATGTTCATCATGCCCTTGCCGGCCAAAGCGCCCGCCACAAAAAGCAGTGAATCACCCGGTAAAAATGGCATAATCACCAATCCTGTTTCCGCAAAAATGATCGTGAACAGTAGCAAATATGACCAGACCCCAATTTGAGAAATGATTATTTCCAGATGGCTGTCCAGATGAATCACAAATTCGAAAATGTTTTGCAGTATTTCCATGTTAATTAAAATCTCTCTGATTCTTTTGTGTTATGTAGCCCACTATCAAGCATATGGCTAATAACAATCTTCTACACAACACAAGGCCCGATTGCTCACAATCCTGTTACATGGCTCCCATTGATGCTATATGTTTTGGTTTGTAGTAACGACTTTAGCGGTGCATTCAACAACTAAAGTCGTTACTACAAACCCCAAATGTTTTTCTGAACATCTATAGAAGTTCTGTGAGTTTAGGGGTCGGCAGGTGCAGGGCAGCCATACTGCATAAAAGCACAAATGTAACAGCAAGGACGCCAAAAAAATTCTATGCCTGAATCATTTCGGCCACAAAAGAAGAAATTTGAGAGATGATTAACGAAGAGTGTACTGCGTTTAAAATGAGGCGGCGTGAACGTGAATTGTGTTGGCGGAGAGGTCTTGGAATTGGAGGGAACTGCCAGCACTGAGCTTGTCGAAGTGGCTGTTTCTCACCACCGCCACGCCCGCACTTTTTAACCTCGTTTCCAGGTCGGTAACGGCTACTTCGGCAAGCTCAGCGCTAAGCGTTTCATCCCCCACCACAATCTCATACCAGAGCAAACGCGCAGTATCGGCTGCTGGCGGCAGCGCCCCCACACCCGCCCAGGTGTTCAGCCCCAAATGGTGATGATAACCACCCGCCGACACAAAACCGGCAGATGGCCCATACCGCATCACCAGGTCAAAGCCCACCACATCCGTATAAAAATCGAGGGCAGTCTGCAAATGGCCGATGTGCAAATGAACGTGTCCCATCATCGTTTTGGGATCGAGCGAGGTCCAATCAGAAGAGGAAACGCCGTTTAGCTCTGCCAATACGCCATTTACGTCGAACGGCTCCGTGCCCATCTGGAGAGTCCCGCCCAGGTAAGGCCACTCTGCCCGCGGCCGGTCGCGGTAAATCTCAATGCCATGCCCATCGGGATCGGTCAGGTAGAGCGCCTCGCTGACGGCATGGTCAGA
>JAWOGU010000374.1:0-7823 GCA_046496595.1 Chloroflexota bacterium
GGTTGGCAGAATACCAATAAGGCAATGAACCAGATAAACCAAACCAAAACTCGTGCGCTTTTGTTTTTCGTGGCAAAATTCATGAGAAGGTGCCTCCGGTGAAGTGGGTTTGCACCATAAACTTTGCCATGAAAGAGGCATCTTTGCCACCTTTTATCTCTCTATTTGGTTTTTAATGTGCGAAATATAGGCTTAGGGTTTTCCCCTAGTTTTTTCTCGAGAGCCAATGCTGCAAAAATCACTAAAATGGTCATCCACGACACCCACACGAAGAATTGGTCGTCGCCAGCCGTCTGCAGCACAACCTGAAGCATCAACCACCACATGATGACATAACCACCCAATAATACCAGATAAGACCAACGCCGCCTGAGTTCATACAGCACGCGCACAAAGAGCGGCAGCATCATCACAAAGTCCCAGCTCCACACATAAGGCGTAATGAGCGGAGTCAAGGCCATACTCCAATAAATCACGTCCAGTGGCGGCAGCCGGTACCAAAGCCAGATATTGGCTGAAAAAAACATAAGCGCAAACAATAACCAGACCAAAACTGCCGAAACGCCTGCAAAATTTTGTAAAACGCTTAGAAATGAGGGCTGCGCCCATCCCGGATTATGCTGCAAGGCTGTCACGAAATCGGGTATCCAATTCCGATAACCAACAAATAAAGGAAGAGAGAAAAGCAGCGTAATCAACGATAAATATACCAGATATTGGATCGCTTTTCTTAGTCCGTATAGCTTAAAACAGGCAACAGCAATGCCTGGTACCACCAGAAAACCTAACTGTGGTTTAGCCAGGGCAATGGCTACCAAAAAAGCTGCCAACAAGATTTTTTTATTTGAGACAGCATAGGCGGCCAACAGAAACATGGTGGTCGCAAAAACCGTATACTGACCTAATTGTAAATGGGCGATAACCCGGGGATGCAGAAAAATGATCAGCAAACCCATGGCAAAAGGGAAAATTCTCGGTTTTTCGCCGTTGGCAGCCATAACCACCAATACAATAATCAAGCCTATGTTCAGAAACAGCCAGATAACACTGGCATAGGATAATGAAAGCCAGCCAAGCGGCAAAAATGCTCCTATTGCCACTGGAAACCAAACTGCGTTGCCATCTGGAGAAATTGTTTGTATCGCATAAGGGCTTTTTCCGGAAACCAATAAGGTCGCCGGTGACCACAGGTTGTTACGAAAGTCCCAACTCGTCAGATGCAACTGTTTACTCAACCAGCTTAACAATAAGAGACTCGCAACAGCCAGCAATCCAAACATTACATATTGTGTTCGGGTTATTTTTCCAGGCGTCATGTTTGAGAATACTGACATTACTTGTTTGAACGCAGGGTTTTCGCTTATTTTTTAGGAACTTCGGCGATAACGGATAACCCTATTTCCTCCAGGTCACGCGATTCACGGATGGTGGGATCCAGGTATTCAACGAGTAACGCCAGGCCGATACCGGCAAATAAGGCGACCAGAATACGCAATGGCAAATCAAGCTGGCTACGAATACCGGGCGAAATGGGGTTGATGACGGGTTGGCTGATGGGCACAATAACGGCCGTTTCTCCCCCCAGTTGTGGCAAAGCAGCCGCATTTTGCTCTTGCAGAACGGCCGTCACCGCCTCAATCATCGCGGCCAGGACCGCCGCGTCCGCATAATTCAGCGAAATCTCCAGTCTGCTGCGCACATTGTCCGCCGCTAACGCGCCTTGCACGGCGCCAGCCGGAATATCCAGCCCGTCGGCCGCCAGCGCCTGGCTGACCGCTGCGGCAAATTCACCCCCCTTCACCCAATCCGTCAGGCCATTGACGACGTATTCTGACGTCAGCCAATTGTAATAGCGCTGTTCGTCGGCGGCGGAGGCGCCTGCTGAGGGCGTCTGGCTTACCAGATAGTGCATGCCCACGTTGTAATACATGGCGGGGCGCTGATAGGTAAGCACGGTAAACAGCGCCGCCGCCGCCACCGGAATGACGATGAGCAGCCAGCGCCGCCTGATAATTTGCCAATATCGTCTTAATTCCATAACCACTCACGGACCGGTCAGAAACGGCCGTTTCTCCTTTGCCATCTTCTCGTCCACAAACTGCGCCAGCTTCTGCTTAAATACCGACACGTCATACTGCGCCGCATGGGTATTGATAAAACTTACATCCACAGCCTCCGGGTCAAACGCTTCCACCGCCGCCACAATGGCTTGCACAGACTGCTGCGTAAACAACCAGCCCGTCTCACCATGCCGCACCGTCTCCAGCGCCCCACCGCCGGCATAGGCAATCACCGGCCGCCCCGCCGCCATTGCCTGAATGGGCGCAATGCCAAAGTCCTCTTCGCCCGGAAACAGAAACGCCCGGCAGCGAGACATGAGATCCGGCAAATCCTCATCCGGCACATACCCCAGGAACTTTACATTGGGGTTCGCCAGCGCTTCCAGTCGTTCCCGGTCACGGCCTTTGCCCGCAATGTACAAAGGTCTATCCAACTTGTTAAACGCCTCAATCAACACATCTAAACGGCGATAAGGCACCAGCCGGCCGACAAACAGATAATAATCCTCAACCCGGCTCGCCGGTTGAAATCGGATCGTTTCCACCGGCGGATGAATAATAACCGAATCTCGATGGTAAATTTTAGCGATTCGCCGACGAACCTCTTCCGATATGGCAATGAAATAGTCCACCCGATCCGCCGCCAGCCGATCCCATAAACGCAAAATAGTGAGATAAGGCGGCAAAATCCGGCGCGATAGCCGCCCTAAATTTTCTTGTTCGGCATATTGATGGTAACGCCAGACGTATCTGGTTGGCGTCAGGCAGTAGCAGATGTGGACCGTTTCCGGGCCAGTGATGATGCCATGACAAAAGCCGCTTTTATTGCTGATAACCAGGTCATGCTCGCGAAAATCAAACTGCTCAAACGCATAAGGATAGAGCGGAAAGTAAAACTGCTGCCTGGTATAGGCAAAAGGCAGGCGATCAATAAATGAGGTGTGGATGTCCCATTCCCGCCAATGAACAGGCATTGCTTTGGGTGAATACATGGAGGTGTAGATGGGACGATAGGGGTACAGATCAACAAGCGCCTCCAAAACATCTTCGGCGCCCCCTATTTGATTCATCCAGTCATGTACGAGTGCAATATTCATCCCAATTACGATTGCCGATTGCTGATTGACGATTGGGGTCTTACTGGTTCAATCGTAAATCGACCCTTGTCAATTCAGGCCCAGGCGCTCCATACGGGCTGCTAATTCGGCCTCGACTTCCAAACTCTGCATGGCGTCATCAAGCTGATTGTCCAGACTGCTGGCCTGTATCTCCCAGGCAGCATCAGCGTGATCCAGCCGCCGTCGAATGTTTTCGGCCGCCTGAGCCACCTCGGTATCTTCGCTTTCAATGAGATTATCCAAAGACCTCATGGCCTGTGTAGAAATCTCTTTGGCTTTTGCCATTTTCAACAAAAACGAGAGTTCCTCCCGTTCCTGTTTGGCAATAGCCAGCCGACCCTCTAACTTGACCTGCACATCTTTCAACGTTTCGGCCGCCGACACCTGCTTCTCCAGGGATTCATCGTAGGTGCGAATGAGATTCATCGTGGAGCTGAACTGTTTTTGCATGACCATCGCCTCGGTTTTTTGACCGTTTTTCAAGCAATGGTCTACCATCAAATCCTGTTCGGCGGCTTTGTTGGCTAAGGCTTCCCGCCGCCGCATGGAGGTCTTTACCTGGGCAAACATAGGCTCGATGGAACGCTTGAATTCGGCCACTTCGGTCTCGGCCTGCCGAATGTATTCGTCATAAACGGCCAGGTCGCTTTTTTGCAGCGCTTTATCAGCGGCTTCGTGTAAAGAAGCTTTAAACAATGTTCTCAATTTACGTAATAAGGATGCCATGCGGGGGATTATACTCGAAACAAAAGGGGGAAACACAAAAAAACGGCCGTTCCCGCATTAGCTAACGAGAACGGCCGTTTCTGCAACTCTGGCGTCAGGAGATTGAGGCAGGCATCATCATGCCTGTACCAGAGATAACAGCATTACCTTGTCAGCCGCTACATACCCTTGATCACAATCTCATCTTCATCAAAGGGATTCGCTTTGGCGACCGGCGCTTCTTCTTCCGGCATTACGATCAACAAAACCAGATAAATAAGCACACCATGAGCGCCCAGCAGCGTCAGCAGCACAAACAGCAGGCGGATGATGACCGGATCCACGCCAACGTAATCGGCCAGACCGGCTGCCACGCCAAACAGCATTCTGTCATCTTGTTTACGCACCAATTTTTTGTTTTTCATCTTGTTTACCTCCACAAGTTATCATTTTGCTTTAAAGTTCACCCTCTAATACGCAAAGGTCGGCTAATGGTTGCAAGCGGCCAATCCGCGTCAATCTAACTTTTTTCCCTTGATCGCAGACGGGCGGTTCTTCCAGAGCAGCCATAAACCGCCCAAAATAATGAACACCGGCCACCACCGCGACAAATCACCCAAACCAGTGAAAAATGCGCCAAACACCACGAACAAGATGGCGCTGATTATCAATAAGCCGCCGCCTTCCCGCACACCCTGCCGCCACGTTCCTTGCAGCGTGTGCATCAAAATAATGCCCAGTCCCACAAATCCGGGATACAGAGACCAGATATAGGACCAACTGGCCCAATCGCCGCTGCTGTTTTGGTAATACAAAATCAATCCGGTACCACTAATGACCATGCCCGGTATCGCCAGCGGCGGATTGCCAAACAAAGCGCCTAACAAAAACAGAAAACCGGCAAACAAAATAATCAACGGCCATTGCTGGCTCATGTCAAAAAACTCGGCCAGTTCAGGGAAAAGTTGCAGCATTAAGATCCCCGCACCCAACAGGATGAGGATCATGCCGCCAATGATCGAACCTCGCTTTTCCATTCTCTTGTACCTCCTCTTTTCAGTCAGTGGGTAAGTGTGAGCAAAAGTTCTCTTCTGCAATTTCATTACGCACAAAACAGGGATATAGTCGCAAACCTGTCCCCAGTCCTCAAAACTTTCTAGGAATTACCTGAAACTTAGCCTAGAAATCTGTACCAACCGGACAAATATGCTACACTCTCGCTATTATGAAACAAAAGAATTTGTTACTGCTATTTGCTTTGTGGCCCCTGTTCGCAGTTTCTTCAAAGCAAATTTTTGCGTCAGGGCTAGAGTCTTTCCCGGCTCAAGATGAAGCCCCAACCATCACTACAGAAACGGCCGTTTCCATGGCCCAACGTATCAACGACCACCGGCGAGAACTGGGTCTGCCCGCTTACACCTACAACGATTCATTGGCTCAGGGCGCTCAATGGGTAACCGACACCATGGCCGCTAATGAATTCATCAGTCACTATGACGACAATGGCGCCAACCCCCAGCAGCGCGCCGACCGCGCCGGGTATAATGCCCACGTCA
This sequence comes from Chloroflexota bacterium, assembly GCA_046496595.1. GTDB lineage: Bacteria > Chloroflexota > Anaerolineae > Promineifilales > Promineifilaceae. The sequence goes on from JAWOGU010000374.1 coordinate 5,440, forward strand.
CCGAAATCATCTTTGGCGGTTTCGGCGGCGCTGACGCCGCCTGGGACTGGTGGTCTGAGCGGGAACTGCACGAAAGCCTAATCACCAGCGAGGATTACACCGAATTCGGTGTCGCCTTAACCGTGGGCGCCGAAAGCGGCCGCGCCTACTGGGCTGTCATGTTTGGCAAGGGTGACGGCGAAAACGAGCCGGCCACCTCCGGCAGCAGCGTCACGCCAGGACCGGTGACCAAACTGCCGCCTACCAGCACTGCGGTAATAACGGCCGTTAACACGCCGCCCACTGCCACTTCCTCCCCAGACCCCACCGCCACCAGCGAGTACAGCAATTCGGACGATGAAGCCTATCCTGCCAACCCCTCATCCGGGGAGTCAACAGACGGAAACGCCTCCAACAACAATGGAACAGCACTGGGCGGCGCTACTTTAGAAAATCCCCCCTGGCTCATCATCGCTGCCGTGCTCACCATCATTTTTAGCATCGCAGTCTTTTACTTCCCACGCCTCGGTCTTAGCCAAAAGTTTAAGGAAAGAACATGATAGAAGTTCTTGTAACCATGCCTTTTTCGGAAAGCCTGCTCAACAAACTACGCGCTGTCTCCACTGACATACAGATTAAGCAATACACAGGACCAAACGGCCGTTATCCCGAAGACCACCACACCACAGCCGAAATCATCTACACGCTCGGCAGCCTGCCTCGGCCTGAATTCGCCCCAAACCTGCGCTGGGTGCAAATGCACTCTGCCGGCGTCAATCACATCATAGACGCTCCCTTCTGGGACAGCGACATCCTCATCACCAGCACCAGCGGCATCCATGCGCCCAACATGGCCCAATACGCCCTCGCCCAAATACTGGCCTGGGCGCAGCGCATCCCTACCTGGTTCAAAGTCAAAAACCAGGGTAAATGGCCCCAAAATCGCTGGGAAAATTACCTGCCCACAGAATTAAGCGGGCAAACTCTGGGCATCGTCGGCTATGGCAGCATTGGCCGTGAACTGGCCCGCCTCGCCGCCTGCTTCGGCATGACCATCCTCGCCGCCAAGCGAGACGCCCGCCACATCGCCGACCACGGCTACACTCTGCCAGACACCGGCGATCCCCAAGGCAGCCTGCCTCACCGCATCTATCCCGGGGAAGCCACCCGTTCCATGGTGGCGGAATGCGATTTTGTCGTCAACACCCTGCCCGACACCGAAAAAACCCACCATCTCTTCAACGAAGAAATCTTCCGCGCCATGAAGCCAACCGCCTTCTTCATTAACATTGGCCGCGGCGGCACCGTCAACGAAAAAGACCTGGTCCGCGCCCTGAAAAAAGGCTGGATTGCCGGCGCCGGCCTCGACGTGTTCGAAGAAGAACCTCTGCCCAACGACAGCCCGCTCTGGCAGCTTGAAAACGTCATCCTCACCCCCCACGTCAGCGGTTTCACCCCCTACTACGACGAACGCGCTATCGACCTGTTCGCCGAAAACCTGCGCCGCTACCTGCATGGCAAACCCCTGCTCAACCTCGTCAACCGCGAAGCCGGCTATTAAGAAATGTATCAACGAATCGTCATCAAACTCGGCACCAGCGTTCTCACTGGCGGAACCCCCAATCTGGATTGGCCCCACATGATCGACATCGTGCGCCAGTGCGCCGCTCTGCACAAACAGGGCAAAGAGATCATCATTTGCTCCTCCGGCGCCATTGCCGCTGGTAAACAGCGCATGAATTTCCCGGAACTGCCACCCACTTTGGCCAGTAAGCAGTTGTTAGCCGCCGTCGGCCAGAGCTGGCTAATGTGGAACTGGGAGCGCTTTTTTGAAATTTACGGCATTCACGTCGGCCAGATGCTGCTTACCCGCGCCGACACGGAACACCGGCGCCGCTTTCTCAACGCCCGCGACACGCTGCACGCGATGGTGGAACACCACGTCGTGCCCATTATCAACGAAAACGACGCCGTCACCACCGAAGAAATCCGCGTAGGCGATAATGACAATCTCTCCGCCCTGGTTGCCATTCTGGCAGAAGCCAACTTGCTAATTCTGCTGACTGACCAGCCCGGCCTTTTCTCCGCCGACCCGCGCACGCATCCAGACGCCGCGCTCATTCCCGAAGTACACCACATCGACGAAACCCTGCGCCAGATTGCCGGTGGTACGGCCACCGTGTTAGGTACCGGCGGCATGGCGACCAAACTGCAAGCCGCCGACGCCGCCCGGCGCGCCGGGACTGACGTGGTCATCGCGGCGGGGGCAGCGCCGGATGTGATCTTACGGGTGGTGCGCGGTGAACAAGTTGGCACCCGCTTTGCTGCCCTGGAAACGCCGCTGGAAAACCGCAAACGGTGGATTTTCGCCGGACCCAAACCCCCCGGCAGAGTGGTGATTGATG
>JAWOGU010000404.1:0-9844 GCA_046496595.1 Chloroflexota bacterium
GTGGTGATGCGCCGTCCACGGACCATCCGGCGCAAAGCCAAAGCACAAATAAGGGCCAGGATGGTAGAAACGGCCGTGCTCATCACCCCAATCCAGGTCGTCAGAAGCAGCGAACGGTAAAAATCCACCCGGCTGAAAATGGCCCGATAGGCGTCCAACGACACTTCATAGCGTCCGATAATGGGCATGTAACCCAGACTCTGCATCACCGCCAGCGCCAATCCGCCCACAAAAAACAGCAGAATGACGGTGAGGGCGGGAGCCAGTAAGAGAGGGATTTTTAGACGACTGGTCATGGGATTTGTAGAGGTGATGGGGTGATGGGGTGTAGAGGTGTGGAGGTGTTATCACACCCTATCACCCTATCACCCCATCACCCCATCATTTTTGCAGTACTTCCGCTTCCCAGCCCTGTTCAATGGCTGTCAGCCAGGGGGCTTGCAGTTCGGGCAGGCGGTGGGCGGCGAGTTCTTCGGTGGAGAGGGTGGCGGGGTCGCGGGGGACGGCGGCGAAGGCAGTTTGCAGGTCGGCCGGCATCAGCGCCGGGTCGAGTACGGGCAGGTCGCCCCAGTTGTCGGGCAGGGCCTTGCTGAGCTGCGCCTCTGGCGAGAGCAGGTAGTTGGCGACGACCATGGCGGCGGCTTTGTGGGGCGAGTTGTAGGGAATGGCGACGTAGTGGGTATTGGCGATGGTGCCCGTCTCAAAAACGAAGGTGCGCGTGGATTCCGGATAACGGCCGTTTGCCACCAAACTCGCCGCTTCCGCCGGATTATAAGCCATGTCAAAATAGACTTCCCCGTTGGCGAACAAGTCTTGATGGCGGCTGTGGTTTTCAGGATAGGTCTGGCCTGCGCGCCACAGGTGAGGTTCGATGGCGTTCAGCGTTTCATAACAAGCAGGAAGGTGGGCATCAAAGGCGGCCTGGTCGAACTCGCCCAGCAAGTTTTCGTAACCGCCGGCAGCCCAGTAGCAAATATGGCGCACAAAAGCGCTGCCGGTGAAATCGGGCGGCGCGGGATAGGTGAATTTACCCGGATTCGCTTCGATCCAGGCCAGGAGGTCGTCGATGGTTTTGGGCGGCTCCGGCACCCTGGCGCTGTCGTAGATCATCACAAACTGCGCTTTGCCGTAGGGGGACTCGTAGCCCTCTACGGGAAAGCCAAAATCGTTGGCGACGCTGGGGTCTGCCTGGTTGACGTAGACCGAGTTGGGCAAAAACTGCGCCCAACTGCCATAGAGCAAATCCCCCTGGCGCATGGTGCGGAAGTTCTCGCCGTTAACCCACACCAGATCCACGGAGCCGTCTGCATCGCGGCCTGCTTCTTTTTCGCCCAACACCTTGTTCACATATTCGGGAGAATCGGCTACCGGTACCAGGTTGAGGGTGACGCCATACTGTTCTTTGACGGCCTGTCCCACTTCTTCTGTGACCCAGCGGTTAATCAAGTCGCTGCCGCCCCACATGTAGAAGTTGACTTCTTGCCCATTGGCTTCGGCGAGGATGTCGGCCCAGCTTTGGCTGTCGTAACCGGGTGGGGGATTGGCTCCTGGCGGGGCTGTTTGGGCGGAAACGGCCGTTTCCACACCACCCCTCATCTCTACAGGCATCTCCACCGTCTGCTCCACGCCGATAGAACAGCCTGACAACACAAAAACAGTTAAGGCAACCAACAAGAACAAATATCTAAAATTTTTCAAATGACTTATCTCCTTATTGTAGTCCTGCAAAATATGTTTGGTTTCAGGCGCTGTCTGAGATATCTTGATGCTGCTGCCGTCATGATTCTTACACAAAGTCCTTACAAAACCATAACGAAGCGCCATTTGTTGCCCTTTCGTAGCAGAAACAGGCTCTCCACGACACTCACTTATTGGTAAAATCGGACCTTACCAAAAATCAAAAATTTGGGGAGATTGGACCAATCTCAAAGATTGGTCTAATCCGGAAACTCCAAAGTTAACTGTGATTGAACCCAAAGGAGCAAAAAAGACCCAGAAATATCTTTGCATTTTCTATTCTTTGCACCTTTGTGTTGAATGAAGTATGCCAATCAGACTAAGACTTTAAAATGAGGAAAAATCATGAGCGAAAAAGCAATTTTTCAAGACAAAACATATTTGCGCGACCAGCAGTATCGTGATTCCGGCAACCTGGACGCCCGCGCCAATTTGCATCGCCTGTACAGCACCAGCCCCCATGACTGGCAGGCGTGGGTGTTTGATCAGATGGCGCTCCGGCCGGGCATGGCGGTGCTGGAATGCGGCTGTGGACCAGGCTGGTTGTGGCGCAGCAATCTGGACCGGATTCCGGCCAATTGCCGGATTACGTTATCCGATTTTTCAGACGGCATGGTGGCGGAGGCGGAAGCTGCCCTGGCGCAGAGCGGCCACGATTTTCGTTTTCAGACGGTGAACATCGAAGACATTCCGTTTGCTGACAACAGTTTTGACGTGGTAGTCGCCAACCACATGCTCTACCATGTGCCCCATCTGGCTGCGGCGCTGGCAGAGGTAAGACGAGTGCTTCGCCCAAACGGCAACTTCGACAAGCTCAGCCCAGGGCGTTTTTATACCGCTACCAATGGCGCTGACCACATGCGTGAAATCAAGGAACTGACTCTCCAATTTGCCCCACCGGCAGCCGAACTGGCCTGGCCTCATCTCGCTTTCCGCCTGGAAAACGGCCGTTCCCTGCTGGCTCCGGTTTTTGACCATGTAGACCTTTTGCCCTATGAGGACAGCCTGCAAGTCACCGACCCCGCCCCGCTGATAGCCTACATGCAATCTATGTCTATGGTCAATGGGTTGGACCTGAACGGCGAAACGGCCGTTGCCCTCACCAATCAGCTCACCGCCCACATCACTCAGGAAATCGAAGAAAAAGGCGCCTACCACATTACTAAAAGTACCGGTCTGTTTAGTGCCTGGTAGGGTTGGTTTGCAGTGGACGGTTGACAGTGAACAGCAACCGGCTAACCGGCTAAAGTCCCCCGCACATCCAGAGCGTAGACGCCTTTGGCGGCGACGTGCAGAGGATTGATTTCGATTTCTGCGAGCTGCGGGAAGTCGGAAACGAGCTGACTGAGGCGGAACAGGGCGTCGAGAACGGCCGTTTCATCCCCCGCTGTCACATTGCGAAAGCCACCCAGCTTTTTCCCTGCCCAGGTATGGGCGAGCAGGTAGTGGGCGTCTGCCTCGGTGAGCGGCGCCAGGGCAAAGGCCACGTCTTTTAACCCCTCTACCTCCACGCCGCCGGAGCCAAACATCAGCAGCGGGCCAAACAACGGGTCCTGCACCGCGCCGATAATGACCTCTTGTCCCGCTGGAATCATGGCTTGCACGTGGACGCCCAGAATGTGCGCCTGGGGCTGGGCGGCTTTGGCCCGCTCGATAAGGGCTGCAAACGCGGCGGCGACATCTTCCGGCGAGGCCACGTTCAAAACCACGCCGCCCACGTCCGACTTGTGCAGGATGCCGGGCGAGGCGATTTTGAGGGCGACGGGATAGCCGATGGCGTTGGCCTGAGAAACGGCCGTTTCCGCTGAATCAGCCAGCGCCAGAGCCGGAACCCGGATGCCATAAGCCGTCAGCATCTGGTTGAGGGTTTCAATGGGTAAGATGGGACCAGTCTGAGCCGCCAGCAGTTGACGCACCGTTTCAGTATTTATATCTGATAGGGTAACGGCCGTTTGTGGTCCCCGCGTCAGGAAATCAGCCCGTTCAGCCAGCACGGCCAGGGCGCCGGCGGCGCGCTCCGGAAAGCGGTATTCCGCCACGCGGGCGGCGCGGAAATGCTGCGCTGCTTCGGGAATGAGCCGTTCACCCATCAGCGCCACCACCACCGGCTTGTTGGCGGTAGTGATGACCGGGATCAATGCCTGCGCCACCGCCCCGGCGCTGAACATGGGCGGCGGCGGCAAAATCACCAGTACGCTGTGGACCTGCTCGTCGTCCAGGAGAATCTGCAAACAGTGCGCGTAGTTAGTGGGGGAAGCAGAAGCCAGCATATCCACCGGGTTGTGCAGGCTGGCAAACGGCGGCAGGATGGCTTGCAGTTGGGCCAGCGTGTTCTCCTTTAGAGACGCCAGGCGCAGACCATTGCTCTCCAGGGCGTCGGCGGCGGTGACGCCGGGGCCGCCGCCGTTGGTCAGCACCGCTGCGTTTCGTCCTGCCGGCAGCGGGCACCATGCCAGCGCCCGCGCCCAGTCGAACTGTTCCTCACTGCTGGCGGCGCGAATGACGCCCGCCCGGCGGAAAGCGGCGTTGAAGGCGGCCTCGCTGCCCGCCAATGCGCCGGTGTGGGAGGCCGCCGCCTGCTGCCCGGCGGCAAAGCGTCCGGCTTTGAGTGCCACTACCGGTTTATGTGGGGTAATCTGGCCGGCTTGTTGGATGAAGGAACGGCCGTTTTTCACCCCTTCCAGATACAGCGCCACCACTCTGGTGTGCGGGTCGCTGGCGATGGGGGACAGCACGTCGGTTTCGCTGACGTCGACCTGATTGCCCAGGCTCACCAGCCGCGAAAAGCCGAAGCCCTGCCCAAATGACCAGTCGATCAGAGCGGCGCAGATAGCGCCGGAATGGCTGATGAAGGCAATATCGCCGCGATTGGGACCGGGCGGGGTCAGGAAAGTGGTGTCTAGGGGCAGGTGGGTGTCTAGCAGGCCGATGCAGTTGGGACCGATAAGGCGCATATTGTACTGCCGGGCGATACGCAAACAGTCGGCTTCCAGGGCAGCGCCGGTTTCACCCGTTTCGCGGAAGCCGCCGGAGGCGATGATGGCGGCGCGAATGCCGCGCTCGCCGCAGTCTGCCAGGGTTTGTGGGGCCAACGGGGCAGGGATGAGCAGCACCGCCAGATCGACCGGGTTGGGGACGGCGGCGAGGGTGGGGTATAACGGCCGTTCCCACAGCCGGCCGCCCTTCGGATTGACAAAATGGATCGCGCCGGGATAGCCGCATTGCACCATATTCCGCGCCACGCCAAAGCCTAAGCTGGTCGGCTTTGTAGAAGCGCCAATGAGGACGATGCCTTTTGGCTCAAAAAAGGGAATGAGGGTGGGGTCGATTTGAAATGTCATGAGTTCAACTATATCCTGGTTGCCCTTTATTCGTTTTGAAATAATACTACCGTTCAGAGAACTTGCACAAACAGATGTTGGGCGGCGCTCTTGTTCATTCCGACAGGAAAACAGTGATTCCTCTGACTGCGGAGCTAATTATTCGGCAAGATGGCGAGAGCAAAAACGATTGTGAACGCAACGCCGCCAAACGCTTTTTCGAGAAACTACGTCAGGATTATCCTCGTTTGCCCTTCGTCAGGTTAAGCCTGGAGTGGTGACGAATATCATCTTCTCGCCGGGAAGATCATGTTACAATTATCACGCCTGTCCCCAGGACGAAGGCGGGCAGGTAAGAGGATTTTATGCAGCCAGACGATAGTTTGAAAACGGCCGTTTCCCCCGCCTACGATCTCTTCAGCCCCCACTTTAAGGCGGATCCCTTCCCCACGTTTGCCGCCCTGCGTCGCGATGATCCTATCTACCCCCACATCGCGCCGGATGGCTCTACCATCTGGTACATCAGCCGCTACGAGGACGCCGTGGACGCGTTGAAAGACAACGAGCATTTTGTGAAGGACCGCCGAAATACCCTGGAACAGAAAGAGCGCGGCCAGGCGCATACCTCCTCCTTCATGCAGCGCCTCATCAATGAAAACATGCTCTTTTCTGATCCGCCCGACCATACCCGGCTGCGGGCGCTGGTGAACCAGGCGTTTACGCCGCGCCGCGTGGAGCAGATGGCGCCTCGCCTCCAGATTATTGCGGATAACCTGCTGGATCGGGCAGCGCCTCATGGTGAAATGGATTTGATCGCGGATTTTGCCCTGCCCCTGCCCACCATCCTGATCACGGAGCTGTTGGGCATCCCGCAGGCGGACCGCGACGAGGTGCAGGACTGGTCGCAGGCGATTATTGCGCCAGGGCGGCATGGGCTGACCTACAGCGCCCGCAAGCGTAAGGTGCGTACTTTTGTGCAATACTTGCAAGAATTGTTCGCCGAGCGCCGCTTAAATCCGCAGGATGACCTGACGACAGCGTTGGCGGCGGCTAAAGTAGCCGGAGCCGAAGAGGGGGGCGAACGGCTGACGGAGGCGGAACTTTCCAGCATGGTGGCGTTGCTGTTGGTGACGGGACATGAAACGACGGTGAATCTGATCGGCAATGGGGCGCTGGCGCTGCTGCGCCATCCTGCGCAGTTGGCGTGGATGAAGGAGAATGGGAGGTGGGAAACGGCCGTTGAGGAACTGCTGCGTTACGATGGCCCGGTAGAAACATCCACCACCCGCTGGGTGCGGCAGGACGTGGACTATAAAGGCCATGCCATGAAACGGGGCGACGTGGTGCGCGTGGTACTTACTGCCGCCAACCGCGATGGCTGCCAGTTCCACCAACCCGACGACCTCGACCTGAGCCGCACGCCAAACCGGCATCTGGCGTTTGGGCATGGCATTCATTACTGCCTGGGTGCGCCCCTGGCCCGTTTGGAAGGGGTCATCGCGCTGCAAACCTTGTTCGGCCGTTTTCCCGACCTGCGGCTGGCTGTGCCGGAAGCAGATCTCAAGTGGCGTTCCGGGGTGCTGTTTCGTGGCCTGGAGCGCCTGCCGTTGATCTGGTAGAGAAGGCAGGTTTTACCCTCTCCCCAGCCCTCTCCCAAAGGGAGAGGGAGCCGGTTTCCCCTCCCGCCGGGAGGGGATTAAGGGGAGGGACTAAGCCTTCGGGCAGGTTCCCCAAGCCTTCGGGCAGGTTTTACCCTCTCCCAAAAGGAGAGGGAGCCGGTTTCCCCTCCCGCCGGGAGGGGATTAAGGGGAGGGAACTTGATTAGATGAAGTTGTTACAGCCCGTAGCGGGCAATCGCTTCGTCAAGAATGCCGTTTACCAGTTCGGCATAGCTCCAGCCGTAGGCTTTGGCTTCCAGGCAGAGGTCGGAGTATTCAGGGTTTAAGCCGGGCAGGGGGTTGATTTCCAGAATGTAGGGCTTGTCGTTGTCGTTGTCGTCCAGCCTGAAATCGACACGAGCCACGTCCAGGCAGCCCGTCACGCGGAAAGTGGCGGCAGCCAGCCAGTTTAGATCCTCAATTTGTTCAGCCGTTAGCGGCGCCGGGCAGAAATAGTGAAACTCGTGAACCAGTTCTGTTTTGATGCGGCTGGTGTAAATGCCCGCTTCTTCTTCTGAATAGCGGCTCATATCCACTTCCAAGGGCGGAAAACAGCGCAGACCTCGAGAAATACGCGGCGCGTCTTCATCTTCCGGCACACGCCGGGCCACCGGGGTGGTTAGATTGCCCACGATGCCCACGGTGACTTCCCGCCCATCGATGAACGTTTCGGCCAAAACAGGCTGGTCGTAGCGCTCGAAGAGGCGGCGCAGTTGGATACGCAGTTCTTCTTCGTTACGCACGATGTTTTGAGCGGTGACGCCCATGCCGGTTCCCTCACGGCTGGGTTTGACGAAGAGGGGGAAGGCAAGACCCTCGGTGAGCGGCTCGGTGAGGCGCTCAAATACCTGGAAGGGCGGCGTGGGCAAATCGTGGTAAGTGAGGACTCGTTTGGTCATGGGTTTGTCGAGAGTGAGCGCCAATGTGAGTACCTGGGAACCGGTATAAGGGATACGCAGCATTTCCAGGATAGCGGGCACTTGCGCCTCGCGGGCATCGCCAAAATGACCTTCGCAAATGTTGAAGCAAATGTCTGGTTTGAGCTGGCGCAGATTGTCGAATAAGGTTTTATCGCCTTCTAAAAAGGTGACCTGATGTCCGCCGCTTTCGAGCGCTTCTTTGATGGCGTTGATGGTGAATTCGGAATCCAGATCGTCCCATATGTCGGGAGACAGGCCGGGCAAATTGGGCGCATTCTTTTGGAGGTTAGCTAACAGGGCAACGTGCATATTTTTCTTTTTTCTCCTTCAAGTAACAAGCCCATCTTTTGGCGTTGTCTCCGTGAAAGATGGGCTTTTGACTCTGTGAATTGAATTTGGCGGAAGTATAGGCGTTGTCTGGTAAAAGTCTACAAATTGATGCCTGAGTTTTTGGTAACGGCCGTTTCCCACCAGTTGACTTTTCCTCTCTTGAGGGATAGCCTTAGACTCTATGGAAATTGACGCAAAATGGCTTGGGCAAATCGATTACGATGCGGCTTGGGACTTACAAAAAGAATTGGTAGCCGCCCGGCTGGAAGCACCCGGCCTGGGTGATCAAATCCTCTTGTTGGAGCACCCCCCCACCTACACGCTCGGACGCAGCGGTAAGCTGGACCACCTGCTGCTCACCGATGACGAGCTGGCGGCGCAGGGTTTCACTGTGCGCTGGGTAGACCGTGGCGGCGACATCACCTACCATGGTCCGGGGCAGTTGGTGGGCTATCCGATTCTGAATTTGCCTCGATTATTTGGTTTGCTGGACTTTGAGAAGCCGGATTTTCGCCGTTATTTGCATCAGTTGGAAGAGGTAATTATCGTGGCGTTAGCCGGGTTTGACATCGTTGGCTGGCGTTATGAGGGGTATACCGGCGTGTGGGTAGACCGTGCTAATGGCCCGCGCAAGATTGCCGCCATTGGCGTGCGCGTTAATGCCAAAGGCATCAGCAGCCACGGTTTTGCCCTGAACGTGAACCCGGATATGAGCCACTTTGCCCACATTGTGCCCTGCGGCATCAGCGAGCATGGCGTGGTGAGTATGGCGGAAATTTTGGAACGGCCGTTAACCCCCACCGATCTGCTGCAACCCATCACCCAGGCATTTGCCAGCGTATTTGAAACATCCGTAAACAGTGAACAGTTTACAGTGAACAGTTCCCCGACCACCTGACTACTCGACTATCTGACTACTTGACTAAGGACTAAACCTCATGTCTGATATAAAACTCGACTCAATCACCGTCATGGAAAACACCGATATGAAGCCTGGGCGGCGGCATCCCGCCTGGATTCGGGCGCGTATTCCCAGCGGCGAAAATTACGAACGGCTCAACGACCTGATGCGCAGCAAGTCGCTGCATACCGTTTGCGAAGAAGCGCAGTGCCCCAACATGGGCGAGTGCTGGGGCGCGGGCACCGCCACTTTCCTGATGATGGGCGACATTTGCACGAGAAGCTGCGCCTTTTGCGACATCAAAACAGGACGGCCGTTACCTTTGGATTTCACGGAACCGGAAAGGGTGGCAACGGCCGTTCAGTCCATGAATTTGCGCCACGTCGTCATCACTTCGGTTAACCGGGACGAACGCCAGGACGGCGGCGCGCCCATCTTCGCCGCCGTCATCCAACGCATCCGCGAAGTGCAGCCCGGCTGCTCCATCGAACTGCTCATCCCCGACTTCAAAGGGGACGCCGAGGCGCTTAAAATTGTTATGGACGCCCGCCCGGAAATCCTGGGCCACAACGTGGAGACCGTGCCGCGCCTCTTCAAAAAAGTGCAGCCCCAAGACAAATACGAATGGGCCATGACCACCCTGGCAAACGCCAAACAAATGGACCCCGAAGTGCTGACCAAGTGCGGCATCATGGTCGGTCTGGGCGAAACCTGGGACGAACTGCTGGCCGTCATGCAAGATTTGGTAGATCGCGGCGTAGACATTTTGACCATCGGCCAGTATTTGCAGCCCCGCGCCGACCAGCATCTACCTGTGGAAAAGTATTACCATCCCGACGAATTTGCGGAGCTGAAACGCATTGGCCTGGAGATGGGCTTCAAATGGGTGGAAAGCGGCCCCCTGGTGCGCAGCAGTTACCACGCGGATCGGCAGGTGCGGGCGCTGTCGCCGATTTACAAGCAGATGTTTGGCAAAGA
>JAWOGU010000438.1:0-21371 GCA_046496595.1 Chloroflexota bacterium
GATGGGGCGATGACGCGCACTTCATCACCGGGTTTTAGTTTAGGGGGAAAGATGGGGTTCATAAGCTAATTTCCCTGAAGGCGAAGCGGCTGGCTGAACGGCCGTTTATGTTTTTCAAGAACTTTACGTGGTTTACCTGAAATAAAGCGGAAATTTTTCAGGATGCTGTAAAGCGGTTAATTCAATATCTACATCCAGTTGGGGCCAATGGTATTGTGTGGGGGAAAGGACAACCATCTCGTAGATTTGGGTAATGGTAGCCTGCTTAAAAACGGGATAATCTGTGAATGGTACAAAATATTCCTCGTCTCCCACCAGAAGCCAAAATCCGAACGCGCTGATATTTGTAACTTCTGCCTGAAAGTTTTTGTTATTGGGAGAGGTGGCGACGTCATGCGTTGATAAACTCATCCTGTCTTTGCCTCACAATTTGCTCGATCGCGCTTAAATCTTTGCTGTCGAGATTGTAATAGTTCGCCAAGGCTACGATAGGTTCCAGCCAAAATTTGGCCGTACCATCTGCGGTAGAAACGTGTATATGCATTCCACTTTCTTCTCGACTATTGAAGAAAAAACGGTAAGACCCTTCTTTGAGAATCGTTGGTGACATGGTTTGATTATACCATACCTTCTTGCTCATCATTCCTTGCTGTTTTGCGTATAGCGGCGCTTCCACTCGTACAGCTTGTTGATGGCTTCCAGCGGCGTGAGCGCGTTCACGTCCAGTTTTTCCAGTTCCTCCAGGATGGGACTGGTTTCCGGGAAGAGGGCTATTTGTTGGGAAGCGGTAAAGCGGCTGGGTTCAACGGCCGTTGTCGGCGCGTGTCTCTCTAATTCCTTCAAAATCTCGTTGGCGCGGTTGATGACGTCACGGGGCAGCCCGGCTAACTGCGCCACGTGAATGCCGTAGCTCTGGTCCGCGCCGCCGGGCACAATTTGATGCAAGAACACCACCGAATCCCCTTCTTCTGCCACCGCCACGTTGTAATTGGCGACCAGCGGCAGCAGGTCGGCCAGACCGACCAGTTCGTGGTAATGGGTGGCGAAGAGGGTGCGCGGTTTGAGGCGGGGGTGGTTGTGCAGGTACTCCACCATCGACCAGGCAATCGCCAGCCCGTCGTAGGTGCTGGTGCCGCGCCCGATTTCGTCCAGAATGAGCAGGGAGCGGTGGCTGGCGTGGTTGAGAATCTCGGCCGCTTCCACCATTTCCACCATGAATGTGCTGCGCCCCTGATGCAGTTCGTCGTGCGCTCCAATGCGCGTGAAGATGCGGTCTACCAGACCGATGTGGGCGGCGGCGGCGGGCACGTAACTGCCGATTTGGGCCATCAGGGTGATCAGCGCCACCTGCCGCAAATAGGTAGATTTACCCGACATGTTTGGCCCGGTAATGATCTGGATGCGGCCGGCGCTGTCGAAGTGGGCGTTGTTGGGCACAAAGCGGTCGCCAATCTGGCTGCCGGTCGCATGTTCCACCACGGGATGACGGCCGTTTTCAATCAGCAATGACTCGTCATCGGCCAGCCGCGGACGCACGTAGTTGTTACGGGCAGCCACTTCGGCCAGAGCGGCGGCCACGTCCAGTTGCGCCAAAATATCGGCCGTCGCCAGCAGCCGTTGGGCAAACTGGGCCACGCGCCCCGCCACTTCCGTGAAGACGCGCCGTTCAATTTCCAGGATACGATCCTCGGCGTTGAGGATGAGCGTTTCGTACTCCTTTAGCTCCGGCGTGATGTAGCGTTCGGCGTTGGTGAGCGTTTGTTTGCGGATGTAGTCGTCGGGTACGGCGACGGTATTGGCGTGGGTCACTTCGATGTAGTAGCCAAACACCTTGTTGAAGCTCACCTTGAGCGACTGGATGCCCGTCCTTTCCCGTTCGCGCGGCTCTAACTGCGCCACCCACTGCCGCGCATGGGCCGACGAGTTCATCACGCCGTCCAGTTCGGCCGAAAAACCGGGCTTGATGACGCCCATCTTGTTGAAATTGGTCGGTGCGTCGTCGGCGATGGCGTGGTTGATGAGGGCGGCGGTTTCGGGGCAAGGATCAAGATTAGAGATTAGAGATTGGAGACTAGAGATTGGAGACTGTTCACTGTTCACTGTTAACTGTTTACTGAGTTCCGGTACCGCTTCCAACGCCAGCTTGATGTATTCCAGGTCTCTGGGCACGGCTTTGCCGCTGAGGATGCGGTTGGTGAGCCGTTCCAGGTCGGGCAGACCTTTGAGCGTGGCGCGGATTTCGGCGCGGAGCAGGGTATCGCTGAAAAAAACCTCCACCTGATCCAGCCGTTCGTTGAGGGCCGCGACGGTGAGCAGGGGGCGCGTCACCCGTTTGCGCAGCAGGCGCGCGCCCATGGGGGTGACGGTCTTGTCCAGGATGCCCAGCAGCGAATTTTGGCGCACCCCGGCCAGCGATTCCAGCAGTTCCAGGTTGCGCCGGGTATTGCTGTCGAGGGCCATGTAGCCTGCGGTGGAGTAGCTGGCAAGCCGCTGAATCTGGCCGATGGCGCCGCGCTGCGTTTCTTGCAGGTAATAGAGAATGGCGCCAGCGGCGCGCACCGCCAGGGATTTGCCTTCGATGCCGAAACCGGCCAGGGTAGCGACCTGAAAATGGCGCAGCAGCGTTTGCCGCGCTGTGCCTTCTTCAAAGCGCCAGGCGGGCAGGTGACTGACGGCTTTGGCCTGGTCGTAGAGGGTGATGTCGTTTTCGGGCACGAGCAGTTCGACGGGATTGATGCGGGCCAGTTCTTCAGCCAGGGCGCGACGGCCGTTTAGTTGCGTGACGGCAAATTCGCCGGTGGTGATGTCAGCATAGGCCAGGCCATAGAGATCATCTTCGCGGATAACGGCCGTTAAATAATTATTCCGTCCAGCTTCCAACATGCCCGGCTCGATGACGGTACCGGCGGTGAACACACGCACTACTTCGCGCGGCATCAGCCCATTGATGAGTGTGGTACTCGTTTGTTCGCACAGCGCCACTTTGTA
Organism: Chloroflexota bacterium; assembly: GCA_046496595.1. GTDB lineage: Bacteria > Chloroflexota > Anaerolineae > Promineifilales > Promineifilaceae. The sequence goes on from JAWOGU010000438.1 coordinate 2,989, forward strand.
GCCTTTGGCGATGAGCCGCGCAATGTAGCCTTCGGCGGCGTGGTGGGGCACGCCGGCCATGGGGGTACGCACCCCTTTGCCCTGCGGCCGGCTGGTGAGTACCAGATCGAGTTCACGGGCGGCTGTTTCGGCGTCGGCGTCGAAGGTTTCGTAAAAATCGCCCAGGCGGAAGAAGACGATGGCATCGGGATGCTGCGCCTTGATGTCGAGGTACTGCTGCCGGCTGGGCGTGACGCTGCTGGAATTTGGGGCTGAAGCCATAGGAACTCCATTGAAAGGATGAAGGATGAATTATGAAGGATGAAGGTGGGATTTTAAAGGGGTTTGGGGGAGTAGGCAATATAGGTTGCGAAGTTTTGTTAATCAGGAGTTGCCCACCATGGATGAGACAATTCAAATTCCATCAACCATAACTTGTTTTGGGCAGGATACCTGCCACCTACGCTGAAAGCTATCCACTTCTGGTCAGGAGACAAAACAACGTTTTCAACATTATCATTGAACATGGGTAACAATTCCGTAAATTCCAATGTTTGTAAGTTAAGAACACCAACCGGATAAGGTGAGGAGGAAAGCTCTTTATGATATTTTATCAGGATATTTTCCTCATCTACCCATTGGATAAAACTATATACTGGTGCATCGATTGACGTTAAATCCAAGGTATTTATATCTAAGAAATGAAGATTTGCTCCTGTGAAGTCTGAAAAGAAGCCAATCAATAATTGATCATTGTTTGGCGAAAAACCATAGACTTGAAGATGACCGAAGTCCGAAGTGGGGAATAGAGGCGTGTAGGTGTTGTTTTCTAAATCAAATAACCAAGCTTGTGTTTCTATAGGGCAAGGACCCGGCCTACCTCGATATTCTACCAAGACAACTTTTTGCTCATCAGATGTCCAAAAACTTTCGTCAAGTTGGCATTGCAACGGATTTCCAAGTATCTGCGAGGAATTGTCCTCCCATAGCCATAAGTCCAACTGATGATTATCTGTCCCCCTTTCCCCCGCTTCATCAATTACTGGATCAATCGTTGGGGTTGGTGGGGAATCAGTTTGATTGATGTAAATAGCTTTGTTACCGCTAGGAGATATATGCGGAACCCTGTAATAGGGTGGCAATTGTGCCAGAATGTCCGGTGTAGGTGTTTGTCGCAAAACTTCAGCGGCAGTTAGTTCTTGAATGGAATCATTTTCTAGATCGTAGGCAAAATCCCCTTCAAGGTGATCAGCGTAAAAAAGTGTTTTAGAATCGGGAGACCACCTTGTCCAATATATTACACCTGATGCAATATTTTTGGGGTCGGAATTATGGGTTACAGGGGATGGGGTTTTCTCGGTTTTTTGCACTGGTTGATTTGTAGGTGTTGTTGGCTCGACCGGTGTGGATGATGGCTTGGGTATTGTCGTTGGTGTAATAACTATAGGAGATGGACTGATTGTGGCAGCAGGCAATGTGTTTTCTGGCAATGCTGTTGGAGCTTTGGTTTCAGAAGGCTGACAAGCACTCAATGTCAAAAATAATAGCCCTAAAAATACCCGTTTATATCGTGCCATCGGATTCCCCTTTTTTACTGACATAGTATGGAGTATAGCAGAATTTGAGGGGGTTAACTGGATGAAAAACGGCCGTTGCTACTTCAGCCATGCAATTGAGAGAGTTAGTTTTTGCGGATGGTGGGGGTGAAAAGCTTAGCGCGATTGAGCTTGAATCGTTTGCTCAAGTTCATCTGCTACCCATTGATTTAAGCTTTTTCCTGAGGATGCCGCTCTGGCTGCTAGTTTGGCGTGTAATTCTTTGGGTATACGCAAGTTGAACTTACCGGAAAATTCCTTTCGTGGTTCAACACCATCTTCCTGGCACATTTCCAGAAAGACTTTCAGAGATGTTTCACCCTCTTTTCGCAGGCTGTTTATATCTTTGGCATAAAAATCAGCGCCGCCATTCAGCCCAATAAATTCGCCGCGAAACATGTCGATGTCGGGATCGTATTGAATAACTGCTTGATAACCGTCAATGTCCATCATATTCATCATGGTGTCACCTCGTTTTCTTCAAGCCATTTGCGGATGCTTGCCACAGCCCCTTTATCTGTATCTGGAGAAGGGTGTGGCCTGTGAATTACGCGCCTTTCGCCAAATAAACGTACACCAATGCGAGACCCTTCTCGTTCACTTATTTCACCGCCCAGGCTTATAAATAACGCTTCGATGTCACTCCACCGGATGGAGCCGCTGGTTGGTCGGGCAAATAGTTGTTCCAGCATTTTTTGGTGTTTACGTTTCATACCTATATGGTACTGCATATTGGTACTGTGTCAAGGGTAAGAAAGCGGGATGGGCGAGGTAATCCGAGAGGATGCGGTTTGGGTTTCAACCGATTGCATTGTGGCGAATTGGCATAGGTCGTGCAAGATGTATCGTGTTACAATGCCTGTCACATCAAAAAATAATGGGCGGGGATTAGGGGATTGATTCCCTAATCCCCGCTTTTTTTAGGAGAGAATGATGACAAAGAGAGAACAGAGATTGGAAACGGCCGTTATCCGCAGCCAAACCCCTTCATCCAGCCACCGGGAACACGCCAGTTCCATCTACATGACCTCCAGCTACACCTTTGAAAGCGCGGAACACGCCCGCGCCTTGTTTGCCAAAGAGGTCGAAGGGCAGATTTACACCCGCTACGGCAATCCCAACACCGACGAGTTCATTGAGAAGATGTGCTTGTTGGAAGGGGCACAGGCCGGGCTGGCGCTGGCTTCCGGCATGGCGGCGGTGTTTTCGGCGCTGGCGGGGCTGCTCAACAGCGGCGACCACATCCTGGCGTCGCGCTCTGTTTTTGGTTCCACCCACCAGATTCTGACCCAGCTTTTGCCGCGCTGGGGCATTGGCCACACCTACGTGGATGCTTTGAGACCGGAAATGTGGGAAACGGCCGTTCAGCCCAATACCCGCCTCTGTATCGTGGAAACGCCGTCCAATCCGGCGCTGGATTTGATTGACCTGGCCTGGTTGGGCGAGTTTTGCCGCGAGCGGGACATCATTTTGCTGGTGGACAATGTCTTTGCCACGCCTATTTTGCAAAAACCGCTGGCGTTGGGCGCGCATCTGGTGATGCACTCCGCCACCAAGTACATTGACGGGCAGGGGCGCGGCATCGGCGGCGTGCTGGTGGGGGAGAAGTTCCTCATCGACGAATTGACCTTTTTCACGCGCCATACCGGACCGTCGCTGTCGCCGTTTAACGCCTGGATGTTTAGCAAGAGCCTGGAGACGCTGCCGCTGCGCCTGGAGCGCCACTGCGACAACGCGGAGAAAGTGGCGGCGTGGCTGGAAGGTCAGGCCGAAGTGGCCTGGGTGAAATATCCGCACCTGCCTTCCCATCCGCAATATGAACTGGCGCAGCGGCAGATGCGCCGGGGTGGGGGCATGGTGACCTTTGAGGTGAAAGGCGGCCTGGAAGCGGGACGGCGTTTCCTGGACGCGCTGGAAATGTGCTCCCTGACGGCCAATCTGGGCGACTCGCGCACCATCGCCACCCACCCCGCCAGCACCACCCACAGTTCGCTGACAGAGGCGGAGCGCCTGGCGGTGGGCATCACCCCCGGCTTGATTCGTCTCTCAGTTGGTTTGGAACACGTGGATGATATAGTGGCGGATTTGGCCCAGGCATTGGCAGAATCGGTAAAAGATTGATGAACAAAGATTGAAGATTGAAGGCGATGCAATCTTCAATCTTTAATCTTCAATCTTTTCCTGGGATGGGGGAAGCGTACCGCGCCGCGATTCTACCCAGGCGTTGAGCAGTTTTTCGTGGCGGGATTCCAGTTTGGTGAGGGCGCGTTTGCTTTTCATGAGGGCTTCGGTTTCGGTGAAGGTGAGGTCGTGTTCCAGCATGATGTAGGCGGCGAGCAGGGTAGCGGAGCGGCCCCGCCCTTTGGCGCAGTGAATAAGGACAGAACGGCCGTTCATCACTTCGTGTTTTATCCAGGCCACCCCTTCGTCTAAAATCTCATAGGCAGGCACGGTGATGTCCAACACGTGAAGCTGTGTGTGACTGATGTCGTTGGCGGCGTAGTACATCACGTCATCTTCCCGTTCGGCGCGGATGTTGACGACGGCGCCGATGTTGTTTTCTTTCAAGAAGGCGTAATCGCGTTCATACGTGGGCGCGCCGCCCAACCATAACTCATCTTTTATCTTGCCCTCTGGCGTTATCTGATCAAACCAGGCGTGTTTTTGCACCACTTCATAGGTAAAACGAATGGCGGGATACATTTTGTCGAAGGCCCAATGGAATGGATTCATAGGGCAAATATAGCGACAGAAGCCCAATTTGGCAACGGAAATTCCCTAACCGGGCCGGGATGTTGCCGGATCAAAACCTTGTGTTTGCAGGAGGGCGTCGAGGTTGCCGAGCAGGCGGTCAACGGCCGTTATCACCTCCTCACCTTGCGCTTGTAAAACGGCCGTTACCTGTTCAGCCATGTGGTTCGGGAGCAGAGCAAGCTGCCCGGCTTTGTTCAGCAGCCGCTTTTCGCCGGGATGCGTTTCCCGATTCAGGGCAAACAGTCCGGCGAGGCGGTGGTTGACGGAAACCAGATCGCCCCGTTTGACTGCCTTTTCAAGCTGGGTGTGGTAGGAGGGGATGATGCTGCGCAGGACGGAATGATTCTTGAAGATGATGTCCTGGCGCAGGGCTTCCGGGTAGGGTTGGTTGATTTTTGTTTGCAGGGCGGCGAACCAGCCGTCACGGTCAAACAGGGTCTGCGAATGGCGGACAGTGTGCCAGAAGCAGGTGGAGTAACCGACGCTGCCCTGCTGCTGCACCAGCACCCGCTCTAGTTGCGCTTCTATCCACTTCTGCCACCAATAAATCACGTCAATTTCAATGCCGCTGGCGGCGTCTAGCCATTCGTCGCCCAGATCCCAAAGCTGCAAATTCAGGCTGCTGCGGCTGGCGCCAAGATCAGCCACGATGGCTTCGCGGTTTGCCAGTGGAATCAGGTCGTTAACGTAGACGTAGAGGTCGATGTCTGAACCGGCGTCCTGACTGTTTGCCGCCAGCGAGCCGCCCAGAGCGATGGCCTGTACCTGGGGGAATTGTTGGAAACGGCCGTTTAGCCGTTCAATGAGTGTCTGGTAAGCTGTCATAATCTAAGTGAGACGTGATGCGTGATGCGTGAAAACCATTGCGCATCACGCATCATGCGTTTGATTCCTGTTCGTAAGCCGGGAAACGGCCGTTACTTCCTGGGCGGATCCCCATTTTCCTTCTGGTTTTTCTCTGCCCGCTTCTCCAACGAGCCGAGGCGCGTGGATAAAGTTTGCAGTTGCAGCAGAATTTGGCCCACAGCCTGTTCCGTGCTTAATTCTTCCCGGCTCCACATTTTGATAAGTTGATCCAAATTATAACCATTCATGAAATATTGACCTCGCTGCTTATGGCTGAAACAAGTTATCCGGTAACGTAATGTTATTTTATGCATTAACGTGTAATCTGTCAATAGGCGGGTGGCGGGTGGCAGGTGGCGGGTGGCGGGTAAAACTCGCTACTCGCTACTCGCTACACTTCGCTTCGATATTCAAAACCGGCTTGTTCGGCAATGAGGGTGAGCAGTTTGGAGGAGGAGCGTTTGGGTTCGTAGAGGCCGTTTTCCCACTCGCTGATGGTTTGCTGGCGCATCCCCAGTTTGTCGGCCAGGTCAATCTGGGTCCAGTGCATGTGATGGCGCAGGGACTTGATGAGGTCGGCGTTCCACAGAACGGTGCTGCCTTGGCGCTGAACGTTGTAGATGAGGCCCGGCTTGCGGAAAGTGATCCGTTCGTTATCCAGGTCAATCGTTTCCACATGGTAACCGGCGCTCATCCAGGCGTCTGCCTGCACCGCGCCGCGGCTGCGGTTGCTCCACCAGGCGCGGTTGGCGCGGGCGCTGGTGGGTAGGGGAAGACCCAACAGGGATTCGATCTCAGACAGAGTGAGCGTCAGTTCGTCTAAGGACTGTGTATGCAGGTAGGTGTAGAGTGGATAATATTTGCTGTCGGCTTTCATCAGACATCATTTTACTGTGATCCCATTCTGTTACCAAATTGACGATTGGCCGAAAAAACCAACCATTAAGGCGTTACCTGAGCTTGTCGAAGGTAACAAGGGCTTCGACAAGCTCAGCCTTCGAGAGGCTCGGTCATTACCGAAAAAACCAAAAACGTGACGTCCGGACAAGCCAGACGCCACGTTTTCCCTCTCCATTCTCTCCTAAAAGACGGCAGCCTCACCGCCGCTGTTCACTGTCAACTGTTCACTGCCTTACCCACACCCCCCACTCGTCGGTGCGCGCTTCAGTTCCAGCAGAACTTTGGGCGTGTATTCCAGCTCAAAAGCCTCCGGGTCCGGCTCGGCGGCTGCATAGCGGGCGCCGACGGCCGAATCGAAGATGTAACATAATTCGTCGTTACCGGCCCCGGCGTTAAAGCCTTTGGTCAGATTGTCGTCGCCAAAGGTGGCGATCCAATTGTTGATGCCGCCTTCCAAAATATAAACATTGGGCACAGCCTCGGCTACCAGGATTTTCCACGCTTCTGTGGCGGCTTCCTCGTCGTTGCTCATTAATACAAAGACGGCGTTCGCCGGTTCAAAGTGCAGCGCTTCTACTTTGTCGGATATTTGGGTGAGCGGTATGTGCTGCGCGTCTAAAATGTGGAACAGGTTGTAATCGGCTTCGGCGCGCACGTCTAGCATAACTACCTTGATGTTAGTGTCTTCGATGATGGACAGCAGTTCTCCGGGATGAATTTGCACCAGACGGTCGGTAAGCATCTGCCCTTTTTCCGCTTCCATTTTGGTCCAACGGTCTTCGATGGTGGGCTGCCCCAGGACGATAAGCACGACGCCGCTGAGCGCCAGGACGACAGCCGCCGCGTAGCGCCATTTGGGCGCTTCTTTGGCGTCTTTGCCGCCATATTTTTGCTCCAGCTTTTCAGCGCCCCAGAACATGAACAGGGCCATCAGCACCACGCCCAAGACCACCACGCCGGTGGGCAGGCCGAACAGTTCCGGCAAGGTGAAGCGCCCCATGTAAGAGGAATTCCAGAAAATGGCGTAGTAGTCTACCGTTTCGCCAAAGAGGAAGATGCCGAATAAAACGCCGAGGACGAAGAAAACGCCGTCTAACTTGCCGGTGGCGACCGCCACCAGCGACGTGCCGGGGCAAAAACCGCCGATGATGAAACCAAAGCCCATAATCAAGCCGCCGAGGATGCCGGGCCAAAGGTAGGTGGGATTGACCCAGAGCAGGTTGTAGTCCAGCAGGCCAACGGCCGTTGCGCCAAAAATCAATACCATTGCCACAATAATCGCCCCAAACATCACTTTGAGCACGGTCAGGTCTTTGAAATAAAACTGGGCGGCCAATTTTTTGGAATTGCCGAAGCCGGCAATCTCCAGAACGTAACCAAAGGCAAAGCCAATGATCGCGTAAACGACGTAAGTGCCCCAATGGCCGAAAATAGGTGTAAGTTGTACGGGAAAAGGAGCCATGTTTTCTCCAGTTACCAGAGTTGGTAAGTGTGTATCTTAGGTTGGACCCATCTCCAAGATGGGTCCAATCTGCGCCCGGTAATTTAGATGTTTACTTAGTTCCAGAATTTACGCAGAGAATAGGCCAGCATATAGGCCCCGGCGAAGACAGCGAGCATGAAAGCCCAACTGCCTACAGACAGCACGGCCCCGCCGGACAAAGCCTGCCCGGAGGTGCAGCCGCGCGCCATGCGCGCCCCATACCCCATCAGGCTGCCGCCGATGAAGGCCATTACCCAGCGCACTTTGATGGGAACCTGGGGGCCGCGATTGGTTTCTATTTTGAAACGGCCGTTTATCACCCCCGCCGCAAAGCCCCCCAGAATCGTGCCAACGGTCATAAAGACCACCCAATTGTCCAGGGCGTTTTTGCTGCCCCCGGCCATGCTGATCAGGTAAGGAACCCGGTCGGTGTGTTCCGGCGCAATCAAATCTTGCGCATAGACCAGGATACGGTTCAACCCGCCGGAGGCTCCCAGCCCATTGCCCGTAATGAAAAAGGCCAGAAACAGCACCACGCCTAATAAAATTGCGGCCAGATAGGGGTTGATGTATGCCTTCTCAGCCCGAGCGGTCAGGGCGTGCTTCACTGTTTGCCAAAAAGTAGGTTTTGTCTCATTTGGTGTTATCGTCGTCATCACTTACTCCAATCGTCAATCGTCAATCGTTAATCGCTCGTAACTATACAGATCCTCGAGGGCTGAGCGTTCGACTGAGCTCACGCCGAAGTCTTATCGAAGCCCGGTTCCGCCTTCGACAGGCTCAGGCTACACCTGTATAGATACAATCGCTCATCGTCAATCGGCTGCCTGCGCCGCCGGAGCGCTGTCGCCGTGGACTTCCACTTCATCCCAGCCCACGATCATCGCCTTGATGTTGGCGGTGGGCGTATGACCGGTGGTGGTCAGGTACACATGGGCCACGATGAAGGAGGCTAGCAGCCAGGAAATCAGGGTATGCAGCGGCGCCAGGAGCGTCAGCCCGCCCAATTGACTGCTGATTTGCGGCCAGCGCTGCGCGCCCCACATTAAAATACCAGTGATTACCTGCAAGGGCAGCAGCACGTTCAGGAGTCCAAAATAGGTCGCCTGCTGTAAAGGGTTCATTTTGCGCTGGCGTGTTTTTTCATAGGGGTGTTCCTCACCGCGGAAAATGCCTTGCAGATAATACTTCCCCTGCACGATGGCGTCGTTAAAGAAGCCGCGGGGCTGGGGCAAAAACTGCTGTATCTCGCCGCTGGCAAGGTGGTAAAAAGCAGCCAGAGCAGCGTTGGCGATGAGAATGAAGGCCATGATGTTGTGAATCTGGACCACGTAGTTGAAGCTGAAAATGCCAAACTGCGCCGGCTTGTGAATGATCAGCCCGGTAAACAGCAGGATAAAGATGACCAGGGTTTGCAGCCAGTGCCACAAGCGCTCATAGACTGTGTACATGTACACTTCGCGCAGTTCCGGTTCGTGGCGCTCAGTCTGGCGGCGGGCGGCAAGGAAACGCAGGCCGCCGTGGATTACCACCCCAAACAGTGTGCCCAGGAAAATCAGCACGCCCAACCAGTCTATCCAGGAAACGGAATCGTGACCCAGGATGTACATGCTGGCGACATTGGGGTCGCTGCTGCTGGTGAGGGGTTGATAGTACAACTGCCCGGCGTCGTTGGTGACCAATTCGCCGGTAACGGCCGTGGCGCTGCTGCCGAAGAAGGTGGGCAGGACGCCGCCGGGAATCTGATTTGCCAGCAGCATGGGCGCCGTGACGCGGGATTCGCTGCTGTGGCAGTCGGCGCAGTTTTTGGTGGCCCACTCGCCGTGGGTGACGTTGTGGTTGATGTTGTAGGGCTGCACTTCGCCGACGATGCGCGGATTTTCCAGACCTTGAGCTTGCAAACGCCCGTTTATCAGCGCTTCTTTCTCATCGTTATCGATGATCAATTCGCCGGTGTCCAGAGCGCCGTCGCCATTGCCATCAAAAACAGTCAATACTTCGGCGGCGTACTGCGCTTCGCCATCCAGCCAGGCGGCTTGCAGCGCGGCGTAAGGCACGGGCCGCGCCGGTTCGCCATAGACCCAATACCAGGAGCTGACCAGGTTATGGGGGGCCAGCGAGGTGGTCCCGTCGGCGTTGAGGCGGGGCAGCAGCACGGGTTGGAAGCCGGTGACCAGGACGTTGCTAAAAGTGGTCCCGTCGCCCTCTACGCCGCGGCAAATGCCCTGGGGAACGCCATCGGGACGCAGCACAGTCCAGTCTGTGGTCTGGCGGGCGGGGCTGTACATGTGGGGCGTGTGGCAGGTTTCGCAGCTGAGAACGGCCGCGTGCCGTTCTTTATAAGGAAGCCAGTTGTGGGTATTCTCAATGCTGTGGCACGATTCACAGGTTCGCAGCGAATTGTCGAACTGCGCGGCCAGCGTGTTTTGCGCGCTTTGCCCCTTGGCAAACTGGTGCAGAGGCCGGTACAGATATTCGCCCAGGTCAATGCGGCGCGGGTCAAACGTGAGATGGCCGGGCTGTGAGCTATCGCTTTCCTGGTAATAAATGGGGTTGTTCAGCGCATAATGGCAGTCGGTGCAGCCGACGACGCGCTCGGCGTGGATGTCCCAGGAGCGGGTGAGTGTGGCTTTGTTTTCCAGGTTGACGCCGGAACTGGAAAGGCGCTGCGGTGAAAAGATTTGCCCGGAGGTGATGGTACTCCACTGGGTTGGCGTACACTCGTTAAGGACCAGCGGCGTTTGGGCGTCTACGTGAACCAGGCCGTGACATTGGGCGCAGTTTTGGTCTGTGGGGTTTTGAATGTTGACGAAGGATTTGGTGATCTCGCCGTCTTCATCAAAGGCGTTCTCGTTCCACTGCCAGGCGCCGTTCACCTGATCCACGATTCCCGTGCCCAGCAGGGTGGCTGTGTTGGCCCATTGGAACTGCCCGTCTTGCAAAGCGGCGATGCGCGCTTCGTTGTTGGGTTCAGGGGTATGGCACAAAAAGCAGTTCATTTCCACCACGCCGGACTCGGCCCAATCCCAGGGGATGAGCGCGCCGCTGGCCGGGTCGGTGGCCTGCGTGTCCATGTTGTTGGCGCCGGCGGGTAAAGCGCTCAGGGGGTAGCCGTCGCGGCTGGTGACGGCCGGACCGCCGCCCACGTGGCGCACGCCAAAGATGCTAATCCAGTCGGCGGTGGTTAAATCTACGATGTCGTCCCCTTCGGGCGAAAGGTAGCGGTAGGTGAGAGGGTTCCATTTGCCGAAGGTGCCGGGGCTGCTGTCCCAGGAACGGCCGTTCTCCACTGTGCCGACTTCTGTAAATTCACTCAAACCCACGTCAGCGTGGAAGCTGTGGGTGGCGATGAAAGCGGTGTCGTGGCAGGCGCGGCAGGTTTCCATGGTGGAAATCGGCTGGCCGGATGCCAGCACGTTCTCGCCGCTGCTGTCCAGCAGGGGAAACGTGGGATGCAGGGAAGAGATGGGCGGGGCGGAAACGGCCGTGCCGTCCGACCCGGGTTCGCCTTCCTGGGCAGTCACGTTGCGGTTGAGGATGAGCAGCAGCGCCAGCAGCAGGCTGCCGACGGCCAGGCCAAGGCGCAGCCATTGTGTTTTGGGGGGGCGTTTCAATGTGTGCATGGTTATTTCCCCGCGAGGCTGGACACCGTGCGCCCGCCCCATTTCATGGGGTCGCCAAAGTAACCCAGGGCTTCCCAGTCTAAACGGCCGTTATCACTGTGACAGTCAGCGCATTGCAGCGCTTCTTCCTTGGTTTGCACCAGATGGGACAGCGGCCAATACATTTCCGTGGGCGCGAAGCCCATCTGACCGCTGTAGGCTTGCCCGGCGGCTTCCGCGCCCAATCTGGCTGCCTGATCCCAATCAAAGTCTGTCCAATAACCGCCTTCGCCGACCGTTTTGACTTGTAATAACGTGTTGTAGATTTCGTCATAAGGCTGCATGGCGGTATGGATTTTGAACGGCCAAATTTTGGCGGTGGGGTCGTTGATGTCGCCCAGCGGCATGTTGATGGACGTGACCTCACTGGGGTCCATGACGTCGCCGATGAGGTAGCGATCGGCTGAGCCGTTGAACCAGAGGTAGTCGGGCATGAAGTTGTTTTCATAAACAAAGCTGCCCTTGATCTTCAAATATTCGTGCGGGTCTTCGGGCAAATCTTGCCCGGCCGTTGACCAGTCCCAGTCCATTTTGGTGGCCTCGCGCAAAGCGCCTTCGGGGATGTGGCAGGTCTGGCAGGCGACGGCAGCGGCATGGCTGTTGATGCGTTCGTCGTCGTGGGGTGTTTCGCCGTGGCAGTCGGCGCAGTCGAAAGCGCTGCGCGTGTCCACGCTGACGGCGATGCTGTGCCCTTTCACCTGATGGTCTTCGGTCTGGTGGCAGTCTACGCATTGAAAATCGTGCCGCCCCATGTGGACGTCTACGTCGGCGGTGGGGTAGAAGAGACTGCTGTCCATGTCGCCGTGTTTGACGGCGTTGCCGCCGCCACCGTTGAAGTGGCAGCTGCCGCAGTTGCGGCGGGTGGGCGTACCCACGCTTTGAGCCACCAGCGCCAGGTCCATGCCTTCGGCCGGCAGGCCAGAGTTGGTCTTGGTGTATAGGCCGGATTGGTCGTGACAGACAAGGCAGTCTATGTTGTCCGTCTGGGAAAAGTCGAAGTCGGCGTCATCCCAACCATAACCGGCGTGGCAGCGGGTGCAGCCTGTCCAATTGCTCTGAATGCCGATGCAGAAGTTATTGAGCTGGTTCTTTTTGCCGATGGTGACGGGTTCGTCACGGCCGGGCAGCATGACTGGTTCGCTTTCCCATTTCCAATGCACGGTTTGGGAGACCTGGTGGGCGGCGTCTTCGTGGCATTCCAGGCAGGCGCGGGTGACGTCGGCGCCGGTTTCGTAAGGGCCGGTCATCAGGTCGGTGTGGTCTACGTGGGGGGCGCGGATGGGCACATTCACCCAGGGGTCGTCTGCCGCGCCTAAATCACTGGTGATGAAGAGGATGGTAGGGACAATGACGATGAGAAGGGTGACGATGAGTCCAATAATCCAGGTGTATTTGAAGTCTTTCATCTGTTTAATAACCTTTCAGCGGCAAATGATGATCAGGTTAACATTTCTGACTGCTGCGCCAGGGTGTCGCGCAGAATGCTGCGCATGATGTCCAGAACGCCAATAATGCGCTCGTCTGTGAGCGTGTAGACAACGGCGGCGCCATGGCGTTCCGTGCTGACCAGACGGCGCTGGCGCAGCACGTGCAGATGGCGCGAGACGGTGGGCTGCGGCATGTCGAGCGCTTCCGCCAGGGCGGTGACGTGCCGGGGCTGCTCATTCAGGGCGTATAAAATGAGAATGCGTTTGGGGTCTCCCAAGGCCTGGCAGATGTTGGCGTGGAGGAGATCAAGTTCTTCTAAAGTTGGACCGCTCATATTCGCTTATCCGTTTGTCTACGTATTCATGTATTCGCTTATGCGAATACATGGAGGAATTATAGAAAACGGCCGTTTCCCAAACCGTGATGAATGTCATAGCTTTGACATGACGTTTGTCATAATTTGTGAAAAGAGCCACAAACGGGAATTAATGGTCAATTGTTAATGGTTGATTCAATGGTTAATGGGGGAGGCGGGCAGAACGGCCGTTTTCACGCTGAAAATGCGCCAGGATTGGGAGTATAATGGACCAGTTTTTAGGGATGAGCGCGCTGCGTCGTGCGCGAATCCCAAATCAGGCTAGAAAAGAGTCCGCTTTCTGCGGACGGCAGGAGGCATATGATTCGTATTATGTATAGTCCCCAGGAAGGCGAGTACCGCACCGATTTACAGGTGGCGGATTTAACGGCCGTTTTGCCGCAAGAAGAAGGGTGGGTGTGGGTCGATTTTGAAGGGGAAACGCCTGAAGCGTGCGAACCTGTGCTGCGTGACGTGTTTAACTTCCATCCCCTGGCGGTGGACGATGCCTTGAACGAAACCCACGTGCCCAAAATAGATGATTGGCAGGCGTATCTGTACATTGTATTACGGGCTGTGACTTATGCTATGGACAGGGAAGAAGGAATCGAAATACCGGAACTAGACATTTTTATCGGCAAGAATTATATGGTGACGCATCATGACAAGGCGTTAACGGCCGTTGACCGGGTATGGATTGCCTGCCAGCGTGACGAACGTTTGTTGACGAATGGTCCGGACCACCTGCTCTACCGTCTTACCGATGAGTTGATCAGTGATGCGATTACCGTGATCGAGCAGATACAAGACACACTCGACGAAGTTGAAGACCTTATTTTTATGTCTCCTTCCCCACAAACGGCCGAACGCATCTTTCATCTCAAGCGCGACATTTTGCGTATGCGCCGCGTGATTACCCCACAGCGAGAGGTGCTAAACAAGCTGGCCCGCGACAACTACGACATGATTGATCCCCAGGACCGCGTCTTCTTCCGCGATGTCTATGACCACATGATGCGCTCGTATGAGTTGTTGGATAACCTGCGCGACATGACCGGCAGCGCCCTGGATACCTATCTTTCCGTCGTCAACAATCGCATGAATGATGTGATGAAGACGCTTGCGGTATTTACCGCCCTCTTTATGCCCCTGGGTTTTATCACCGGCTTTTTTGGCATGAACTTTTTTGCCGCCACCATCAATACGGAACTATGGAGCGGTTGGGTTTCTTTTGAAATTGCGATGGTGTTGATGTTGGCGGTGCCTTTTTCTATGGTTTTTTGGATGCGTCGTCGAGGGTGGTTCTAGGAGTAACAATCAGGTGGCAGTCACTTGCTGAAGTGACTGCCACCTTGAAAGGATCAGGGGTTGATGGTGATTTGCTGGCTGGCGGCGGCTGCGCCCCAGTAGGCGGGACCAGGGTAGCCAAGATGGACTTCAAAGCTGGCGTTGGCGTTCAGGGTAAATGAGCCGGGGGAAACGGCCGTTACCACAAATTCTACCGAGTCGCTGTCGCCCGGCCCTAAACCGAGGTAGTGGATGATAGGCTCTGGCGCTGCCGGGTCAACCAGCGGCGGAGCGGCGGTGAGGGTGTACTTGGGCAGGCCGATGTTGGCGCAGCCCACGTTTTCCAGGGTAACAGTGATGGTGAGGGGGTCGTTGACGGAAACGGCCGTTGGTTCATAGTCCAGGGTGAGGGCGGCGGTGTGCTGCTCGCAGGCCGGTTTGGCGACGAGGGGCAGGAACAGGAGCTTTTGCTCGACGATTTCAAATGAATGGTACGCTGTGACCGTTCCGTAATTGTTGGCCGCAGTCACTGAAATGTTCTTTGTGCCAGGCGTAGACCAGGCTGCGTTAAGCGTGTCGCTAATCCCGTTTGTTTGGAAGACCGGGGGTAGATCCGCCAGCCACCAGGTGTAGCTGATGGGCTGAACGGCCGTTAACGGACTCACGGTGGCGGTAAACGTCAGCGGTTCGCCCACCTTGCCCACAGATGGACCGGAGAGCGTGACGCTGAGGGGCGGTTGAGGCGGCGGCAGGATGCCGCTGACGAACAGGGGCGGGGAGATGTTGTTGGTCTCGTCTGCCTCGTTTACTGCCTGTAAAGAATCAACCATGGCATAGACGGTGTGGGTGGTTGGCGTGAGGGGGAAGCCGGAAACGGCCGTTAACGTGACCACCTGTGACGACTGCGCGGCCAAACCGGACAGGCTGGCAGAACCGCTGCTCTGCCCTACTGGAATATACTCGTCGTGAATCTCCGTGGGATTGATGAAGAGGTCCACAAAAACCTGGCTGTTGAGATCTACATCGCCGGTGTTGGTGACAGTGGTGTGGAAGGTGACTGGCTGACCGGCAGTAATCGGCAGCGGCGTTACCAATTCCATGGGGCCAATCACAAGGTCCAGCGGTGCGAGGACGGCAATCTG
This sequence comes from Chloroflexota bacterium, assembly GCA_046496595.1. Lineage (GTDB taxonomy): Bacteria > Chloroflexota > Anaerolineae > Promineifilales > Promineifilaceae. Next base: position 18,420 of record JAWOGU010000438.1, read on the forward strand.
GTGAGTAGCCGTGATGAGATCACTGCCCTGGTTTTGGGCGGTGACGGTGATGGTTTTGAGGCCGCTGGTAGACCACTGGAAGGACTGTACCGATTTCAAAGTGTTAGTTTGCGTAACAGAGGATGCATCGGTTGCTGACCACGTAATGGTGAGCGGAGGCGTGACGTTGCTGGGTGACACGATGGTGGTAAAGGCGTAATTTGTATTCAGGGTACCGGCTGTGGGGCCAGTAAGGGTAATCTCATCGATAAAAACGCCTTCTTGTGCGCAGGAATTATCCCAACCTATGAACTCGGCCAGGATAAATGATTCACCGGCACCCTGGTTCAACGAAAAGCCAAGTAAGCGCATGAGAGCGAAACGCTTAATGCGGTAAGCATAAGAATAAGAGTTTATGTCGTCGTAGACGATAACCCGCAGGGTGCGGTCCAAATCAACATGCTCCTCCATAATATCCACAAGGCTGTTAGAACTGGTGCTCCCCATATTAACAGCCACCCAATCGCCGGTATGCATACTTTTATCGGTGTTGTCGCCCACTTCCATAAACCCGGGGAATCGTGGCATTGTTTCCCCATTGACGACACACTGCCCACCGGATGGGGTATAGTCCTTGCTGTTCCCAGGCCAGGTTAAGCTGTCTACCAGAGCACTGCTGTCTGCGACTATACACTGATTCCATACCAGCCAGCCATTGCCGCCTGAGCTGGCTCCGTTTTGAATGTTGTAAAGATAACCCGGTTTGGCATTGAGGAGAGGAGTGTTGGGCTGGTGAGCAGGATAGGCATAATAGTCAACCCCTGGAATGGGGTAATCAAAATCCTCCCGCCATTGGTTTTGGGCAGTGCTGGGATCATTAGGCGCTAAAACTGAGCGGATAGCTTCGTCTACGCCGATGGGGAAGGCGGAGCAGCCGAGGGTGATGTCCCAGTCAGGCGGCACAAAATCTGGTGATGTCCACATAGACCAGGTAAAGGCATCATACTCTAATTCATCTTCAGAACCCCCCTGAATGCGGGCCATGAACCGGCCGCCATAAAAAGGTGTACAGTCATTTGTCAACGAGCCATCGCATTCTATATCAGAAGGCAGCGTGATGGCATAAGTGACCCAGGTGTCATTACATCGTTCGTTATATGGATTGGCAAAGCAACCGCCAGCAGGATCGCCGGTATAACCATGAGCTACTGCCCAGTCTGTCTTTGTCTCGTCAAAGCCATTTGCGGAATTATCGGGGGTATAAGCCAGAGTATCCAGGTAGAAATTAATGGGGGGCAAAGAGCCTGTGTCTAAATCAAAAACACTTAAAAAAACGGTTAGTCCGGCATATTCTGGTCCCATGTAGGCAAGAGGAACATCCAGGCCCTGATTGGATAAAGTTTGTACGGGCAAGGCTCTATTTGCCAGTATGGTCACTCCATGAGCGTTATGAGAGCCGGGATTATTGAGGACGTGCAGGTTACGGGTGTTGACGTCGCCTGGAACGGCTGCTGCATCATCATCCGGGCCTGCCCACAAAGCATACGTGTTTTTTGAGTAGCCAGGAAGTAGACTGGTGACGTACAGATGGACAATTCTGTCACCTGTAATGGGGTCTACAACTATATTAGGCAAATCCCGGTCCAAAACGAGTTCAAAAGTATAAGGTTGACCTGTGGCTGGATTGATCGGCGTGCCGGGATCAACAGGTACAAAAGTTGGTTGATCCGGGCTTTGAGCGCCGCCAGGTGTTACCCAGCGCAAATCTGTTTCATGATCCCCTGAATCCCGTAAACCATCGCCAACTTGCCCGGTGTAACGGGCCAATTGGACTTGATCTATTGTGCCATCGCTGTTTTGCCGTTCGTAGAATAGCTGAAACAAAGTTGCGGTGTTGTGGGCAGGTGTATATGGGTCAAGTATAGGGCCACAAGTTCCTGCAGGAGTGCCTCCACGATTTTCGTCCACGCGTACCAGCCAAACGGGATTGATTTCTTCTGGTTCAATGCCTGGTATGCTTTGAATAAGACTATCTTCGTTTGTTTTAATGAAACAGGAGTGACTTTGAGATTGTTCTTCTAGATTGGGACATGGGAGCATTTCTGATCCCGATGAAAAACCATTGGCGACGGCGAGATTTGTGTAAGAAACGGCCGTTTCCGTCATGTTTTGATTGATGGAATCCGGATCAAATAATTCTATGCGCAGCACATCGTCAGGGTAATCTGACGGGATGGCGATACGGTATTTGTAACGGTATGGCCGCTCGTCTGTGAAGTTGCTGTTAATTGGTGAAAATGGATCACCATGGCTTGTACAACTGAAAGGCCCATAAACAAATAGCGCTTCTCTATTGAGTACGCCTTGATTATTATTTGCCGTAAAAATTAGCTTCGGGGGTTGGATGGCATTGGTGACTGGCGATGTTTGGCCGGATACGACTATAAATGTTAAATACAACGCAACTGTAGCCATGAATAAAACTGATGTGATTCGACGCATGATCGGTTCCCTCCTTCATGTTTAATTGAAAGCACAACCCAAACTTATGAAAACTATACTCGAAATCAGCGGTGGGCACAATGTAATTCTGTCGAGTATAGGTTAATAGGTGGATATGCTTAGGACAAAATGATGGTGATGGTTTGGTATGGGGGTTGAATCGTGAGAGATAACAGGCTGTTGAGAATGAGCATGAATAAAACGGCCGTTCGCTTAAACTTATGTGACAACATGTGCTTCCTCCCTTGTAAAACTGGTAATACAACAAGGGTATTATACCAAACGGCCGTTATTCTGTCGTCTGCTTCCTCGCTTGTGAATTAGTTCTCAATATGAATATTTGTTAACGGTTTGCGCTTCCGTGTTGATGAATTGGCGTCCCATACGATACATTTTTACTTGACCTATAAGGTGGCATTGCAGAATTTTTCTGTTTTACCTCCCATTTTTTGTGACTATACAGGTGTAGCC
>JAWOGU010000568.1:0-3882 GCA_046496595.1 Chloroflexota bacterium
GAAATTTATGTCTGACGTACTGGAAAAAGGACGAGTCAAACTGCTGCTGTGGACCTGCGCCGGGTTGATTGCGGCGGCGTGGGCGCTGATTTTGGTCTGGTTGATCAGCGGCGATTTGCAGTGGGAAACGGCCGTTGCCGGGGCAGTTCTCACGTTAATTTTGGCGGGCATTGGCTTGCTGGCCTGGAACGGCCGTTCCCGCGCCGCCGCCTGGGTTCTGGTGGCGTTGCTCATGCTGCTGATTACGGCCGACAGCGCCAGTTATGGCCTGGATGCTCCTGGTTCGGCGGCTTTTGTGCTGCCGGTCGTGCTGGCGGCGTGCGCTTTGGGTTTGTGGCCTGGCGTGGGCACAGCCGCAGCCGCCTCCCTCATCGTCTGGCTCACCGCCTGGGCCACGACGGCGGGCTGGTATGAAGCCTACGGCCCCGCCGACATTTCCCACCTGACGTTTAACGCGCCTTTTTACAGCGTGGTGCTGCTGGTAACGGCCGTTATCGTCGGCAGTTGGAGCCATTATCTGACCGGCGTCATGGCGGAGCGGGACCAGGGACTGGGGACTGGCGACTTTCAGACCACTGACTGACCGACTAACCAACTAACTGACTAATCGACTAAACAACCGGAGGATAGATGAACGACGAAAGAACCGCATTGATTGAGAAAATCCAACTGCTGCCCGAACAGGTGGCTGAGTTGGTGAGTGGCTTGTCTGATGAGCAGATGACCACGCCTTTTATCGAAGGCGAATGGACTGTAGCGCAAAACGTCCATCACCTGTGCGACTCACACATGAACAGCTACATTCGCTGCAAACTCATCTTCACCGAGGCGCAGCCGCCGCTCAAACCATATGACCAGGACGTATGGGCGGCGCTGCCCGACGCCATGGAGGCGGATGTGTGGGGATCGTTGGGGCTGCTGGCCGGGCTGCACAGCCGGTGGACGACGTTCTGGCAAAATCTGGCGGAGGAAGATTGGGCGCGCACCGGTTATCATCCCGAGAGCGGCGTCGTTACCCTGCTGGATCAACTGAAACTGTACGCCTGGCACGGCGAAGCCCACCTGCGCCAGATTGGCAATACCCTGGCGGCGCAGCCCTGGGAAACGCTGGACCACAATCTGTCTAAACCACGTTTGCTGGCGATGGCGCTGTCGTCGCGCCGTTATTTTGGCGACTTGTGGGCCGATCTGACGGAGGCGCAGTGCCTGGAGCCGGGCTTAGAAGCGGATTGGAGTTTGAAGGATGTGATTGCCCACGTGGTATCATGGGAAAGCTGGATGTGCGCCAATCTGGCAACGGCCGTTGCCGGCGACATCCCTGTGACCCCTCAATCGGATGATGACGTCAATCGCATGAACGCCGAATTTACGGCGGCAAACAGCGCCAAATCTCTGGCGCAGGTGTTGGCCGAGTTTGCCGCCAATGAAGAAAAGATAAGCGCGGCGATAACGGCCGTTCCCGCCGAAGCCCTGCTCCAACCCGACTATTTCCCCTGGCGCAACGGCCTGCCGCTGTCCTGGATGGTCGGCGGCAACACCTTTGGGCACTACCGCGAACACGGGGAATTTATTGTGGCAAAGTTTAAAAAGTAGCAAAGCAGCAGAGTGGAAGAGTGTAGAGGTGATGGGGTGAAAAACCCTGCCACTCTGCAACCTTGCAACCCTGCAACCTTGCCACTTTGCCACTCTGCCACTCTGCCACTCTGAACAAGGACATTATGGAAGATTATCTGATACGAATTATGGCAAAAGAAACGGGGGTGCGCGGTCTGGCTTGTGTCACCACCGGGCTGGCGAATGAAGCCGCCGAACGGCACGGGACCACAAGTACGACAACGGCCGTTTTAGAACGAGCCTTAACCAGCGGCATTTTGTTGGGCGCTCTGCTCAAGGTGGGGCAGCGCATCGCGGTCAGGTTTGAAGCGAACGGACCCGTGGGCAAAGCCCTGGTGGAAGCAGACGCTTACGGCCGGGTAAGCGGTTATCTGGTCAATCCCCAGGTAGATTTGCCGCTGGTTGCCGACCGGCCCAACATCGTGGATGCTCTGGGCGAAATAGGGCTGCTGACCGTGGTCAAAGATCTCAAACTCAAAGAGTTGGCCGAAGGCGTGGTGCCTTTGCAAACCAGCACCTTCGACGGCGACCTGACCTACTATTTGAATCAGTCTGAGCAGACGCCGTCGCTGGTGGTGATGGGGGAAGTGATGGGCGACAACGGCCGTTTGCAGTTCTCCGGCGGCGTACTCATCCAGGCCATGCCGCCCAACGACATCGGCATCATCCGGCAGTTTATTGAGCGGATGCAGGAACTGCCGCCCCTGGAGGCGCTGTTCGTCGAAGGCAAAACCCCAGAAGAGATTCTGGCCTTGTTGTTTGCGGGAATTGAGTATACGGAACTGGAGAAACGGCCGTTACGCTTCCAATGCACGTGCAGCCGCGAGCGCTCCGAAAAAGCCCTCATCAACCTGGGCCGCGCAGACCTGCAAAACATGCTGGAAACCGAAGGCGAAGCCATCGTAGACTGCCATTTCTGCCACGAACGCTACGTTTTTGCTGAAGAGGACCTGCGGTTGATTCTGGTGGGGATGGATTAGGGGCCAGTATACAGTGTACAGTGGACAGTAGACGTTCACTGTACACTGTTCACTGTTCACTATTCTTCTCTGGAACCGCCACCCGCTGCATCTCAAACAAATCCGTGATATGGGCATAAGTGCTGCCCGCTAACCGGCCAATGGGCTGTAGTTTTTCCGGCAGAATACGGCCGTTTTCCACCACGTCGTCACGCACATACACCGCCTGCACCTCGCCGAAAACGGCCGCCCCGCCGCCCGGTCCCTCTTTGATCATCACAATTTGCTGGAGCTTGCACTCAAAAGCAATCGGCGCTTCGGCCACGCGCGGCACGCGGATGGTCTGGCTGGGGGCCGGCGTCACGCCGGCCCAGATAAACTCGTCCACGTCCGCCTCAAACTCGGTGGCGGTCAGATTCATGGCCTCTTTGGTGGCCTCGTTGGTGATGTTGACGACAAATTCCGGCACTTCCCGAATGTTGTAGAGTGTGTCTTTCATGCGCCCGCGCGCGCTGCTCCAGCCGGGGCAAAACAAAAGCGTCATGGGGTCGGAGGAAACGGCCGTGAAATAAGAGAAGGGCGCCAGATTCAGATTACCGGTCTGATTCATGCTGCTTACCCAGGCAATCGGCCGGGGCACAATGGCGCCGATCAGCAGTTTGTAGCGGTCGTTGTAGGCCAGTTCTTGGGGGTTAAAAATCATGAGGAGTCCTTTGTGAATAATTAATTGTTGAATTGCGGAACTGCTTAATTGTTAATGAGGTACACGAGCGAAGTCGTTAGTCATTCAACAATTCAACAGTTCAACCATTAATTATTCACTTGCTTTACAGCGGAACGGCCGTTGTCGATTTGATGTTGTTCAAAACCAGGCTGGTGCGAATCTTGTCCATGCCGGGCAGGGGACTGAGCGTTTCCAGGATAAACTCTTCCAGATGCTTGCGATTGCGAATGACCACTTTCAGCAGGTAATCATATTCACCCGTAATGTGATACGCCTCCAGCACCTCCGGTATCTCTTGAAGCACCTGCATAAAGTTCTGCAAAAACTCCGCCTTGTGGCGCACCAGCGTAATCTGCACAAAACAGAGCATGTCGAAGCCCACCGTTTCCGGGTTCAAAATGGTGGCGTACTGGTCGATGATGCCCGCTTCTTCCAGTTTGCGTACCCGCTTTTGCAGGCCCGGCGGCGAAAGATCCACGCGGCGGGCCAGTTCCGCGTTGGAGATGCGGGCATTTTTCTGGAGATATTTCAGTAAAGTGCGATCTACGTCGTCTAGATTTGTTTCCATGTTGACCTGTCCTGGTG
>JAWOGU010000706.1:0-5755 GCA_046496595.1 Chloroflexota bacterium
CCTGTACCGGCAGTATAAGTTGTGTTGGCATTGCTTCCACTTTCACTGAAAGCCCAGCCATTTGGCACAAAACTGCTAGTTCCAGAAATAGCGAGGGTATCGAAGTTTTGGGCATAAGGAGTAGAGAGAGGAACAGCAGCCGCAGGTTCCGCCACGGCCGTTTTAGCCGCCCCCATTGACAAAGCAAACACACCTAGCAGTACCACAAAAACAAACCATTGCATACGCAAACGCGGGTGGGTGTAACGATGAAACATGACAAGCTCCTCCTGATTGATAGTAAAAAGGTTGCAGTACAAAAGTACCAAAATTATATCTGCCGGTCGGAGGAAAAACCGCGAAAAATGGTTGTAATTTGGTTATAAAATCTTAACGGCCGTTCCTGAACTCCCCCTCCATCCCCACCACCACCGCAAACGGCATAGCGCGCGTATTGCAGGCTGCGCCCACCTGCCCCTGAGCGTCCACCGCGATCAGGCCGCACTCGCCGCCGACGCGCTCTTCCAGCAGGCGGATGGCCGCCTCGCAGGCCGCCTGCGCCGACAGGCCGTCGCCCACCAGATCGCAGACGCGCTTGCTCAACACCACCTTCATGATCGATTCGCCCTGCCCGGTGGCGCTGACGGCGGCGCTCCGGTTGTCGGCATAGCCTCCGGCGCCGACGAGCGGACTGTCCCCCACGCGCCCCGGCATTTTGTTACGGGTGCCGCCGGTGGACGTGGCGGCGGCGACATTGCCGTGCATATCAAGAGCCGCCGCCCCCACCGTGTCGCCCAGCGGACCGTCTGCGTCCGCATAGTCGTCCTCGTCGCTGATCACCAGTTCCGCCACGGTGCAGCGCGGAAAGCCAATCTGGTCGGCGAAGGCGTCGGCGCCGTGAGCCACGAGGAAGGTGTGGGCGGTGTCTGTCATGACGCGGCGGGCCAGGCTGATGGGGTGGCGCACGCGCTGAATGGCCGCCACCGCGCCCATGTTCAGAAAACGGCCGTCCATGATCAGGGCGTCCATTTCCACTTCTCCCAGTTTGTTCAGGTAGCTGCCCCGGCCGGCGTCTAACGCGGGACAGTCTTCCAGGATGCGAACGGCCGTTTCCACCGCATCCAAGGCGCTGCCGCCGGCCTGCAACACGGCGTGTCCTGCCACAGCCGCCGCATCACAGGCCGCGCCGCCCACGCGCAGCCGCTTCGAGCCAAGTTCCCAGGCGCCCGCGCCGCCATGCACTACAATTGCGATGTTGTTCATGAGAAGACCTCCGGTGAAGAGTTGCAGAGTTGCAAAGTTGGGCATGGTTCATTTTGAGCGAAATGTCCTTTACAAATTTTACAGTAGAAATGTCATGCTGAGGTCCTCCGAAGCATCCCGCTGCTCTGGTGGGAATGGGATGCTTCACTCCGAAGACTCCGTTCAGCATGACAATTCAGCGTAAATTTGTAAAGAATGTGTTTCGCTTGATGGACCATGCCCAAAGTTGCAGGGTTAAGAATATCTTGGAGAGAATTGTACCCCGCCACCCGCCACCCGCCACCCCGCCACCCCGCCACCCCGCCACTTTACTACTTTGCCGCCTTTTGCCCTTGACACAGTCGAGAGATTTGGTAGAATCCCCGTCGCTGTAATCCTCAGTAGCTCAACGGCAGAGCATGCGGCTGTTAACCGCAGGGTTGTTGGTTCGAGTCCAACCTGAGGAGCAAAGTGAGGCGATAGAGTGAAAGCTCTATCGCCTTTTTTATTTGGCTGGTAGAATTCAGTGAACAGGGAGCAGTGAACAGGGAGCAACTGTAAACTGTACACTGTAAACTCAAATTTAATAACGGGAGTGGTCATCCATGAAAAAAAATTACAAACCCGTCGCCCTCATCATCTTGGACGGCTGGGGGATTCGGGAAAATGCGGAAGGGAATGCGGTAGTGTTGGGCAACACGCCCAATTATGACCGGTGGAATCGTACGCTGGAGCGCTCGGTGCTGGATGCGTCTGGCGAAGCGGTGGGGCTGCCGGATGGGCAGATGGGCAACTCGGAAGTGGGGCATCTCAATTTAGGCGCCGGCCGCATCGTCTATCAGGATCTCACGCGCATCAATCTGGCGATTCGGGATGGCTCGTTTGCCCGGATTCCGGCGCTGACAGCGGCTATCGAAAAGGTCAAAGCCAACGGCCGCAATTTGCACGTCATCGGTTTGTTTGGGCCGGGGGGCGTGCACAGCCACAGCGACCACATGTTTGCTATATTGGACATGGCGAACATCCACGGCGTTGATCCGGTGCTGCACATTATTACCGATGGGCGCGACACGCCGCCGGAGAGCAGCGAAGATTTCCTGACGCCGTTGGAAGCATATCAACAGGAGAAGAATGTGACGGTGGCTTCGGTCAGCGGGCGTTATTACACCATGGATCGAGACAAACGCTGGCAGCGTACGGTGATGGGTTACGACGTGATCGCCAAACACCAGGGACATGAAGGCAGAACGGCCGTTTCCGCCCGCGCCGCCATCGAAAAAGCCCATGCGGAAGGTGTGACCGATGAGTTTGTCCTGCCCGCCGCCATTGATTGTGGCCGCGATGTAACCATCCAACCGGGGGACGCCGTGTTGTTCTATAACTTCCGGGCGGATCGGATGCACCAGTTGGTCACGGCCTTCTCTTTCCCTGATTTTAACGGCTTCGAGCGCGAGTTCATCTCTGATCTGAGTTTGCTGACCATCACCAACTACAACGACAGCTATCCGGCGCAGGTCTTGTTTCCGGAAATCGAACTGGTCAACGTGCTGGCCGACGTGGTGAGCCAGGCTGGTTTAAAGCAGTTCCACTCCGCCGAAACGGAAAAATATGCCCACGTCACTTATTTCTTTAACGGCGGCGTGGAGACACCCTACGCGGGCGAAGAGCGCCATTTGGAACCCTCGCCCAAAGTGGCGACTTACGATTTGCAGCCGGAAATGAGCGCTTATCCGCTCACAGAAGCTATCCTCAAACGTATTGAGACCCACGACGACGACTTTATACTGGTGAATTTTGCCAACCCGGATATGGTGGGCCACACAGGCGTGCTGGAAGCGGCCATGAAAGCGGTGGAAACGGTGGACGAATGCGCCGCCAGGCTGGTAGAGGCCATTGCAGCCAAGGGCGGCGTGGCCTGCGTCACGGCGGACCACGGCAACTGTGACCGCATGATCGACAAGTTCACCGGCAATCCCCACACTTTCCATACCACGCAGCCGGTGGCCTTTTTTGTGATTGGCTTTGATGGTTATATTAACTTGACGCCGCGCGGCAAGCTGGCCGACGTGGCGCCGACGCTGCTGGCATTGATGGGACTGCCGCAGCCCAAAGAGATGACAGGCCAGAGCTTGTTGAAGTTCATCGGCAGCTAAAATCAAAAGGCAAAAGGCAAAATTCTGCCTTTTGCCTTTTGATTTCTGCCTTGTATTGGCTGTCTGGAGAGGAATGGATGCGGGGCAAGGCGATTTCAGGCGCAACGGCCGTTCTCGTTTTGGCATTTTTCTTTTTGCCGTGGCTTTCGGTTTCCCTGGATGGTCGTATCCTCGGTCAGTTTAGCGGGTACCAGTTGGCGGCGGGCAGTGGGGGGTATGCGCTGGAGTGGTTAAACGGCCGTTCCGGCCTATTTTTCATTCCGTTTGCAGCCATTGTGATTTTGTCAGGGATAGTGACGGCTCAGATACGTCCGGGCTGGCAGCGGGCGGCAGCCGTTGGCATGATGGCGGCGGCGGTGTCAGGTCTGGCGGTGATAGTGGGTTTTTGGTTGTCCGGGACGAGGGAGCAGGGTTCTGCGCTCACCTTTGGCCCTGAGATGGGACTCTGGCTGACGCTTCTCGCCCTGGGTGGGGCCGCCGCAGGCGCCGCACTGTTCCTGGCAGAAACCCGCAGCGCCACGGCAGATGATGGGGCGAAGATCCCACCGTCTATTGAAACAGGCGTTGAGAAGCGTTTAGGGAAAACGGCCGTTCCGCCGCCCGCCGCCGTAACCGGAACACCTGCAGAAACCATAGGAATGCCAGCCAAAACCACCAGCCAAAGCCTCTATCGCCTGGACGTCCTGGCAGATGATCCTTCCATAAAAATGTGGCTGGTCGTGCAGGAAGGGGATCTGGTTGGCTCTAAATTCCGTATTTTGCCGCCGGTGCGCCTTGGACGGGATGCCGGCAATGACATCGTCATTGAAGACAGCGCCTTATCCGGTTATCATGCCGTGGTGCGCGAGCAGGGCGGCGCTTTCCACATCCAGGATTTGAACAGCACCAACGGCATTTACCTGGAAAACCAGACGGCGCAGCGCTGGCAGCGTGTGCCCGCCGCCACCCTGGTCAACGACATGCGCCTCAAATTGGGCCGCACCATCTTTCAAGTGGTTGTAGAAGAGTGAACCCATGAGCAATTACGACGCCAATCTGGTGGGAGCCATCACCGACAAAGGGCTGTATCGTTCTCAAAACGAGGATGCTTACTGGCGGCCTGATCACACCACGCCGGTCCATTTAGGCGCGCTCTATCTGGTGGCTGACGGCGTGGGTGGGCAGGAACATGGGGCGATTGCGGCGCGGATTGTAACGGCCGTTCTCTCCGAAGCGTTCTACCGGGCGCGGGAACAGGGGGAGGCTATACCGGAAGCGCTGCGTTTTGGCATTGCGCAGGCGAACCAGGCCGTTTTTGATGAAGCGCAGTTGAACGGGGTGCGCATGGGCGCTACCGTGGCGGCGGCTGTCCACCATCAGGGCCAGCTTTTTGTGGCCCATGTGGGCGACTCCCGCGCTTATGTGCGCCACGGCCAGGAATTCAGCCTGCTCACGCGGGACGATTCTATCGTGCAGCAGCAGCTAGACGCCGGTGTGATCACCCCCGCCGAAGCCGCCGAGCATCAGTTCCGCAATCTGGTGACACAGGTATTGGGCAACAAGCTGGAGATCGAGATCCATCTGGCAGAGCCGCGCCCCTTTGCGGAAAACGACGTGCTGCTGCTGTGTACGGATGGCTTGAGCGGGGTTATCACAGACGCTGCGCTGGCGGAAATTCTGGCTGACCAGGCTGCGCCGGATGCGGCCAAAGCTTTGATTGCGGCGGCCAAAGAAGCGGGATCTCAGGACAACATAACGGCCGTTGTCGTGACACAGGTAGCGCAGCAAATCGTCCCCCTGGTGCCCACGGGCGTTGCCGCCAAACCCAAAAAAGAGCGCAGCGTGTGGTTGTGGGGCGTCATGCTTGTCTTTTTATTTGTGGTCTTGGGCCTGTTGTGGTGGCAGCGCAGCCAGACGCCCCCAGAAAGCGCGGCTGACGAGACGGCAAAAGAAGTGATTGTGCTGCCGACGGGAGTTGGCCCAACGCCCGTTAGCGCCACGCCCCTTAGCGCCACGCCGACTCCTGGCTCGGCGGCGGCGGCTGATGGAGGGGAAGCGGCAGACCCCGCTGCATTCAGTCAAGCAGACGCCACAGAAACGGCCGGGGGCGGCACGGTCGCGCCCACGATAACAGCCGCGCCGAGCGCCACGCCAGCCAACATGGGCTGTGTGGACCCCAATATCCAGATCGTGTATGTGTGGACCAGAGAAGACCTGACTCTGGAAACGTGCGCCGGTGCAGTGGCGCAGCAGTCTCTTTCTTCTGGCGAAGCGTTCTTCCTTTTGGAGGCGACCCCGGAGGCTCTGCCTGCGCCTGGATTTTGCGCGGAAGTGGATTTTATTGAAATTCAAGCGCAGGTGGACGAGACGATTGCCGGTTGGGTGCTGGAAACTCAGATTCT
>JAWOGU010000142.1:0-13274 GCA_046496595.1 Chloroflexota bacterium
GGCCGTTTACCCTCCTGCCTCTCTCCGCCAAAACCAAAACCGCGCTCGACAAGGCCACCGCCAATTTAGCCGCCTTCCTCAAAGCCAATCCAAACGTCAACCTGGCCGACGTTGCCTACACCTTGCAGTTAGGCCGCCAGCAGTTCGACCAGCGGCGCGTCGCCGTGGTCACGGACAGCGCCGACGCCGTCACCGTGCTGGAAAGCGGCGACCGCAAACGCCTGTTCAGCCAAAAAATCATTGCCCACAAACCGGACGTAGTCTTCATGTTCCCCGGCGGCGGGGCGCAGTACCCCCACATGGGCCGCGATTTATACGAGACGGAGCCGGTCTACCGGGAGCAGATTGACCTCTGCCTGGACCTGCTGCAAAACCAGCCAAAATCCGTAAACCGAAGTCCGTATGCCGCAGAGGCAGCGCCTTACGGATTACCGCATTCGGATTACCGACCAGGGAACCTCGACGCCGACTTACGGTCTCTGATGTTCCCCGCGCCCGGCGAAGAAGAATCCGCCGCCGCTGCCCTGGAACGGCCGTCTTTGTCCCTGCCCGCCGTCTTCATGACCGAACTGGCGCTGGCAAAGTTGTGGCTCTCCTGGGGCGTCGAACCGACGGCCATGACCGGCCACAGTCTAGGCGAATACACCGCCGCCTGTCTGGCGGGGGTCTTCTCGGTGGCCGACGCGCTCTCCATCGTCACCCTGCGCGGCAAACTGTTTGAGACGCTGCCCGAAGGCGGCATGATCAGCGTGCCCCTGCCCGAAGCCGAGGTGACGCCGCTGCTGGTGGAAGACCTGACCATCGCCGTTATCAACAGCCCGGAGCTGTGCGTGGTATCGGGGCGCGTGGCCGCCATCGAAAAGATGGAAGCGGCGCTGGCGGCCAAAGACATCGAATCCCGCCGCGTGAAGATTCAGGTGGCCGCCCATTCCGCCATGCTGGACCCTATTCTGGCGGAGTTTGAGCGCCATTTGCAGCAGATTACTTTTCATGCCCCGCAACGGCCGTTTATCTCCAACGTCAGCGGAACCTGGGCCGATCCAAACGAAGTGGTCACGCCCCGCTACTGGGTCACGCATTTGCGCCAGACCGTGCGTTTTGCCGCCGGGCTGGAGACCCTGCTGCAAACCTCCGGGCGCGTCTTCCTGGAAGTGGGGCCGGGGCAAACGTTAAGCTCCCTGGTGCGCCAGCATCCCGCCAAACGGGACAGCCAGACCATCGTCTCCGCCATGCGCCATCCCAAAGAAGCGCAGCGCGACGATTTGTTTTTTGGCGCCGCGTTGGGCAAATTGTGGCTGGCGGGCGTCGCCCTGCCCTGGCAAGACTATTACCCAAACGAAGTCCGGCGGCGCATTCCCCTGCCCACCTATCCCTTTGACCACCAGCGCTACTGGATTGAACCGGGCGCGCATTTGCTGGGAACGGCCCCTTCGACAGGCTCAGGACAGGCCGTTTCCGCCGCCAAACCACGCCTGAGCAAGCTGGAAAACATCGACCAGTGGTTCTACCGGCCGGTCTGGTCTCAAAGCAACCCCCCGCCCGCCGCCGACGCCGGTTCGCTCAACTGGCTCATCTTCGCCGATGGCTACGGTCTTGGCCAGGCTTTGGGCGACAGATTAACCGCCGACGGGCACGACGTGGTGCTGGTCGATCCCGGCGCGGCCTTTGCTCAACCGGAAATGCGCCGCTACCAGATCGCCCCGGACAACCCGGACCATTACCGCCAGCTTCTGAGCGAACTGCACAGCCAGGAATTGTTCCCCCAGCGCATCCTGCATTTGTGGACGGTAAATGAGCGCGAAAGGGGAGGAACGGCCCGTCCTGAGCCTGTCGCAGGAGCCACTGCCGCCGCTCACCAAAATCAAACCCTCGGTTTCTACAGCCTGCTCACCCTGGCGCAGGCCCTCGCCGCCGAAGACAGTCTAGCCGGGCTGCAAATCCGCGTTTTCGCCAACGGCGCGGCGCAAGTCGCCGACGAACCGCTGCCCGCCCCGGAAAAAGCCACCCTGCTCGGCCCGGTCAAGGTCATCCCGCAAGAACTGCCCGGCGTTGCCTGCCAGTTCACCGACCTCGACATCGCTGTCGCCCGGAACAACGGCAGCGGGCCGTTCAGCGATTTACTCGTCGCCAGCCTGCTCACCGATCTTCAGGCAGACATTACGGAACCTGTCGCCGCTTACCGGAACGGGCAACGCTGGGTGCAGTCGTTTGCGCCTGCGCCGTTGCTTGCGCCGCCGGTGGGGAAAACGGCCGTTAAAGACGGCGGCGTTTACCTGCTGACGGGCGGTCTGGGCGGCGTGGCCCTGGTCATGGCGCAAAATCTGGCCCACCAGGCCCGCGTCAAACTGGTCCTCGTCTCTCGCTCCGGTTTACCCGACCGGGCAGAATGGGACACCTGGCTGCACAGCCGTCCCGGCGGCAAAATTAGCCGCGCCATCCAGCAAGTGCGCGCCCTGGAAGCCGCCGGTTCAGAGGTCATGGTCGCCCGCGCCGACGTGGCCGACCGGGCGCAAATGAGCCAGCTTGTGCAGACCATCCGGCGGCAGTGGGGCGCGGTCAACGGCGTCATCCACGCCGCCGGGGTGCTGGACGATGGTCCTCTCTCGCTCAAAACCCGCGCCGAGGCGGAGCGCGTCTTGCAGCCCAAAGTGGACGGCGCGCTGCTGCTCGACGCGCTGCTGGCCGACGCGCCGCTGGACTTTTTTGTGCTGTTTTCGTCTACCAGCACGGCGCTGGCTCCGGCGGGGCAGGTGGATTACGTGGCCGCCAACGCCTTTCTAGACGCCTTCGCCCACAGCCGCACGACCCGCACCGGCTCCCCCACCATCGCCATCAACTGGGGCGTGTGGCAGGAAGTGGGCATGGCGGCCCGCGCCGCCCGTGGTGAATTTGAAGAGCCGTCCAGCCTGTTGATGTCCCATCCCTTGCTGGATCGACTGGTCCTCGATGAGGATGGCGTGTTGGAATACATCACCGACTACCGCACCGCCGATTTCTGGCTGCTGGATCAGCACCGCCTGAAAAATAACGAAGCGCTGATCCCGGGTACCGGCTACCTGGAAATCGCCAAAGCCGCCTTCGACAAAGGCGCGTGGCGCGGTGCGGCCGAAATCCAAAACCTGGTGTTCATGCAGCCGCTGGATGTGGGCGCGGACGAAACCCGCCGCGTGAAAGTGCGCCTGGAGAAAGAGGGCGAGACCTACGCCTTCATGGTGTCCAGCCAAAGCAGCGCCGCCCGCAGCCGGGAAGCATGGAGCGAACACGTTCAGGGTACGATGGCCCGTATAACTACAGAAACGCCGCCCGCGCTAGACCTGCCGGCTATCCTGGCCCGCTGCCAGGAGCGGGAGGTGGTCTTTGGCCTGAAAGAACAGCAGACGAAGCAGGAAGCGTATCTCAATTTTGGCCCGCGCTGGAAAAACCTGCGCCGTCTGAACTTCGGCCAAAACGAGGCGCTGGCGCATCTGGCGCTGCCGCCGGAGTTTGCCGCCGATACAGAGGCGTACCACCTGCATCCGGCTTTAATAGACCTGGCGACGAGTTTTGCCCTGCCGCTGCTGCCCGATTACGACACGAGCGACGATTTTTACGTGCCGCTGCTTTACCAGCAGGTGCGCATTTACGCGCCACTGCCGAACAAAATTTTTAGTTATGCGCGGTACCGTGCAGACAGCTCGCCCGACCTGCCGGTATTTGACATCACGATTGTGGATGAGGAGGAACGGCCGTTAATCGACATTCACGGCTTCACTCTCAAAAAAGTAGACCCGTCTGCGCTTCTGAAGCCAGCTTCTAAACCAACCGCCACTGCAAACGAGTCCTCCCTGCTGGCCCTTTCCCTCACCGACGGTATTCTGCCCGGCGAAGGCGCGGAAGCCTTTAACCGCGTGCTGGCGGCGGGCGGCGGGCCGCAGATCATCGTCTCTTCGCTGGATTTGGCGGCGCTTATGGCGCAGTCCAAGATAGAACCGGACATACAAAGCAGTCACGGCGACAGCTTTAAGCTGGAGCGGCCTATGCTGGAAAGCGACTACGTCGCGCCGCGCAACGCCGTGGAAAGAACGCTGGCAGGGCTGTGGGAAGAACTGCTGGGCATCCAAAACGTGGGCGTGCAAGACGATTTTTTTGAGCTGGGCGGCCAATCGTTGATTGCAGTGCGTTTTTTCGCCCGCCTCAAGAAGATTTACGGGCTGGACCTGTCATTGGCGACGCTGTTTGAAGCGCCGACCATTGCGGAATGCGCCGCCATTGTGGTGGAAGAGTTAGGCGAGGAGATTCTGGTGGAAACGATCCCTGAGCCTGTCGAAGGGACTGTTCCCGAATCCCCCACCGCACCGCCTGAAAAACGCAAACGGCGCGAATGGTCGCCCCTGGTAACGATTGAGAAAGGGGCGGCGGGCAAACGGCCGTTTTTCGTGGTGCATGGGGCGGGCGGCAATGTGCTGAATTTCCGGGATTTGTCGCGTTATTTGGGCAGGGAACGGCCGTTTTACGGCTTGCAGGCGGTTGGCGTAGACGGCAAACAGGAGCCGCTGCCCACCATCGAAGCCATGGCCGAATTGTACCTGCCGCCCATCCTGGAAACGCAGCCGGACGGCCCCTACCTGCTGGGCGGCTATTCGGGCGGCGGCGTCATCGCCTATGAAATGGCCCAACGGCTGCAAGCGCTGGGCAAAGAAGTAGCGCTTGTGGTCTTGTTCGACACGTTCCATCCCGGCCTGGGCATGAAAAAGAAAAACTTCCAGGAACGGCTGGCCGACTTCCGCGCCGAAGGGTTGGCTTACCTGCCCCGGCACGCTCAAAAATCAATCAACCGGAATTGGGAACAGTTCAACAAAGAAAACCAACTGAAGCAGTACGCCAAGCAAGAGGACGCTCTGCCCTACGAACTCCGCAACTTTAAAATGACGACCAGCTTCCTGGCGGCCGCGGCCCGCTACCGACCGCAGCCCTACAGCGGCAAGGCGCTGCTCTTCACCGCCGAAATCACCGCCGAAGTCTACAGCCACGCCGGTCTGGATCGCGGCTGGCGGGCGCTGGCGCCCAACCTGGAAGTGGTGGTGATTCCCGGCAACCACGACAGCCTGATTCTGGAACCAAACGTCTATCAGGTGATTGAGCGGCTGCGGGTGGCGCTGGAGGAGTGAGGCGTGAGGGTTTTCACGAGGGCTGAGCTTGTCGAAGCCCGTTCCGCCTTCGACAAGCTCAGGCTACTACCGTAACTTTCTAAAAATGAGGAGTTCGCACGCCCTCGTGCGAACGTGTGGCACGAGGGCGTACCACACTCAGCACCCCTCAAAATCACAAAGTTGAGGTACTACACCTGAATAGACACTTTCACGTATCACGCATCAATTCTTGCAGCAAAGGAGCAAAAGCCTCGTTTAACCGCCGGTATCCGGCGGCGTTCAGGTGCAGGTTGTCGGCGGCGTAGTCGTCGCGGAGAAAGCCCTGCTCGTCTGCCAGCAAGGCGTGGGCGTCCAGCACGACAACGTTTTCGCCAGCCAGCGAGCGGATGTGGTCGTTGACGGTTTCGATGGCAGTGACGACGTCATGCGACCAGTACATCCTTTCCAACGGGGGCGGAGGCTGTACGGGGAAGATAGTGGTGAGGATAACGGCCGTTTCCCCCTCCTTCACCCTTTTTACCATCTCATCAATATTTTCCATGCAGCGCGCTGTAATCTCAGACTTCTGCCCGGGCAGCACCGGTATCGCCCGCAGATCGTTGACGCACACCTGCGCCACGAGTACGTCCGGCTGAAGCGGCGTCACATGCGCGGCAAAACGCGCCAACGCCTGCTCGGAAGTATTGCCGTTGACCCCCCGATTAACGAAGTTCACGCCCGCCATTTCCGGCGGTGTCCAGCTTACCGCCCGCGAATCGCCAAAAAACAGAACTGTTTTCTGCGCTGTTTCTCCCCGCATCGTCTGCTCCTCAACGCTGCGCAGGCCCACTGGATCGAGCGCCGTCAGCGCCCACTGGCGCATGGCGTGGCGCGCCTGCTTGAGCAAAACCACGTTTAATCCGGCGGAAATGAGCAGTAAAAGCAGCAAAACGGCCGTTAGCGCCGCCCAGCGGGTATCGAGATTCATCATTCAACTCCTCAAAACGAGAAATGAGAACTGGAAATAGGGAATGGGGAACGGCCGTTTTGCCAACAAAAGTCTGAGACAAACATGTTGCAACTCTTTGTTACAGTAAACAAGACCATGAAATCGCGGCTACCCAATCATTTGCTAATTTGATATGATGATACCAGGAGCCTATCTGCGAAGGCAACCGGGCAGACTGCTTTGTCACTGGAGTTAAGTTCATGACGACAATTTATGTAGAGAGTGGGGAACAGGTTGGTGTGCAGCAGTTGGTCAAATCGGCCATTGACGGTGAGATTGCCCGGCTGGATTTGGCTTTGGCTGCCGCTCGTAAACGTTTGGCCCCTTTTGAAGCCAAATATGGCATCACCTCTGAACAATTTATCCACACGATGGCCGCCGAAGATTTAGAGGGAAATGACGATGAGTATATTCAATGGGCCGGTGAATACCGCTTATGGCAGCGTTTACAGCAAAAGCTAGACCAGTTGCGTGGAATTGAGTACCGGAGCAATGCAGAGATTATCCCGGCTGAGGCTCCTGCGCTGGACGACGTTCTGGCTGAAATTGCCAGGCGGCAAGGCTGGATATAGCAGTTAAAAAACCTTGAACGGGGAACGGATAACCGCTGTTTTCCAACAACCAACTCAAAAATGACACGGGAAACGAGAACGGCCGTTATCCTCTCCACACCTCGCTGTATGCTTAAAAATCTCCGAATATCTATCCAGATGGTTGCAAACCAGACCAGACTAGACCATAATGAGATTAATACGCTGAAAGGTGGTTAAAATGCAAATCACAAATATTTCTGATGCCAAAGCAAGTCTATCAAAACTGATCGAAAGAGCCATGAATGGCGAAGAGATCATCATAGGAAAATCTGGTAAACCTGTCGTAAAATTGGTGCCCTATAATCTGGATACAAGTCCACGTCAATTGGGCGCAGGCCGTTGGCAAGGAAACATATGGCTGGCGGATGACTTTGACGAACTGACTGAAGATATTCTGAACCTTTTTGCCGGGGATAGTGAAGACAGTGAACCTGCTGCTTGATACGCACGTTTTTCTATGGGCGGTTGACAACAATCCCAATCTATCTCAAAAAGCGCGGGATGCCATTATAGACGGCAACAACGTGGTATTTGTCAGCGCAGTAACAGCCTGGGAGATTGCTATCAAAAAGGCGATTGGCAAATTGCAGGTACCCAATGGCGATTATTTGGAGGAACTAAAGCTGCACCGTTTTACCCCTCTTGATATTACGACAGAACATGCCCTGACCGTTGAAAACTTGCCGCCGCATCACAAAGATCCGTTTGATAGGATGTTGATTGCTCAGGCGCAAGTAGAAAAACTAACCTTGATCACCGGCGATCCCAAGATAAAAGCATATCCTGTGCCCGTTATCGAAATATGACTCTGCTGAAAAAAGCTCACGCAAAGGCGCAAAGATGCAAAGTTACTCGAGAGAAAAATCTGCGTAATCTGCGAAATCTGTGGTTTTTTCAGTGCAGTCAAATATAGCAATTCAATAAAAGCTCAGGCTTCGCCGCCTCCCGAAATTTTCAGAAACGGCAATCCGATCATGATATATTCAACCCTCTCCATCAAACAAAGTGGCAGCGTCCTGTTTGCCAACCTCAACCGCCCCGCAGCGCGCAACGCCATGAACCGGCAAATGGTGGCGGACCTCCTGGCTTTTTTCACGTCCATCCGCGACGACAGGAGCGTGCGCGTGGTGGTGCTGGGCGCGGAAGGCAGCGCCTTTTGCGCCGGCGGCGACCTGAAAGAGATGCAGGCCAGCTTCAGCGAGGACGAAGAAACGCAGGTGGCCTACGTGCGTGTGTTTGATGAAATGTTAACGGCCGTTCTCACCGCCCCGCAAGTCACCATCGCCCAGATCCACGGGTCCGTCCTCGGCGGCGGGCTGGGTCTGGTATGCGTCTGCGACATGGCCGTCGCCGCCGAAGACGCCAGCCTGGGCCTGCCGGAAGTGCGCCTGGGACTGGTCCCGGCCGTCATTTCCCCTTACGTCGTGGCCCGCGTAGGTCTGGCCCAGACCCGGCAGCTCATGCTCACCGGGGCGCGTCTGGACGGCGTGCAGGCCGCCGCCGCCGGTCTCGTGACGATGGCCGTGCCCTCTGATACACTAGAGGCGCAGGTCAGGTCCATCGTCAACGACGTTTTACAAGCCTCCCCTCAAGCCTTAGCCGCCTGCAAAGAACTGCTCTTTACCGTCAACGAAAAGCACCCGGCGGAAACGGCCGTTTATCGCCTCAACCTGCTCAACCAACTGCGTAAAAGCCAGGAAGGGCAGGAAGGCATGATGGCTTTCATCCAAAAACGGCCGCCACGCTGGGTAGAAACTCTTGAAGACTACGGGACTAACAGACCAACAGACTAAAAGACTAACAGACTAAACAACTGGAGAAACCCATGACCCACATTCGCGTTGTACGTTCTTTTGTAGCCGCACCGGCCTTAGCCGACGTGATCAACGAAGCCTACGACCTGGGCGCCCCCGTCGAGGCCCGCCTGTTCAGCAAAATGCTGCGCACCCAGGACAACGACCATTACAAAATCATCGCGGGCGACCAGGTTTACGTCGCCCGCGTCTACCAGTATGGCGAACACCTGCGCCGGCAAGAATCCGATTACGCCTACGAACTCGACTGGCTCAACTTCCTCACAGAGCAAAAACTGCCCGTGTCGCATCCCATCCGGCGCAAAGACGGCGGTTTTCTGGGCAGCGTGGAAGCGCCGGAAGGCAAACGCTATTTTGCGCTGTTCACCTACGCTTCCGGCGCCCCCATGGACATTTTTAACAGCGAACAGCTTTTTACGATGGGCGCCTACATGGCAAAAATCCATCTGGCCTCCAACGAATACCAGTCCCCCCATGCCCGGCAGGCCATGGATCTGGGTTTCCTGGTGGACCGGCCGATTGCCCGCCTGAAACGCATCTTAAGCCTCAAGCCGGATCGCGCCGATGATCTGGACCTGCTCATCACCTCCGCGGAAGAAGCCCGCGCCGAAATGGTAGAAATTATCAACAATCCCTATACCACCCCGGACGGCTGGGGTCCAATTGGCGGTGATTTCCACAGCACCAATACCTTCTTCCGCAACGACAACGCGCCCACCTTCTTCAACTTCGACCTATGCGGACCCGGCTGGCGCGCTTATGACATCGCCGCTTTCCTGCAAAACACAGACCTGATCAACACGTCGGAAACGCTGACCGAAGCCTTTTTTGCGGGGTATTACTCGGAACGGCCGTTATCCCCCAACGAACACAACGCCATCTCCCCCTTCCTCACCATCCGCCGCATCTGGCTCACCGGCACCTTCACCCGCGACGATATTCCCGTGGGCTACTCCTTCATCGCCCCGGCGTAACAAGAGAACAAAGAGTAAAGATTAAAGATTGGAAGTCGGCATAGGCTTCAATCTTTAATCTTCAATCTTTATTTTTCCAAAACCAGGAGCCTCTCATGATCACCTCCATTCTCATCGCCAACCGGGGTGAAATCGCCTGCCGCATCAGCCGCACCTGCCGCAGTTTGGGCATCCGCGCCATCGCCGTCTACTCAGACGCCGACGCCCACGCCCGCCACGTGCAGGAAGCCGACGAAGCCGTGCGCATCGGTCCGGCTGCCGCCAGTGAATCTTACCTGAACAGCGCCGCCCTCATCGCCGCCGCCCAACGGACCCGCGCCGACGCCATCCATCCCGGCTTCGGCTTCCTGGCCGAAAACGCCGATTTCGCCCAGGCCTGCGCCGACGCCGGTCTCATTTTCATCGGCCCGACGCCGGAGGCCATTGCCGCCATGGGCAACAAGCGGGCGGCCAAAGCACTGGTGGAAGCGGCGGGCGTGCCCACCATTCCCGGCTACAGCGGCGCAGAACAGTCGGACGAGCGCTTGCAGGCAGAAGCGGAGCGCATCGGCTTCCCGCTGATGGTGAAGGCGGCGGCGGGCGGCGGTGGCAAAGGAATGCGCGTGGTCTCGGACCCGGCGCAGTTGGCGGAGGCGCTGGCCTCGGCGCGGCGCGAGGCGCAGCAGGCGTTCGGCTCCGATGATTTGCTGTTGGAACGGGCGCTTTTGCAGCCGCGCCATGTGGAAATTCAGGTGATTGGCGACACGCAGGGCCATATCATCCACCTGGGCGAGCGCGAATGTTCCATCCAGCGCCGCCACCAAAAGATCATCGAAGAGACCCCATCCCCCGCTTTAACGCCGGCATTGAGACAGCGCATGGGAGAAACGGCCGTTCTTGCCGCCCAGTCCATCCACTACACCAACGCCGGTACCGTCGAGTTCCTGCTGGACGAATCGGGCGACTTTTACTTCCTGGAAATGAACACCCGCCTGCAAGTGGAGCATCCCGTCACCGAAATGGTCACGGGCATCGACCTGGTGGCCTGGCAAATCGCCGTGGCCGAGGGCAAACCCCTGCCGCTGACGCAGGAGCAGGTCACGCTGCGCGGCCACGCCATCGAAGCGCGCCTCTACGCCGAAAACCCGGCCAATGACTTTCTGCCGGTCACCGGCGACATCTTGCTCTGGCGCGAGCCAATGGGCGACGGCGTGCGCGTGGAGAGCGGCATTTTGCCGCAAGATACGGTTTCCATCCACTACGACCCCATGCTGGCAAAAATTGTGGCGTGGGGAGAGAATCGGGAAACGGCCGTTCGCCGTCTCCTGCGTGCCCTGGAAACCACGACCCTGCACGGGCTGGTCTCCAACCTGCCCTTCCTGGGCGACATCCTGCGCCAGCCCGCCTTCCAGTCAGGCAGCCTCAGCACCCACTTCATCGAGCAGCACATGAGCGGCTGGCAGCCGCCCAGCGGCGACGTGAATCTGGCGCTGCTGGCGGCCTCCGTGGCCCAGTTTAGCCAACACCCCCGGCTGGCCTCCTCCACCGGTTACTGGCGCAATAACCCCAACGCGCCTCAGCGTTACCGGTATGCCGTCAGCCGTGAGCCGTTAGTCGTGAACAGCGACGCGACAGAGGTGCAGTTAACGCCCATTCCGCGCCAAAACAACGCCTTCCACGCCGCCATTCACCACGGAGATCAAATAGCCATTTACCATTTACCTTTTACCTTTTACCATTCAGACTCCCTTGTCCTCACCGTCAACGACCACCGCCAAACCGTCACCCTCAGCCTGACCGGCAGCCACGCCTGGGTGCAAACGTCCGGCGGCATAGTGGTGTTGGAAATCGTGCCGCTGCTGCCGCCGCCGCAGCCCTCGGCAGAGGCCGGCGGCTCCCTGCGCGCGCCGATGCCAGGCTCGGTGCTGGCGGTGCTGGTGGCGGTGGGCGAACGGGTCAGCGCCGGGCAGGCGCTGCTGAAGCTGGAAGCGATGAAGATGGAGCACACCATCCGCACGGCGGCCGACGGCGTGGTGGAAGCGATTTATTATCAGGCGGGGGACACGGTGGAGGCGGATGCGCAGTTATTGAAGATTGGGGAGGGGGAAGGATGAGTGGTGAAGGATGAAGTGGGAACGGCCGTTATCCGTTCCTTGTTCCTTGTTATCCGTTGATTATTAGAAACGACCGTTTGGCCGACTGGTTGGTGAATGGCAAGTGGGGTGTGGCTCGGTCGCAGACCGGCCACAGTGAGGTTTCAGCATGTTGAATACAATGAAGCTAATTCAAATAGGCATTTGGTTGCTCATTCTGGCTGTTGGCTGCCAATCAACAACCGGTGAAGCTTACGAAACAGTGATTGCTACCAGCTTGTCAAATGCAGTTTCTAGTGAGGTACGAGAAACCTCAACAATTGATCCGATAGCAACAAAGACAAGTTCTACAGTTAGCGCAACTAAAGATACAACGATCACGATTCCGGTTACAGAGACAGTTCCTTCTAATCATATACCGATCTCGTCAACACCGGTTGAACAGGCTTTTGTTGATCAAAAGGGAGGTTTATTGGAGGGGCCTTTGGTTGGGTTTCGTGGTTACGACAGCCAAGGGGATTTTGTGCTCGTTCTTGATTTCGGCAATGACTCGTCTCGAATAGTAAGAAATGAAGTTGACCACCCTTTTGGACAACTTTGGTTTTACAATGGGTGCTTGATATATACGAGCAAGAGTCTGATTGATTTATATGGAAACGTGGTATGGCAACAGCCAGACTTGGATTGGGAAATCTTGTTGTCGCGAGAAGAAGCATATAACAAAGTTAGCTTATTGTCTCCTAACCGACAATGGCTAGCGTATGACATATTGTATGGTGAGCAGTTTTTTGAGGATTCTGAATTCTCGGATCTAGGAATTGTGGATCTTTCTGATTCAACAAACCCGCTCATCTTGACAAATGATGGTCGGGCGCATACGTTTGCCTGGTCGATGGACAGCAAATGGTTAGCCTATAAGCATGTGGATGAAAATGGAATTCCTCAACTTTTTCGCACGTCTCCGGATGGTAGTAAACAAGAACAGTTAACTTCTCTTTCGGAGAAGATAGGGATAGGGTACATTGTCTGGTCACCAGATGGTCGGTATATTGCTTATGCAGCTTACAAAAGTGAAGATAAAGGAGAATCCGGTGATGGTTGGATTGATATTGTGGACACAGAAACCTTGGATTCGTACCGAATACAACCCAATGCTGATAACTTTGGCGGGATACGTGATGATGCGATCTGGTGGAGTTTGGATGGCAAACAGTTAGTATTTTCCGGAAGGGACTGGCAAGATTCTGCTGCTGAAACACAAATTTACTGGGTAGATGTTGCCCAAAAATCCATTAAAGATTCTTTTTATGCCTCGGATATATCAGAAGGTTCGATTGAGGAGGTATATGCTGTAGGGAGTGTTGAGCAAATCTTGTTTAGAGCGAACAATAGCTATTATTTGCTTCATGTGGCAGATAAAAACTATGAACCCGTATCCTTTGATTTAAGTTCCGTGGGGCAACTGATTGAATCTGAGAGTGCGCCTTTTAATTTCCCTGGAGAGGAGATGTGCAGTCAATGACCACCCCCTAAGGGGGTGGCTTGAAGCAATGCACCTAGAAGGTGCGCCATTACCTTCCTAATCAAATAATCTACCTTGTGTCGCTTCAGAATCTACACCTTTTTGATTCTGCCACTTTACATATTTCTTGATTCGCTCTTCATCTAGGCTGACAGTGCCGACACAGTATCCACGCAACCATA
>JAWOGU010000746.1:0-7138 GCA_046496595.1 Chloroflexota bacterium
TCCTTTTAGTTGACGATGAACCTTTAATTACCGATTCGCTTACTTATAGCTTGAAACGTGAGGGGTTTCAGGTTCAAATCGCCGCCGTTTTCCACCAATAATGGTAAGAGTGGCAGTTGGACTTATCAACGCGCTATTTATCCCGCCAGTGCCGCTAATTCTGAACAGGTGAAGGTTGCTTTTGACAGCACGAATAAAGCCCATGTTGTGTGGATTGAAAATGGCGGTCTAGCTTATGCCAATTCTACTAACTTAAATAACGGCTTCAACGCACCTAAGATATTCATAGAGAATCTGGTTAAGACCGGGGTGGTGAACGCCCAAATTATTACTTTCGGTAATTTTGTGCATATTGTTGGCGCTGCGACCGATCAAAATAACAACTCCAATGTTTTTCATGTTCAATCAAGTAACGGTGGGACGAGTTGGGGCACACCTAAACTTGTGACAAACAACACTCTACAAACAGATAGACCGACAGTAGGTGTCGACAACGACGGACATCTACATCTTGTCTACAGACAGCAGCGGGTTAGTAGCGTTATTATGGATCCGGCTCATTTCCATTTAAAGTATGCCAGAGGGGCGTTTAATAGTACCACAGTAGACTGGGGTGAAGATGAAGGAGCACACATTGACATCACGGGGAATATTTTAACCGGTAATTCGAGTTTATTTGAACCATCTATCTTGGTTGAGAACGGCCGTTTAGAAGTCTCTGCCACCCAAAAATATGATGGTAATGACTCTCAGGCAGAACAATCCATTTATTATCTGTATTGCAATGGGAGTTGTACCAATGCCGGCAATTGGTCTCAGCAAAAGGTTTCGGGCAACGTTTTATACATTAATAACAATCCATTCAATCTAGTCTCTGATATTGTTCGGCTGGGCAGCTGCACCAACGTCATTTTTGATGGCAAGGTGGGCACTACATTAAATCCCGCCGAACAGATCTTTAGCAGCAGCAGCTGCAGCGGCTGGGGCAACGCCCGCAGCAGTCTCACAGATCCGAACGTGGCCCGTTCCATTCAACCGGCAGCGGCCACTCAGAATAACTGGTGGATGTATATTGTTTATGAAGAGTTTGCTGATGATGTTCCTAAAGTTTACTTCATGCGCAACATCCCGGGCGTCTACCTGCCCATGATCAGGAAATAGGTGTGTCATCAATGAGTCGATTGGAATGGATTTTAGGCATCGTGTTGGTGGTTCTGCTCCTGGCACCCGCCGGTCTGGCTGTCTCCTTGTGGATTAAGCCGGACACAACCGCCCAACCCGTCTATGCAAACGATGTGATGGCCGCCTATGCCGATGACGTAGCGCCTCTGCCGCAAACGGCCGTTCAGACCGCCAAGCGCGCTTTTGTCATCGCCCAGCCCAAGGCGCAGGCATGGCAGCCAGACGCCGCCCTGGTCAGCGCCTCCGCCACCTGGCCCCAGGGCGCGCAGTCCGAATTTATTGAGCAGGGTACAGCCGATTGGGCCTTTACCTTTCATTCACCGGCCACGCAGTCTAACGCGGTTGTGGTGATTACCAACGGACAACCGGTGCTGATCCCGGGCGAATCACAAAACGCGGTTAAACTGCTGCAAAGCAGCAGTTGGCAGTTAGACAGCCCCGAGGCCGCCGCCAAATTTTTAGGCGAAGGCGGCAAAAGCTTTATAGACGTGGAGGGCATTACCATCCTGTCCATGACATTCGCCGCCAATAACCCGGGGGAAAACGGCCGTTTAGAATGGCTTATTTCCGCCTTTGCCACCCAAACCGGACATTCCTACACCATGCGTGTAGATGCAGCCACGGGAGAAATCCTGGAAATTATCAACGCTTCATCCTAAATCTTTTTTAATTGAGGTATCGGTAACCCTCTATCGTGAGCAAGGAGGTCAAATAACATGACACAACACATCATCAAATCTCTCATCAACCGTCGTGGAAAAGGGCAAAGCTTAGTGGAAGTGGCCCTCTTTCTCCCTATCTTTCTGATCGTCATCGCAGGCCTGGTAGAAGTAGCCAGCATTCTGGTGACTCAGAACAACGTCCACAACGCAGCCCGCGTTGGCGCCCGGTTCGGCTCAAACGGCGGCCAAGACGAAGGCATCGCCTTGTCCGCTCTGAACGCCGTCACCGACGTCCTGAAAATTGAAGATGGCTACTGGGATGTCTGGGCTGTACGCGGTCAGGTGGCTGCAGACGGCCGCAGCTTTGCCCAGTGGTCATTCAACCATGTCTACGGCCTGCAGCAAACAGAAGCCTTCAGCGATATCGTCGAAGCCGATATACAAACGCAAGTCTTGCAACAGCTCCAAACCGACCAAAACGGGAGTACGAATGTAGCCATTGCCGGCGGCATTGAATTTGTCGGCGCCTACCTCATCTATGACCTGGAATCCATTCTCGGTATGGATGCGCTGGCAAACCTGGTTGGCTTCAACTCCGTGCGCTCCCTGAACGTGATGCGTAATTCCGGCACAGATGTAGTCGTTACTGAAGCCTGCACCGCCTTCCCCATTGCCGTTGATGAGGGCATCCGTTCTGTGTTAGATCCCACAGATCCCAGCAACGCGCAAAACAAATGGCGCAGCGATTTTGACTACCCCACCCCGGCGCCCAACTACTACAGTTTTGTCAGCCATCAGCCCAACATACCCTTTTTACAGGCGCGCGAAGGCTACCTGTACAACATTCAAAACGGCGCCAGTTCGGGCGGTAAAGGCTGGTTGGCCTGGAACCAATGTGACGCTGACCTGGTTGGCAGTCTGGCCTGGCCGGGAAACAGCAACGACTACACTCCTTCTGGGGGCAATTGCGTTGTCAACCACGAACAGATGCCCAAATTCCCCGGTTTCATGGAAGTCGGCGACAACACCGATAAAAGCATGCATATCGGCGATTGGGTAGCCGTCAACACCGGCAGCGTCAACTCGGACGCCGTCAACAATGCCATGGCTGAACACGTCGGCCTGGGCCGTACCCTGCGCCTCATCGTGTACAAAGACGTAGCCGACGCCGGCGGCAGCAACGCCGCCTACCGCATCAGCCGCTATGCCATCATGCGCCTGATCGGCTATTCACTGAACCAGGGTCAAGGGGAATCATTTATCCTGGCCGAGTTCATCCGCTGGGATGATTCTTGCGGGCAAGTGACCCCATAATTACAGAGAGCAAAAGATTGGACCAATCTTCTGAGATTGGTCCAATCTAAACGTGCAGGTATTCAATTCTTGTTCTGAACCGTTGTAAACGACTCAATTGAAAGGTTTTGGCTATGATTCAAAAAACATGCAATTCTAAACCAGCTTCATCTCCGGATAACCGCCAAAGCGGGCAGTCCATTGCCATCATTGCCCTGGCGTTGATCGGCATCCTGGCTTTTGTGGGCATTGCCGTGGACGTCGGCTTCATTTTCCAGCGCAGCTCCAAGCTGCAATCGGCTGTCGATTCGGCGGCGCTGGCCGGCGTCACCGAACTGCCGTCCGGTATGGCTGCCGCCGATCAAAAAGCGGGCCAGTTCCTAAACGCCAACAACCTGCCCATCGAAGTCACCCAATCTCTGCAAAGCGCCACCAACCGGACGCCTATTGGTGAGGATCAATACGCCATTACCGTCACCTGGCCGGTGGAGCTTTATTTTTTGCGGCTCATCGGCCTGGAAAGCTACGATCTCACCCGCTCGGCGACAGCCGCTTACTTCCCCCAGGCGGATATCTACGCCAGCCGCCGGGTGGACCAGGGTCTGGTGAACACGTCCAATCAGTCCGTGTTTGGCCCTCATATCTGCACCAGTTGGGGCGATCCCTTCTCGCCGATTCAATCGGCGTTTCGCGCAGAAAATCCGCCCTATGCCTATAAATATCGCATCCTGATCCCGTCTGATTACCCGGATGATGTCTTGCGCGTGGAGTTGTATGACCCTGATTCCTATAATGAAAACGTCACCAGCGCCTCAGTCATCCACTCGCGTACGGCACAGCTCGCCAACCCGTCACAATTCCCTACCACACCGGTTAACATGAATTGCAGCAACTCCGGTCAAAAATATGTGTGCAACATCAATACGGGAGAAAGTAATTTGGTGGGTACAAATGGGATAACCATTGATCACATTAACCCCTTCTGGATCGTTCGGATTGACGAAAACCGGGGTGACGGCACCGCCACCAGCGCTTTTGATTGCCGCAGTACCTCTACCTATGACGCTAGATGGAATACCGAAACGCTGTATGAGTTATTTTACTATCGCGAAAACGAAGATGGCACCCTGGAAGAAGTGCCGATGGCCCGCTATACAGGCCAGGTGAAAGACGGCGGCGCACGTGATAATGGGGAACATGATACGGATTTACGCTGGGTCTCTCCCGGCGGCGCCCAAAGCTTTGACCAGCCTGTTTTTGTGCCCGTTGATCCCGGGACGCCCACAAACCCGGCTACAGGCAGCCCTTATACCTTTGACATTAACATCAATCGCGACCTGCCAGACATCCTGACCGAAGAGGGATCCGGCAATCGTTATGTCTACCTCAACGTCACGTCGCTGCCCCCCGGCGGCTCGGAAAACGGGTTTGAGATTTGGGCGGGCCCGGATGATTATATAGACACCACACCCAGCAACGTTAACACCCGAAATCTATATATTCTGAACAATCCAGGCTCCCATTACTCTAAAGGCGCCACCGTTTTTGGGTTGGGCAGGCTGCCTATGAACTCCAATACCAGCAACCGGGTCAATATTCCACTGATGTACGTGGGACCGGAGATGGCAGGCGGCACCATATACGTGGATATTTTTGATCCGGATGCCGGCGCCAAGCCGCCGGTCATTTTCTACTTTGATTCCATCGCTTTCAAGGCCAGCAATACCACCTGGGATGGCGTGGATTGGAGCAAAACCGACTGGGCTGTTTCCTATGGGGGCAACAACAATTCTGTTTTTGGATGCTTTAGAAACGGTAACAGTTATTCCGGTGGCTGTAATAACCAATGGGTCAATTATCAAATTACGGTTCCCGGAGATGACACCGCCTGCTTTACGCATCCTACCCGGGGCACACAATGCATTCCCTTCTACGGCGGCCGTTTTTCGGCAAATTACAAGGGCGGTGAAAACGACACCTATGGCTGGCAAATCCGGGTAGTCGGCGCACCTTATCTGGTAAAATAAATGCTATTTCGTTGTATTGATTTCAGGCCGGGCTTATTTGCCCGGCCTGAAATCATTTGTACAAGGTACTATTTACTTACTTACTACGAATCTTATCCAGTGTAAAATGAGGTACAGGTAGTACGCTCAGGTAATTTCCGAAAAACTCATTCATTGGTTACCTGCCAAGCGAAAATAGGCTGCCCCTTTCAAACCAATTTTGTATCTATACAGGTGTAGCCTGAGCCTGTCGAAGGCGAAACCGGGCTTCGACAAGCTCAGCCCTCGACAGCGCTTTATAGTTACCCAATTTTAATAGCCATCCAGAGATGGCGTCTGCTCAGGAGACAGTCGCTTCAGAAATGACTGTTTGCTTAAAATAGAGAGCCATCTTCATCTAATCTGGAACAGGGTTATCGGTATTATTTGTGTGGGAATTCATGAGGTATTTGTTATGCGCCAATCATTTCATCAATTATTTAAACGGTATAGACGTCAGCAGTCAGCGCCAGGTCAGGGGCTGGTTGAATATGCGTTGTTATTGGGTCTGGTGGCGCTGGTTGTCATTGCCATTATCGAGTTAATGGGTCCGGCTATCGAAGATGTTTTCGAGCGGCTGGCGAATCGGGCGCCGCTGGCGCCGCCCTCTTTGGTGTCTTACACACCGCCGCCGTCCTATACCCCGATACCCTCGATTGACCCGGCGTGGACATCTACTCCCGTGCCTTCACCGACAAATACGATTACGCCTACAAACACGATTCCGCCAACCGCTACCAACACCAGTACGCCCACCGCCACCGCCACGCCAACGTGCCTGGGTTATGGGCCGTATGCCGTGCCGGGGCGGGTGCAAATGGAGGCGTTTGCCTGCGGCGGCTCAAACGTCTCGTTTGTGGACAGCACGGGAGACGGCGGGCCTGGCTCCGGCGCTTACCGCCAGGATGTGACGGTAGAAGGCCCCGATTTGGCGGCCATCAGCGGCGGTTTTTACCTGGGCTGGCTGGTTCCCAACGAGTGGGTTATGTACAGCGTGAATGCGTCGTCTGCCGGCGTGTATGATTTGAGTTTTCGGGTGGCTTCTGCGAATGGAAACGGCCGTTTCCGGGTTGAGGTGATCCGGGATAACAATCTTGCCTATACATCCCCGTCCGTCGCTGTGCCCAGTACCGGCGGCAGCCTATCCTGGTCCAACCTCAGTGTGCCGAATGTGCCATTGTTTGCCGGCGCTAATAGGCTGCGGGTTGTCTTTGAAGCCGGCAACTTTAACCTCGATTACTTTGATGCCAGTTCCGCAGATATTCCGCTAACACCTTCTAACACACCAACCCCAACCGTGACCTCAACTCCCACAGCAACCGCGACGCCCACAGCCACGCCTACAGAGGCGGCAAGCATTATCAACTTCAGATACATTCGGCTTATCAGCGACTCAGCAGTGTTTGGCAATCCATGGGCAGCAGTCGCCGAATTAAACCTGTTAAACGGCAGCGGCGGCACGGTGTCGCGTTCAAACTGGACGGTCGCGTATGTAGACAGCGAGGAAACCCTAGGCGAAAATGGACGGGCCACCAACGCATTTGATGGCAATAACAGTACCATTTGGCACACTGAATGGTATAACAGCAGTCCAGTCCACCCCCATGATCTCCAGATCAATTTGGGCGGCGCGACCAGTATCTCTGGTTTCCGTTATTTACCACGGCAGAACCAGACAAACGGCCGTATCGCTGACTACCGCTTCTGCGCCAGCGTGGATGGCACCAGTTGGTATCAGTTAAGTTCCGGCTCCTTCCCGAATACTACTGCTCTACAAACAGTCACGTTTACACCCCCCACAAACTTAAATGGTTTGCCAGGGTGCCAACTCTCTACCGGACCTCTTCAGCTAATCAATGCCAACTTTAATAGCGGTGATAACAATTTCGACTTTACTGCCGGGGCTTTCGGCACAGATGCAAATAATTCTTATAGCAACTGGGAAAACTTTGGCGC
>JAWOGU010000005.1:0-11689 GCA_046496595.1 Chloroflexota bacterium
GAGTGAATTATGCAAGCAATCATCCAAACTCACGATTTACACAAGGTATACGGCATGGGCGACGTGCAGGTGGCGGCGCTGGACGGTGTGGACGTGCGCATCGACGAAGGCGAATTTGTGGCCGTCATGGGGCCGTCCGGCTCCGGTAAAAGCACTTTGATGAATATTTTGGGTTGTTTAGACCGGCCGACAAACGGCCGTTATTTCCTCGCCGGTGAAGACGTAAGCGAGTTGAACAAAGTGCAGTTGGCCGCCATCCGCAACCGGCGGCTGGGCTTCATTTTCCAATCCTTTAACCTGCTGTCGCGCACCGATGCCCTGCACAACGTGATGCTGCCCCTGGTGTACCAACGCGGCCACACTCTCTCGCCCAAAGAGCGGGAGGAAAAAGCGATGGCAGCCTTGGAATCCGTCGGTCTGGCGGACCGGGCCAGCCACGAGCCAAATGAATTATCCGGTGGGCAGCGGCAGCGGGTGGCGGTGGCGCGCGCCCTGGTGAATGACCCCGTGCTGCTGATGGCCGACGAACCAACCGGCAATCTGGACAGTAAAACCGGCGCGGAAATTATGGCGCTGTTCCACGAACTGCACCGGCGCGGGCGCACCATCGTCATGGTGACGCATGAACCGGAAATTGCAGCGCAAACGCAGCGCACCATTACGCTGCATGACGGCAAAATCGCCTCAGATGGGAGATTTTAAGCATGGCAACCACACTTGAACCAGAATTAGCAGCGCTCAAACCTGAAGTGGAAACGGCAGTTCCCCATGCCGGTGGTCTCATCAGTCCCGTAGAAATTCTACGCATCGCCTGGGAAGGGGTGGTGCGCAACAAAGTGCGTTCTTTGCTGACCATGCTCGGCGTTATCATCGGGGTGGCAGCCGTGATTATCATGATCGCTATCAGCGCCGGCACGGAAGCGGCCATCGCCGAACAGATTCAGGGATTAGGCTCCAACCTGGCGTTTATCCAGGCCAGCTTTGGCCGGGGCATGGCGCGACCGGGCGGCGGCAGTTCGGAGAAGGCGCTGGTATTTGACGACGTCGCCATTGTGAACAGCGTGGGCGGCGTGGCAGCCACGGCCGTAGACCAGAACACCATGCAGACTGTCAAAGCGGGCGGCGCCACCCTGACCGACGTTTCTCTGGTAGGTACCACCGCAGACTTCCCTTTAGTGCGTGATGTGGTGATGGAAAACGGCCGTTACTTTAACGCAGACGAAGTGACACGCGGCTCAAAAGTAGCCGTACTCGGCTCTGCCATCGCCGAAGACCTGTTCGGCGAGGAGAACCCCATCGGCCAATCGATCATCGTCGATACCACCAAACTGACGGTGATTGGGTTGGCTGTGCCCAAAGGCGTGGTAGGCAACACCGACTTTGACGCCCAGGTTTACGTGCCTATCCAACTGGTTTTCGACAAATTCGTGCCTACCCAGTTCCGCCAGTTTGCCGGCGACAACGTGCGCCTGATCTATGTGCAAATAGACCCCGCGGCAGACATGGACACGGTGATTCAACAGATCAAACTCAAGCTGGCAAACAGCAAAGGCGTCAGCGTGGATGAACTGCCCTTCACTATTCAAACACAGCAAGACATCATCAACACCCAGGGATCAGCCACCGCCGCTTTCCGCAGCCTGCTGGCCTGGGTTGCCGGCGTCTCGCTCATCGTGGGCGGCATCGGCATCATGAACATCATGCTGGTCAGCGTCACGGAACGTACCCGCGAAATCGGTATCCGCCAATCGGTGGGGGCGACGCCCAACGACATTCGCCTGCAATTCCTGACGGAAGCGGTGATGCTCAGTCTGGTGGGCGGCGTGATTGGGGTGATTTTAGGTATCGGCGGCTCTTACCTGTTTGGCGCCACCAGCGACATGCGCACCGTGATTGTGCCCAGTTCGATTTTGCTGGCGTTTGGTTCAGCCGCCGCCATCGGTATTCTGTTTGGCTTTTTCCCGGCTAACAAAGCGGCGCAGCTCGACCCGATTGAAGCGCTGCGGCATGAATAATTGTCAATGGTATGTGTGGCGGGTGGCGAGTGGCGAGTGGCGGGCGGCGCATCTCATGATGACACCTGCCGCTTGCGACCCGCCGCCTGCAATATCTCTTGACGTTCTACGAGGTGATTCAGTATGAACAAGTATTTTACGATTCTAAGTTTGATTTTGATTCTGGTTATGACGGCGTGCGGCGGCAGCGCGGCGGCTGTGACCGGCAGCGTGGAAGCGGCGACGGGAAGCAATACCCCAGCCCGCCTGCATGAAAACTATACCGACGCTCTGCCCGTGCAATCGCAGTTGGCGATTGGCACGCTGCAATTGGAAAACGGAGAAAACGCCGTCGATGAAACAGTGGCTGCGGAACTGCTGCCGCTCTGGCGGGCTGTGCAAAGCCTGGCGAGCAGTGAAACCAGCGCCCAGGCCGAGATAACGGCCGTTCTCAACCAGATTCAGGGCACCATGACCCCGGCGCAAATTGCCGCTATCGCCAACATGCAGATCACGCAAGACAGCTTTCAGGCGATGCTGGAAGAGGGTCTCATTACCATGGGGCGCGGCGCTCTTGGCGGGAGACAAGGACAAAACAACGACGGCAGCAGCAGCCTGGCGCCCGGCGCCGCCATGCCAGGTAGTGGTCAAGGCGGCGGCATCCCGGGTAGTGGTCCCGGCGGTGGTTTAGGCGGTGGTTTGGCCGGAAATCCGGGCGGCGATCCGGGCGCCATGCAGACCCGCCTGGCCGAAAGCGGTGTAGACCCGGCCGATTTTCAGACGCTGGCGATGACTGGCGCGGTAATTCGTTTGCTGGAAAACAAAACAGGGGCGGTCCCGGAAGGTAATTTTGCCATGGGCGGCATGTTTGGGCAGGTGATAACGGCCGTTAGCGAATCCACCCATCTGAGCCAGGAAGAAGTGCAAACGGCGCTGGACGAAGGCAAAACGTTCTCTCAAATCATCGAGGAAAACGGCGGCGACCTGGAGGCAGTGAAAGCGGCATTAACCGAATCATTGGCCGATTCAGAGTTCCTGCAAGGTCAGGACCCAAATGAATTTATCACAAACTTTTTGAACAGCGGCGGCTTTTCTCCGCCGTCTGGAAATGAATAGGGTTGTCTGGTAGACTGTGCTGTAATGCGTGGTAGAGATTGGACCAATCTTAAAGATTGGTCCAATCTGGGTAACATCTCAATATTTTGGGGAAAACGAGGCCTGAGCTTGTCGAAGGCCGTTGGTTTCGACAGGCTCAACCAACTCCACCGCGAGATATTGAGAAGATACCAATCTGGTATCCCGAAGCAAGGTGAAACCATGTCTAAAACCATCCTCGTCATTGATGACAACGAACGGCTGCGCACTCTGGTGAAATCCTATTTGACGCAGGAAGGCTACCGGGTGGTGACTGCCGCCAATGGCCGCGAAGCGCTGTTTGTGGCGCGCGCCGAGACCCCGGATTTGATTTTGTTAGACATCATGATGCCGGAGATGGACGGTTACGAATTTATGCGCCTGCACCGCAAAGAGCAGGAAACTCCCATCATTCTGTTGACGGCCAAACTTGAGGAGACGGATACCCTGCTGGGCCTGGAACTGGGGGCAGACGATTACATCACCAAACCGTTCAGTATGCGCATTTTGGCGGCGCGGATTCGGGCGGTGCTGCGGCGGATGGGCAAGGAGACGCCGGAAGCGGATGTGGTGCGGGCGGCGGATATTACCTTGGATAGAAACGGCCGTTCTGTCAAAGTCGCCGACAATCCGGTGGATCTCACCCCGTCCGAATTTGACATTTTAGCCACGCTGATGACCTCGCCCGGCCGCGCTTTTTCGCGGCTGGACCTGCTGGATCGGGTGCAGGGCACGGCCTATGAAGGCTATGAGCGCACCATCGACGTGCATGTGCGCAACCTGCGCGCCAAAATCGAGCCGGACTCGCGCAACCCGCGCTACATCGAAACCATTTACGGCATCGGCTACCGTTTTGCCGCCGAATGAAGAACCAGTTTACAGTGAACAGTTTACAGTTTACTGTACACTGTACACTGTACACTGTAAACTGTTCACTATCTGACCCAAACCATGCACTCACTCTCCTTCAAATTAACCCTCGCTTTCCTTTTCGTCGGCGTCATCGGCGCGGTGCTCGTGGGCGTGTTTGTCAACATCCAAACCCGCCGGCAGTTCAACCAGTTCCTGGCAGACAGCTACGAAACGGCGCTGGTTGAACAACTGGCAGGCTTTTATGCCGAAACCGGTTCGTGGCAGGATGTGAACCGGGCGCTGATGCAGGTGTATCGAGCAGGCAATCAACAGGGGGAACGGCCGTTACCCTGGATCGTCGTGGATACAAACGGCGCTGTCATTGCCGGCAGCAGTCGGATGCGCCCAGACACGCGCCTCAGTCAGAAGGAAATAGAACAAGCCCTGCCCATCCGCGTCGATGGCAGCGTCGTTGGCTGGCTGGTGCGGGTTCCCTTTGAACCTTATCAGTCGCTCAATCCCTCCCCTGAACAACTGTTTTTAGACCGGGTTACCGAAGGCGTCCTGCTGAGTTTTACCGCCGCCGCCCTGGTCGCTTTGCTCGTAGGCGTCTTCCTGGCGCGCACCATCACCAACCCCATCAAAGAATTAACAGTTGCCACAACGGCCGTTGCCCAGGGTGAATTAGGCCGGCAGGTGAACGTCAAATCCCGCGACGAAATCGGCGAACTCTCCCATTCCTTCAACCAGATGAGCGGCGACCTGGCCCGGTCCAGCGAGCAGCGCCGCC
Source organism: Chloroflexota bacterium (assembly GCA_046496595.1). GTDB lineage: Bacteria > Chloroflexota > Anaerolineae > Promineifilales > Promineifilaceae. The sequence goes on from JAWOGU010000005.1 coordinate 4,771, forward strand.
AAATGACCGCCGACATCGCCCACGAACTGCGCACCCCGCTCAGCATCATCCTCGGCTATACCGAATCCCTGCGCGACGGCATCCTGCCTCCGGACGCCGCCACCTTCGACATCCTTCACGACGAAGCGGAACATCTCAGCCGCCTGGTGCAAGATTTACGCACCCTGTCTCTAGCCGATGCGGGACAGTTGGCCTTGAACTGGCAAACTGTGCCCCCACTGGAACTGCTGCAAACCGTCGCCGCCAAATACCGTCATCAGGCCGCCCAGCAAGCCATCAACCTGCGGGTGGAAGCCGACAGCAACCTGCCCGATATCGAAGTCGATCCGGGGCGCATGGAGCAGGTGTTGGGCAACCTGGTGAGCAATGCCCTGCGTTTTACACCGGCGCAAGGAGAAATTCGGTTAACGGCCGTTCAACCCAACCCCGCCCACATCCAACTCTCCGTGCAAGACAGCGGCAAAGGCATACCGCCCGACATCCTGCCCAAAGTCTTCGACCGCTTCTACAAAGCCGACGCCTCCCGTCACTCATACGACGGCGAATCAGGACTCGGGCTGGCTATTGCCCGCTCCCTGGTACGTATGCACGGCGGCGGCATCCAGGCCGCCAGCCCGCCCGGTCAAGGCGCCACCTTCACTATCACCCTGCCAAAGAACCGTGATGCGTAATGGGTGAAAATCCTCACGCATCACGCCCTTCCCCTACGTTAAACACTTTCTCAGACATTCGCCCTCGCGCCGCCAGCAAGCTATAATGCACACGCTTTAAAGAAGGAGCGTGAATGATGGCAAATAAACCAAGCACACCCCAAAATCAAGAATACGAAGACCTGCGCAAACAGCTCGATTGGCTCGACGAAGAACGACGCAAATCCAATCGCAAGCTCTCCGAAATGGAGCAAAAAGTTGAACTCCAACAGCGCGAAATTGTCACCCGTGACCAACGCATCAAACTGCTGGAAGAACAAATCTCCAAGTTTTCCTCACAGATTTCTCGCATCCCCCAAATAGATGTGCAGCTCACCCAATTCAAAGACGAAATCGTGCAGTTGATTGAACAATACGATCAACGCCGCGTCCAGGCGCACAGCGAAATGGAAGCCATGCGCCGCGTAGAACATGAATCCAACGTGCGCGAAATCGCCGACGTACGCAAAGAACTGCCCGCCATTGGCCGCCTCCAACGCGACATGGAACTGCGCCAGGCAGAAGAAACCCGCCTCGCCAACCTCATCGGGCAGCAGCAAAATAAATTCTCCACCGTCGTCAATCGCGTTGATTCCTGGGAAAATGCTCTGGCCTTCCTGGAAGAAAAAGAAAAACAAACTTCGCGCAACCTGAACGAAGTGCAAACCCAAATGGTGGACATCAACAAACGCTGGGCGCCCATCACAGACAGAATCGACGTAGTAGCCAGCAACCTGAACAAGCTGGACGGTAATACCAGAATGGTCGTCGAAGCCCAGAAAGAAATCCGTGAATCTACCAAAGGCTGGATGGAACAAATTCAGATCGGCGAATATGAGCGCAACCAAAAGCTGGAAAACTGGCGGCAGCGTCTCGACGAACAAACCAAAATCATCGAGCAGTTTTCCCGGGAATGGGTCACATTCTCAGATCAGTACAAAGAAGCCAAAATGGCTGTACAAACTCTGGCGCCCTGGCAGGCTCAAATCGAACAGCAGCAGCGCGACACGGCCGAATTACTGCGCGTCGAAGCGCACCGGATGCAGTCGCAGTGGGATAACTTCACTCTGGAAAGCGACAAAAAATGGCGCTCCTTCGACGTTGAACTAGAGCAGCGCTGGTCGGCCTTCAACCGCAACCTGCGCCAGATTTCCGAACAACTCATCGTGTTGGAAGAAGCGCTTAAGGATGTAAATCAAGATAAAGACACGCTGTGGCGGGTGCAAACTGCCCAGGCAGACGCCCTGAAACAACTGCCCCGCATGTGGCTGGAAGAAGTGGAAAAAGCTGTCAACCAGAACCCCAACCGCCGCCGTCAACCGGCTCTGGTTCCTATCCGCGAAGAATAAATAAAAGCAAAAGGCAAAATTTTGCCTTTTGCCTTTTGCCCCACCCCTCTTATGTACGTTATCGGCACCGCCGGGCATGTAGACCACGGCAAATCCACCCTCGTAGAAGCACTCACCGGCATCGATCCGGACCGTTTGCGTGAAGAAAAAGAACGCGAAATGACCATCGACCTCGGTTTTGCCTGGCTGACGCTGGGTGACAGCGAAGAAGTGGGCGTTGTTGACGTGCCAGGCCATCGAGATTTCATTGAAAATATGCTGGCGGGGGTGGGCGGCATTGACCTGGCCCTGCTGGTGGTGGCGGCGGATGAAGGGGTGATGCCGCAAACAAAAGAACATCTGGCGATTCTGGACTTATTGGCCGTGGGCAGCGGCATTGTCGCCCTCACCAAAATTGACATGATCGACGATCCGGATTGGCTAGAACTGGTGACGCTGGACGTACATGAGGCGCTGTCCGGCACGGTGCTGGCGGATGCGCCTGTTGTGCCCGTCTCGGCCAAAACGGGGGCAGGGCTGCCGGAGTTGAAAGCGCTCTTGTGGCAGCATCTGTCAGCGGCTGAACCACGCGCCGATTTAGGCAAGCCGCGCCTGCCCATCGACCGGGTCTTCAGCCTGGCAGGCTTTGGCACGGTGGTGACGGGTACGCTGCTGGACGGCCGTTTTCGTTTAGGCGATCCCGTTGAAATTCAGCCGGTCAATCAAAAAGGTCGCATCCGCGGCCTGCAAACCCATAAAACCAAGCTGGAAGTGGCCCAACCAGGCAGCCGGGTCGCCATCAACATCAGCGGCGTCGACCGGGACGACATCCGGCGAGGCTGCGTAGTCGCCGCGCCGGGCGTCGTCAGCCACACCATTTTGCTGGACGCCGCCTACCGCCATTTAGCCGACGCCAGCGGTCCCCTGAAACACAATATGGAAGTAAAACTGTTTGTCGGCGCGGCAGAAGTGCTGGCGCGCACCCGGGTGTTGGGCGCAGCGCAAATCAACCCGGGCGAAACGGGCTGGCTGCAACTGGCTCTGGCGGAACCGCTGGCAGCGGCGCGCCGCGACCGCTTTATTTTGCGCCGTCCTTCCCCCGGAGAAACGCTGGGCGGCGGCCTAGTCCTGGATCCGCATCCGGGACGGCGGCACCGTCGTTTTCGGGCGGACGTGGTGGAGCGCCTGGAAACGCTGGCGCAGGGCACGCCGGCGGAGCTGCTGCTGCAAACTCTGCGCCGCCAGGAACCTGTCACCCGCAGCAAATTGTTACAGGCATCCGGGATGGATGAGGCCACGGCCGTTTCCGCCCTGCAAGAGCTGGAAGCCGCTGACGAGATTATCACTCTGGAAAAACAGATTATCAGCCGCGCCGGCTGGCAAAAATTGCAAGACAAACTCTACGACCACCTCAGCCAATACCATCGCGACAATCCCTTGCGCCTGGGCGCGCCCCGCGAAGAACTGCGCAGCCGTTTGCAAGTATCGCCGGTGATTTTTCAAGCGTTGGTGCAGGCGAGGGTCAGCCAGGAGCAGATGGTGGAAACCGGAGCGTTCTTACGCCGTCCGGCGCATGAAATTCGCTTTTCCGCGCAGCAGGAAACGGCCGTTTCTGCTTTACTGCGCCGCCTGTCTGCCGCCGGCATCGCCTCACCCAGCGTCAAAGAATGCAAAACGGCCGTGGGCGACGCCGTGTACAACGCCCTGCTCGATCTGGGCAAGTTGCACCAACTTAACGAGGACGTGGTATACGCCGCGCCCGAATATGAGCGTTTTGCCGGTCAAATCGTCGCCTTTCTGCAAAAAAACGGGACCATCAATGCCGCCCAGGCCCGCGATTTGTTTAATACCAGCCGCAAATATGCCATCGCGCTGTTGGAACATCTGGACGACATCAAGGTGACAAAGCGCGTCGGTGATGATCGCGTTTTGGTGAACAATAAACCATGACTGCCCTGAAAAACCATAGATTTCGCAGATGGCCCAAATTTTTTTCTCGAGTAACTTTGCGCCTTTATGTGAGCTTTTTCGGCAGAGACACCATCACAGGCTCCTGTTCATACAGGAGCATTCAGATATAATCCAACCTGATAAACCATCTATTTAAGGTATCTATGCGAATTTTTATCACAGGCGCAACGGGCTTTGCCGGTTCTCATCTAGTCGATTCACTGCTGGCGCAGGGGCATGACATTTATGCGCTCATGCATCCCGCTACCAGCCATCAAGCCCTGCCGAACCATGCCCGGATGCACAGCATTAGCGGTGATTTGCTGGACGTGGACTCCTTGAAAACGGCCGTTCAGCAAGCCCAGCCCGACGTCATCTACCACCTGGCCGGGCAGGCTTATCCGGCCCGTTCCTGGGAGAATCCGGCCTTGACGATTGCCATTAACACCGGCGGTACCGCCAATTTGCTGGAAGCGGCTGTGGCTTACGGTCGACCCCGCGTGGTCATCGTCTCCAGCGCGGAGATTTACGGCTATGTCACCGCAGCGGATTTGCCGCTCACCGAAGAGACTGTGCCCCAACCGCGCCATCCATATGGAGTGAGTAAACATGCGGCGGGGCAGTTAACGGCCGTTTACGCCAAACAATACAATCTGCCCGTGGTAGAAGCGCGGCCGTTTAACCACATTGGCCCCCGGCAGGCCCTGGGTTTTGTGGCGCCAGACTTTGCCAGCCAGCTGGCCGCCATCAAACTGCAACAGCGGCCTCCTGTCATTTCAGTGGGCAACCTGGACGCTCAACGAGACTTCAGCGACGTGCGCGACGTCACCCGCGCCTACCAGCTTCTCGCCGAAAAAGGGCAGCCCGGTGAAGCCTACCTGATCTGCTCCGGACAGCCCGTTTCCATCCATTATCTGCTCAATGTGCTCATCGAGGCGGCCGGTATTACCGTCGAAATTATCTACGATCCCACACGGATGCGCCCTTCCGATACTCCCTGCCTCTACGGCAGCCCCGCCAAAATCACACGCGACACCGCCTGGAAACCGGAAATTCACCTGCGCCAATCTCTGACAGACACCTACGCAGACTGGCTGCAAAAACTACAAACGCCAGCCTGACCCCGATCCCCATTTTGTACCAATAACGGCCGTTTAATGGCTTTCGTAAGGTATAATTCTTAAGGTTGGTTGAGAAGGAATTCCCAGGTCTCGCTCTATAAAAATTCAAAAAACTTCTGGGAATTATAAAAGTCAATAACATCATGAAAAGTCATAAAAAAGTAGTCTGTATCAATAGCCTCGCAGAACCTGCCACAGAAAATCTCAATAATATCCTGGAACATCACGGGTTTGAAGTCATCCACACGCGCCATACAGAAATAGATGTCCATACCGTCTGCCGGGAAACGCCAGACGTCGTCCTGCTGGATTTAAGTAACTGCCACCCATCCGTGTGGGAGATGTACCACAAAATTCGAGAGTCTATGCTCACCTGCAATATCCCGGTGATTCTTATTGCGGCGAAGGCCACTTGCATAGAAGATTTACAACGCCTCTATGCCGCCAACGCTGCGGCGTATTTGATCAAACCAATCCAGCCACAAGAACTGTTGTTCAGCATCGAACACACCCTATTGAATTAACCCATACTACCTGCTGCCGGATTCCAATCCGCAGCGACCACCCGCAACGGCCGGACAGCAAGCCTGTCTGGCCTGTACCAGATATAATGGGTCTACGAAACGGCCGTTTCCACACCCACCCTCCACCCCAGGCCAATCAGTCAAACGCCAAGCAAAATCAAGGAATAAATATGTCCCCACAAACCGAAAACACCTCGCCCCGCTTTGAAATCGGCCTCTATTCTTTCGCCGAACTCACGCCCGATCCCCGCACCGGCCGGCAAATCAGCCCGGCGCAGCGCCTGCAAAACCTGCTGGCAGAAATCGAACTGGCAGATCAGGTTGGCCTGGACGTTTTTGCCCTGGGTGAACACCATCGGCCCGACTATATCTCATCATCCCCCGCGGTAATCCTGGCCGCGGCCGCCGCCCGCACTCAATCCATCCGCCTGAGCAGCGCCGTCACCGTCCTCAGTTCCGACGATCCGGTGCGCGTGTTTCAAGATTTCGCCAGTCTGGATTTACTCTCCCAAGGCCGGGCAGAAATCATGGCCGGGCGCGGCTCCTTTATCGAGTCCTTTCCTCTTTTTGGATATGACTTGCAAGATTACAACGAACTTTTCACCGAAAAACTTGAACTGCTCCTAAAAATACGAGAGTCAGAGCATGTCAGTTGGTCTGGGAAGCACCGGCCCAGTTTAGACGACAGGGGAGTCTATCCACGGCCGTTTCAAGACCAACTACCCATCTGGATTGCCGTCGGCGGCACGCCGGAATCTGTGGCGCGCGCCGCCGCCCTGGGTTTGCCTTTAGCTATCGCCATTATCGGCGGGATGCCGGAGCAGTTTGCCCCCCTAACGGCGCTGTATCGCCGCACCGCGCAGCAGGCCGGGCACGATCCGGCCAAGACGAGCCTCAGCATCAACTCCCACGGCTTCATCGCCGACAGCCCCCAACAGGCCAGGGACGAAGCCTTCCCTGTATTCCAACAAACCATGAATAAAATCGGCCGGGAACGCGGCTGGCCCCCCTTCACCCGCCCCCAATTCGACGCTTCCTGCACCCTGCGCGGCGCCAACTTTATCGGCAGCCCGGACGAAATCATCGAAAAAATCCTCTTCCAACATGAGTTGTTCCGGCACCAGCGTTTTCTGCTCCAATTGAGTGTGGGCACAATGCCGCACGAAAAAATGCTCCACGCCATTGAACTGCTGGGCGCAAAAATCGCGCCGGTGGTGAGAGAGGAAATAGCGCGCCGTCTGGCTGCCTGATCCAGTCTGGCGTATTCAGGGGGCGGTTAGTTTTTGTGTAACGAAGCAGACTACAAA
>JAWOGU010000025.1:0-3402 GCA_046496595.1 Chloroflexota bacterium
TATGGGGAAATTGTTGGTTGAATCCACGAATAATCGCCTTGTAAATCATCCGCATGAGCCGCATAGGGTCAGGGGACATTTCGCTCTTTTTAGAAGCTATTGCAGCCTCCACTCCAACACACAGAATCCGGTATGCCAATATAATCCATGGTAAGTTTCTGCCCGGAAAAAGCAAGAACTGAGCCGACAGCCACCACATCTTGGGGCATTTCCTGACGGTCCGCCGGAGACATGACAGCCTCGGCCAACCAGTTGCGCAGCGCAGTTGCGGTGCGGGCAACTTTATCCAACTCATCTTGATCGCACTTCATTGATTGTCTCATTTTGCCTCCGTAATAAACGAAAATTTTAATATGGTTATTTTGCGTCGATCCTCGTCGATTGGCAATGACAGCCAGCTATACTTTTTTCGGAAGATTGTTACTGGCACTGGCCCGCGATTTTCACCCCAAGATTGATCCGCGCGGAACGCTGCGCAAAACCCATCTGTACTCTGGTATCAGCACCCTTTCATCCGCTTGAAGGGAACGTAACAGGGTTCTATCTGAAGACAAAGAGCCTGTTAACAGCAAACTGATAGACGATGTCCATCAGTTTACGAGTGAACTGATGAACAGTTGTTCATTACTCTCGATTTCAGTGCCAGTTGAGTTTATGGGTGGCAGGTTGCCAGTCAAATGAGCGCTGACGGGCTGTCATGTATGGACAGTTCTTTAAGCGCCGCTGATAGTTCCGTAAGCGCCGCAAGCTTTACAGGAATATTTTTGTTTCCCGCTCCCGGTCAGCCCATTCTTGACGATGTTCAGGCTGCCGCAATTGTTACAACCAGGGGGCAGGACAATACCATCTTCATCACCTTCCCGGCTGGCGGGCGCAGTTTGGGACACAGCGGTCCTCCCGGCGTGCGCCACGATGTTCTCTTGCTCATCAACCACACCAGCGTGCCCATTTGCATTGTCATCCAGACCCATGCGCATCGCTTTAAGTAAACACGATTCTACGTTCGGCACGTCTAATGTTTCAAAGAGTGATCTGATACGCTTTTGCAGAGTGGTTGGCGAGATGTGCAACCAATTGGCCTGCTCCGGGCGTTTCGCCTGGGGATCACGCAGCAGCACCCGCAACGTCTCGAGCTGTATTTTTGTCAACGGAGTTCGCTGCTTTAACTTCGGCATCGTCTCGATAATTTCTCTGACGGCCGGCGAGAAATAGGTTCCTCCAGCATGAATTTTCTCCATTACGGCGCCCAACGTTCCGGTCAATTGATCTGATTTCAGGAAGTAGCCCTTGACCCCAATTTCGGCCAGGCTGCTAATCGTATAAACGTCTTGCTCTTGCGTGATGACAACAACGGCCGTTTTTGGCCATTGTTCAATGGCTGTCTCTAGGGTGGAGATGGGTTCAAACAGTCCAGCCTGAGGGTCATCGGCATACAGCGGCATCTGTAAATCCACCAGCAGTATGTCGGGTTCATGTATGCGTAACAGCTGCAGGACGTGCTCGCCGGCGGAACCTTTACCCACCACGTCAAGATTTGGATTACTGCTTAACAAACCGATAATGCCTTCACAAGTAACCAGGTGGTCGTCAATGACAACGATGCGTATTGGAGATGATAACATGAGGTGATATTCTCCTTTTTGTCATGAAATGCGCCTAAAAATAGCCGAGTCGCCCCATAAATGCAACCAGGCCCCGTTGTCTGACAACAGGCAACATGATAAAACTTGCCCATGAGGAACACGACCTGTTTACAAGACAATGTCTGCATTATTTAATCAGTCGATTGCAATATGACAATCACGATAAGAGCTTTTCACCCTCAAGACCTCGATAGTTTGATCCACCTGGCGACTCTCTCTTTTGCCGAAGAATACACCGCCAGCGGCATGACGGCTGATGGCTTCGCCCAACAAATCCGCATGGCAACCAAGGGGCGCATGATACCCTTGAAAATAACGACAGCCTTATCCGGATACAAATGGGAGGTTTTTGTCGCCGAGGTGGATGACCAGGTTGTCGGCTGTGGCGGCTATCTGGGTCGCCAACGCATGGAATTGGCTAACCTGATGGTCCACCCTGATTACCGGCGGCGCGGCATCGGTCAGGCTTTGTTGGAACATCGCCTGGAACGTTTGGCGACATTGGGCTGCTCTACGGTGACAACCACAATTCTGGCTAACAACAAAGCTTCGTTGGGAAATGTCGAGAAACAGGGGTTTGAAATCTTCGACCGCTACACCATCCTGGAAACCGCGTTACCTCTTCCCCACCCGTCTGGCAGCAGTGCATCTGCTCTGCGCTCTCAATCCATTCTCTCTACTGACAAAAGCGCATTTGAGAAGATTGAGACGCAAACGGCCAACCCGCTTTGGCAACAGATTGAGGGGTCGGCCAGGGAACGTTACTTTCTGCGTGCCGGGGATCGGTTGATGAATCGCTTCAACCGCACACAATCCTGGGTTCGCGTTTTTAGGCTGGAAGAGGAAACCATCGGCTTCCTGGCAGCAAAAACATCTGGGGGGCAGACCAAGGGCAGCATATCCCGACCGGTCATCGCTGATGAACATGCACCATACTTGACGGAGATGCTGCATGAAACGGCCGTTTGGCTATCAGAACACGGCAAAACGACCCTGCAAATTGCGGTACCCAACGCACGTCCCATGCTCCTGGACCTGCTGCAAGAACAGGGGTGGCAACAAATCCAATCCTGGGTTCGCCTGGTTAAGTGGCTGAACCGGTAGCCTGATTCAGGCGGATAGTAAAACAAGGCGCTCATCGCCGTCTGCGCCAACACGGTCGTTATCTCGTCATCAAAAAAAGCACCTGCTTCTGCTGCACCGGTATCAGCGCTTTGTCCGTCCTATCTATCTCTCCTGCTCCTCATTTATGGAGCGTATGCATAACACCACGTGATGTTACAATTAAATAGCCTTCCTCTTCGCCTGCGCCACGCCGGCAACACACTTCTCAAGCGAGCCAACTACCCCGTCAGCTTGCTGTGTAAGTGTAACGCTTACAGAGGTTGCTATCTCAGCTTTATTTGTCTCTTCGCGATATGAATTTCTTCATGGAATGCAAACTTTTCTTAGTACCGAAGTCCTGTTAAGCGGCAGGAGACAAGTAACTGTTTGGGATTATTGTTCACAAATAAAAATACTATGCGAATTAAATAGAGCCTGACAACAAGCATCCGAAAACGTTTTCTCGAAGCAGTGCCCGCTTTTTCAGAATTCCAAAACATGGCATTTGCCTATTGCAAATCACTCCGCCCGTGAGGTAAGATGTTTTCAAGTTTGGCAGATTACAGACTGAGGCGGAAACTCCTCCCCCCAAACTGGCACGAGAGAAACGCGACTGGAACAACATCTGCCAAACTCAGGGTGTGCTAACCCTCCC
>JAWOGU010000132.1:0-39846 GCA_046496595.1 Chloroflexota bacterium
CTGCAAGATAATAAGATTCGGTTTTCCAGGGGACGCGGTTTGCACAATCATAGGCGTCTATTGTATAACGTCTTCCGCAAAATCGTAACGCCTATTCGTCGACATGCGGCATTTAGACCGGATGGGATGAGGCAGGCCACAAGCGCGGCCTTTATTAGATTGGTCCAATCTGCGGTGCGTACTTTTTAGAAGGTCACCAGTACCCGTAATCGGTAATCCGTATACCGTAATCCGAAGGGCGCTGCCTCTGGTGGACGCCATCGAAAAACGGGTGTCGGACTTCGGGTTACGGAGACTAGTACACCAATCCGTAAATCCTTGCTAGGTTTTTCCCTCCCCTTAATCCCCTCCCAAAGGGAGGGGAAACTCCGGCTCCCTCTCCCTCTGGGAGAGGGCTGGGGAGAGGGAAAAACCTGATACGGGCTTATGGAAAGCTGTACTAGGGGCATGGGGGGCTGCTGGCGCTGGCAGTCGCCGTGTTTCCGTTCAGATACCAACTGACGCTGTTTGGAGCCTGGAAATCGGTGGTAACAGCCCTGTCGTGTACGCCGGGATCAAAGATAGAAGGCTGCCCACGATGCCACGGTTCGGGGATGAAACGGTTTTCGCCGCCAGCCGGGATGTTTATGACCGCGCCGGTGGTATTGTGATACCCGAAATAAGCGGTATACCAGCCGCCGCCATTCTCAGACACACAGACCAGGGGCAGCAGTGCAGCCGGCGGCGTGGAGCGAATGACGGTGAAGTTAAAGATAAAGGGTGTACCGGGAACCCCGCCAGGGGAACCATCATCGGCATAGGGGTGAAACGCAAGGGTGTAACTGCCTGGATCAAAGTTGTAGCCGGAGAAGTCGAAATTATTGTTACCGGGGAAGGTGTAGGGATAGTAGTATTCAGTATGATGCGGAGTCCCGTTCAGGGACACAACGACGCGATTTGCATATTGGGGATCCAACGTGACCCACATGTTCAGGTTTTCGGTGGGTAACGTTGTTAAATCCAGGGTAATGCCGTCTGGCATGGTTTCGTAACCGGGTATCACGCTGTCCGAGTCGGCATTGACCAGAGCGATGCTGAGGACGCGGCTGCTGGGCGGGGTGGCAGTAGGCGTATGGGTAGGCGTGGCTGTAAATGTGGCAGTGGGCGGAACGGCCGTTGCTGTAGCCGTATGCGTAGCGGTGGGCGTGCGGGAGGGCGTGGCTGTGGCGGTAGGCGTGGCGGTAGGCGTGCGGGAGGGCGTGGTTGTGTTAGTCGCACTGGGCCGGGGCGTAAATGTGCTGGTAGCAGGGGCAGCAGTGTGGGTAGGCGTGGCTGTGGTCGGATTAAGCGGCGTCCTGGTGGCAGTGGGCGAAGGCGCTGTTGGGCGGGTGGCGGTAGGCTGCGCAGGCTGAGTCGTGGGCCAGGGCGTCGGGGTGTTGGTGGACACAGGAGTAGACGAAGGCAGCGCCGTCCCGGTCGCTGTGGCCGCAGGCGGACGGGTGCTGGTGGCGGTGGGCAAGGGTGTGCGCGTGGGGCGGCGGGTAGCTGTGGCAGTAGAAGTAGGGGAGGCGGCTCGGCTGGGAACGGCCGTTCCCGGCGCAGCCATCGTCACCACCACCGGAACAGGTACCGGCGTATCGGTTGGCGTGGCTGTTACAAATGCCACATAAACCGGCGTCCTCCGATTGCCAGACGCCTCTCCGGAACTTCCGCGCGTCAAGCGCAGGCCGGCCGAATCCTGGGTGGCGTCAGCAAAAATATCCGGGTCTAACGGGCTAAAACGTTCCTTCTCTGAATCCAACTGCCCATAATTAGCCGTGCCCACGGGCAGCATCGAGGCGTCATCCAGGCGCTCCGGCTGCGCCAGCAAAGCCAGCGCCGTCGCCGAGAAAACGCAAATAAAACTGAGCAGCAAGGCCAGTAAAAATGGCAGCCATGCCCAATACAGGCGTTTGTTATCCGTTCTTTCTTCTTCCATGCCGCTCTATGCTTGATTTGCCGGCGCCATCGCCGAAATAAAATTCATGTGCGCGTGAACCAGGGGAATAGCCAGACCAAACGTACTGCCCACCCCTAATTCGCTTTTTACCCACACTTTACCGCCATGCACTTCAACCAGGGTCTTCGCCACATACAAATCCAGGCCGATACCCGGAATATCCAGGTTTTCATCCTGCTCAGCGCGGAAAAAGCGGTGAAACAAATTGCCCTGGTCTCTGCGGCTAATGCCAATGCCGGTATCCGACACGCTCAAGCAGGCCTGGTCATGTTCCTGGTATACCTTTACCTGCACGTGACCGCCGGGCAGTGTGTAATCATGGGCATTACGCAGCAAATTATCCATAGCCCAGGTCAAACGCACCGCATCGGCATCAACCCACAAATTATTATCGATAATCTCTATGTCGAAACCCAATTTCTTCTCTGCCATGCGCGCTGACCAGACTATCAGGGCATCTTCGACAAGTTGGTTAAAAGAGCGCAGTTCTCGATTGACATTCAGGGTACCGCGCTGAATTTCGGCAATGTCAATTAACTTTTCGACGTGTCGAATCAATTTGTCGGTATTTACCTTGACGACGTTGACAAATTTCATTTGCTGGTCGCTCAAGTTTTGCGCGCCGCTTACACTCAGCAAATCAGTATAACCCTTGATGGAGGTCAACGGCGTGCGCAGTTCGTGTGACACGCTGGCAATAAAGCCTTCTTTGAGTTCCTCCACTTCTGTTTCGCGGGTAATGTCGCGCAGCGCCACCACCCGGCCAATACGCTGTCCATCCGGCATTTTAACGGGGGCGTCCAGGGCGCTGTAAACCCGGCTGCCAATTTGCAATCGGTGGCTGGCTGTCAGGGGGTCGCTTTCTAGAATGCGCTTTTGGGTGGAACTATGACCATTCTGGCCCGCATTCACGGTCGTCTGCTGCCCGGACAGGACCTGGGTATCATTTTTTAGCTCGGCTAAAATGGCTTGCGCGGCGGAATTGGCCGTAATGATGTGGTTATCGGTATCAAAGACAATAATACCGTCGGCGATACTTTGCAAAATGCCTTCCAGTTTACCGGCCTGTTCCAACAATTCCTGGTTACGCGCCGCCAATGAGGCCGTCATGGTATCGAAGGAGCGGGCGAGTGTGCCCAGTTCATCCTTGCGGTCGATGCCTGTGCGCTGATCGAGATCGCCCTGGGTAACGGCCGTTGACGTTTCCACCAGTCTGTTAATCGGATCCACAATCCGGCGGAACAACATCAGCCCAATCACAAACACGCCCATCGTCATCAGGAAAAAGACGAGAGTCAATACATTCCGGCTGGTGGCGGCGGCGCTCAGAATAAAATGAATAGGCAAAGCCACGCTAAACAGACCAAAAGATTGATTGCGTAAACGCCAGTCGCCGAACGCCAGTTGGTACGGTTGATTTAATATCTCAACGTCAGCCAGCGGCACCTGGGTATCTGCGCCCGCTACCACAATGCCATACTGCTCAGGGGACTCTTGCAGGTGAGTGATCACCTGAGTGTAAGTTTCCGGGTTGTTTGGCAACGCCGCTGCCGCCTCGTCAAGCCCCACCAGCGAAGTGCCCAGCACATACCCATCCTGATCATACAACGTCACTCGCGCCAGAGCGCTTTGTGTGACATCATCTACCAGACGGTTCAGGTCTGTGCCCACCATCACCGCGCCCATTTGCTCGCCATTGAGCGCAACAGGGCCAACAGTGAAAAGCATGTAGCCATCAGGGGTTTCGGCGAGGAAGGCGCGTTTGTCGCCAATTTCGTCTACATAGCCATCCAAAACCAACCGCACATCCTCTATGTCGCTGTAATTCACACCGGAAACCGGCTGCCAATCCGGATTAACCACCGAACGCTGCCAGCCAAAGGCCACATCGCCATTGTTGTCCACCAACAACACGGCATCCTGGTCGCTGTTGGCAATAATTTGCGGCACAATAGCAGCCAGAGCATCTGTATCGGCAGCCTGCACTGCTTCTGCCACCCCTTCCGTGCGGGCAACCATACGCAGCACTGTTAAACGGTCTTGTTCGTGCTCCACCAACCGCTCAGATACGATACGGCCGGCGTCTACTAATTGATTATGAAAACGCTCTTGCAGGGAACCGGTGACGAGATTTGTAACAATAAAGGCCCCAATTGCCGCTACAGCGAGAGTAAGGAGCAAATAAGGCACAATGATTTTGGTACCGATGCTGTTGATGGTTTTGTTGAGTATGATGCGCATCCCCGAAATTTCTCTTTATTACTGGTTTCTTAAATGAAATCTGTCACGTCTCATCTATCATACAAAAGATGCCTTCATCTGTTAATGGGACTTACGGGGCATACAACGGCTGTAGTAAAGCCCGAATATTGCTGCTATGTCAGCAATCCCATAAAGCCGCTCGAAACCTGATTCGCAGGCCAATTCACTGCATGTTGGATGAGAAGGTGGTCCAGATTCTTTCAAATTACGGCAACAAGGACTAATGTCAGGGAGCACTAAGAACGTTTTCCTATCAATTATTCCAGCCGCCTCTGTTAGGCTATATATAAGGGATTACTGGAATTATTAGCCACTTTGGGCTGCGTTTCAGGAAGCCGTATAAATCAAAATCCGATGATTAGGTGATAATAATGAAGAATTTCAAAAAATGGCAGACCGCTTTAGCGGTAAAAGAAAAAACCTGGCTCGAAGCTATCTTTCTTTCCTCCCTGCTGGGTACGCTCACGAGCGGACTGGTTTTAAGAGGGGGCATGGAGATTTTTGGCGGAGAAAGTTTTTTTGTTAATTTAATAATCAGCTTAATGGCAACGGCCGTTTATACCCTTGTTGTCTTAAGTATTTTCTCGCTCTTGTTCCCCGAGACCCTGCCTATTCTCAAACGAAAAATTAAGGGGAAATAAGCAAAACGGCCGTCATAAATAAAAGAGGCTGATATCCTGATTCGGATGCCAGCCTCTTCTCGAATTGTTACCTCAAAATCAAGGCAGGAGTGCGTCTTATTCAACGGTGCAGCGCCTCGGCTTTTCCTTGGCCGACATGCGCCCTTTAGTCAACGCCTGGGAAACTGTCTTCTGGACGACGAAGCTGTGAGCCACACGGCTGAAAAGCGTTACCGTTTCCAAAGTCCCCGGCACTTAATCAAGTGCCGGGGACTTGCTGCCGTTAATGACACCAGAAAACAGCCATGATACACTATGCTGGTTGTTTTTAATGAGACTGCTAAAAGCGAACGTAATGATGCAAACGGAGTAAGGAACATGCCGGTAATCGGGGAAGATGTGACTGTTACGGAGAGGGACGTAGCGGAGACAACCAATGCCGCGCGGCGGCGCGATAATCTTAAACGAATTGATTCCTTCATCAACACGGCGTCAGCCGAAGAAGTCAACCATATCAAGAAATCATTGGCTTATCGGTCAATGGCTTTAGGCATTTCAATAACCCCACCAACGTTAAGAAAAAGAGATAGGGTATTAGCGCGTATAGCGGCTGAATTGGTGCCAATCATATTGACACTGTTTTTGGTGATCCCTTTGGTGATATGGGGTGTTTTTGGGGTGATGGGGCATCCGTATTTTCAGGGTGTTACGGCTGGATGTCCTGAGACGTGCAGCGGCAGCGCTTTGCTGTTGTGGTCAGTCGTGAGTGGGGTGGGCTTTTTGCTGATTATCCTGGCTTATTTTACCCTGCGAAAATTAATGATTAGAGCAAGAAAATGAGACAATACTTCAATATTATGTACAGAATATATTTTATTCACGCGCTAATGAAGAAGAAAATATTATGAGCGATCGTGACACCAAATCTTTTAAGGACAAGTTTATTATCCCAGGCATTTTGACTGTGTTTGGCATTCTTGCCACATTAGTCATTACTGCAATCTTCCCGGCAATCCAAAATATGTGGAGTCGTTTCTTTATATGGGCAGGAAATATACTTACTACGTGGTACCCACTCCCTGGTTGGGCATGGTTAGTAATTTTACCTCTGATACTTATAGGTTTGGTAAGCATATACCGTAATATCAGAGGAGAGGTCGAAAGACCAGACCATGAATTCTACACTGAAGATTATATTAACAATGTTGTTTGGCGTTGGGAGTGGTGGAACAATGGGATTACCGACCTTAAAAGTTATTGTCCTAGATGTGATGCACAACTCATAATATATGTTACCGAAGACCGTCGTACTTTTGAACACATATCAAACCTTTATTGCGAGAATTGCAAAAAAATTCTTATGGAAATAGATGTAGGAAATGATCAATTCTATTTGGTAAGTGCAATAAAAAGAGAAATTGATAGACGTGTCCGAACTAATTTGTATAAACAGAGTGCCAGTTACATCAAGAACTTTGAAGCACAACAAAAGAAGGCGTAATCACTTAATTCTAGCCCTTGCCTTGACCTCGAGTAAAGCCATGATGTACTTCTCTCAAGGCTAAAACATAAATAGACTATAAATATGGCCGTTTTCAGCAGGTAACAAGTTTACAAGCATCGCATCTATAAAAACGACAACAAAATGGGAAAGCAAAAATATGAGTTTGGCATTGGCAGCCTGTTTATCGCCTTCATTTCTTATGGCTGGGCGTCTACCATCGTGCAAGAATGGGGGCAGAAACCATCGGCGCGAATCGGCGTCGTCTTAGGGCTGGCGCTCTGTTTTTTGGTGCTCCTTCTCCTGGTTGATTACCTGCTTTGGCGCTGGCGCTTCACAAAAGTGATCCGCAGCAGTCTATGGGCCGCTGCTATCCTCGGGCCGTATGCCGCTTTGGTGGCCTGGGCCGAACTCGGCCATCCGGTGTGGAGCCAGATGATTGGCGCTGGCAGCGCCATCCTCGTATTTGTTGTCTTTTATCTGTTGGAGAACAGGCCCAAAACCGCCAGGCAAGAAACTTCCGCTAAATAATAGAAGACATGGTTGGAATCAACATGATGTCAAAAAAACATCCGCAGGTTTCGCCGATTAACGCAGATTAAAAGCTTTAAGCGAAGCGGCAATCTGTGGAATCTGCGTTAATCTGTGGATCATTTCTTATTTCCAATATTTTCAGATTTACGAGAAAGGGGAAGCGCTATGACAGTGTTGAACCAATTAGCCCACGCTCAGGGGCGGCGGAACAAAGCGCCCCTCAAGGATTACCCCAGCTTTGTCACCAGCGGGCGTGGTCCCTGCGGCAGTGGTCCCTGCGGCAGTGGTCCCTGCGGCAGTGGTCCCTGCGGCAGTTATCAATGAACAACGTTTCTTTTGAGAAAAGCAAGACCGGTTAGTTATTTCCTTTAGAGCAGGGAAAAATGATCTCAAGAGATCATTTTCAAAAACACAAGTGTTCTTTTTATAGAGCACTTGTGTTTTTTTATGGGTTTGTTGTGGATGGCTGGTAAGCGTTCAGTTCCTCTGAAAACTTTTCACCAAACGACGCGACTTCCAGAGATTCAAACTTCAAAAGTCTGAGCGGTTATCTATAGTTTGCGCCACGGTTGTAGCCATTCGGAATCGTCTCAGGACCGCATCATGCCAGAGTAGGTAAGGGATGCCGCCAGCGCGTCACTTCAAATTTCATCTTTTTATCCGGACTGAGCGTGGGCACCGGGTCAAACCCTAATTCATAGTCGGCGGGGCTGAGCTTCAGCTCGGCAAAGTGAAACAGGGTAGCGATGGTCAGCGCCATCTGCATTTCGGCCAACCCTTGCCCCAGGCAGGTATGGGGGCCTAAGCCAAACGGGGCGTAGACACCGGGCTGCCGGTGTTCTTTCCGTTCCGGCGTATAGCGCTCAATGTCGAACGTTTCGGGGTTGGGGAAATACTCCTGCAAATGATGGGGAACGGTAGTGGCGATGATCACGTCCGTGTTGGCTGGGATTTCATATCCGGCAAAGGTGATGTCTTGGGTGGTAGTGCGCGTCAGGGCCGGGGCAATCGACCACAGCCGCATGGCTTCCATCGCCACCCGATGGGTGACATCCATATTGCGTAAGCCGGTGGCTGTCGGGCCATCGGCCGTAAACAATTGGTCGGCTTCGGCCGTTACCTGCACAGCCAGATCCGGGTATTTGAGCAGGGCGTAAAGGATGAAGGAGGTGGTGCTGGCAACAGTATCTAGGCCAGCAATAAACGGACCTAAAACGGCCGTCATCATATCGCTTTTGGGCAAAAAGTCCGGATCTTCCTGGTGTAAGGCCATCACGGCGTCAATGAGGTCGGCCGGAGCATCCTGGCGCAGCTCCGGCGCGTGAGCCGCCATCACCTCCTCTCCAATTTGCATAAATCGCGCTTTGGCCTGCTTAAAAGCAGGGGTCTGGCGCAAAATGCCGGGGCGCTGTTTGGTAACCCGGGTGGCGAGAATGGTGCGCACAGCCGTGATGATAGTATCCAGATCCGCTTTGGCGGAATGATTGGCGGCAATGACGCTGAGCTGCTCGGTGACAATGCGTTGAATGGAATAGAGCGCCGGCAGGGGTTGTCTTTGAGGCCAGGTACTCATCTCATTGGTGGTAATAGAAACGGCCGTGGCTAAATTATCAAACAACATGGAGCGGGCATAACCCGGACGCTGTACTTTACGAAAACGGGTGTGGTCGTCCCCATCCATGCTGATCAGCGACCGGTTTGCGCCAAATTCCGCATCTTGCTCCTGCCAGAAATCTTTTGACCGAAAGAAGGTTTTCCCTTCCTGAGCATAAAACAGGTTGGCTTCTACGCCGGCCAATACCACCATTTCCCGCTGCAAGGCGCGTACGCGAAATACTGGCCCCAGTTGATGATATTGGGCCGTCAGGAAGCGGGCTACATTTTGGGACAGCGGCAGAGCGCTGCCCAGAATAGGCAATCCTGGCGCCAGGGGGATGTTGTTGATGGTTTGTTTCGCAGGTGTTGTCGTCATCAGAACGGTTGCTCCTTGAACGTGTTTGTGGCGCCTATCTGGCCATAAATTGAGTATATGATTGCGGATCGGCTCCACACCAATTGAAGAATAGAGTGGATTATAAGGGGTCCCCCTAAAAAAGACTAACCTCAACGGCCGTTTCCCCCGCCTCCTCCAACTGCCTAACCAACCGGGCCAGCACCTCAAACCCGCCCTGCCAGAAGCCGGCGTCGGTCACGTCAACGCCCATCCGCGTCAGCAGCGCCATCGGCGCCGCCGAACCGCCGGCCGCCAACAACTCCAGGTAACGCTCCTTGAACGGCTCCCCTTCTCGCTGATATTGGTCATACAGAGCCAGGGCCAGAAGCTGCCCAAAGGCATAGGCGTACACGTAAAACGGCCTGTCAAAAAAGAAATGGGGGATAGCCACCCATTCATGGCGGAACTCGTCGGGAACAGCTACTGCCTCGCCAAACTGCTCACGCAGGTTCTCCAAGTACAGCTCATGCAATGCCTCCGCTGTTGCCCCAGCGTGAATGGCATCGTGGGCTTTCTGTTCAAAGAGGGAGAAATAGCCCTGGCGCATGATAGTGGCGTAGGCGCTGTCCAACTGCCTGAAGAGCAGCGATTGCTGCAAGCCTGGATCAGGATTTTGCGCCAGGAGATAGTCGGTCAGGAGCAATTCGGCGAAGGTGGAGGCGGTTTCCATCAAGGGCAAAGAACTCAACCAGTGCAGGATGTTGTGGTGTGCGGCCAGCATAAAGTGGACAGCGTGGCCCAATTCATGGGCCATGGTGGGGATTTCATCTGCCTGGCCGTGATAAGAGTGCATGACCCAGGGTGTCAGGTCTGGGGTTGCACCCGTACAAAACCCGTTTCCCTGTTTGCCGGGAGATGGTTCGCTGTCGTAATGCTCTTCGTCAAAGACGCGGCGGGCCAATTGGGCCAGCCGGGGATGGAAGGCGTGGAAGCTGCCCAGCGCCAGGGAGACTGCGGCGGCGAAGGAGTAGGTTTGCCGGCTCTGTCCTGTCGGCGCGTAGAGATCGCAGCGGCGCAGCCTGTCCAGCCCCAGCCGGCGCGCTTTCAGGCGGAAATAGCGCTGGAAGAGCGGCGCGTTGGCCTGAGTAACTGCCAGCAAGGTCTCCACGACACTGTCGGGAAGGTCGTTTTCCAGATTTTTAACGGCGATGGGGCTGGCATACCCGCGAACGCCGACGAATTCGCTGCGCCAATCGCGCACCACAGCCTGGTATATCTGGCCGAGGATAGGCGCGTCCTGGCCGAAGACGCGGCAAAACTCCTCATAGGCGGCGGCGCGCAAGTCCGGGTCCGGCGAGCGGAAGTGTGTGGTTAGCTCTTCTCTGGTGAGGCTTTTCTCTACGCCGTCTACCTCCAGCCGGAAGAGGTACCGGTTGGTAATGGACTCGTATAACTGCTCGAAGGCTAAACGGCCGTTCACGTTCTTCACGTTGATGATTTTCTCTTCCGGTTCGCTGAGCGTGTAAGGCTTGTAGCGCCGCAGGCTTTCCAGCCAGTAGCGGTAATCGGGGGCGGCGTCCAGGAGGGGAACGGCCGTTTCCTCCGCCAGATTTTTCCACCACAACTCAAAAAAGAGCCAGCGGTTCTGGCTCTCGGCATACACCTGCTTGAACTGGCTGAAGAAGTTCTGCGCCTGCTGGTCCTGGGTGTTGGCGGAAAAGCGCATGGCGCTGTAGCAGTAGAGGCGATAAATCTGCCGCGTGATTTTCTCCAGCGCGTCGAGCATGGCGCGAAACGCCGCGCCGCTCAGGTCGGGGCTGAGTTTGGGCTGCCAAGCGGCAAAGTCGTCCAGATCGCTGCGCAGTTGCGCCAGGGCCGCTTCTATTTCTGGTGAATCAATGTCTGGGAACAAATCGTCGGTACACCACGCTTTTTGTGGGTACTCTTCGGTAACAAAGGTCGTCATGAGAAACCCCCTTTCTGGCTTCGGTCACCGTTTGTGGCAGGGTGACTATCGGCTTGTTTATTGCGCTGTATATAAGTTTCAGGAGAGAAACGGCCGTTTCACCACCCCAAACCGCTTCCCTTTCGTCCCATCATAAACTTAATATGCAAACCGCAAAGAGTGACATTTGTCATACGTAAAGGATGATATTTATCACTTTTCGTTTTCTGGGAATTGGGATTGGCAACTGCATTTAAGGTAGCAGGCATGGTTGCTTTCCCTGACAGGTGTGCACAAAATGCGCCTGGGCTTGTAAACAATGCGCATCTTCTGCTTTTCTTGGTAGAGAGTTTCACCCCTAACGGCGCGCCTGGGGCGAAATTGCTTCAGCCTGACAGAGGAATAAAGGAACCCCAACCGCTTACATTCGTGTTACAACCAGCAAACAGCCTGCCAGCCAAAACGGCCGTTTCCGCCCATACTCATCATGAATAATTTGTGGAGAACGGCCGTTTCCCCCCTCAATCACTGTCGTCCAAAATATCCTCTTCATACGAAAAACGATCCCGCCGCCGGTTGTAATACTGCTCCGCTTCCACGTCCGGATCCTCATCAAACGCAAAATCCAGCGTAAAATCCCACACCGCATCGGCAAAGGCATCCCCCGCCACTTTCGACTCCGTGCCTGAATGGAAATCCACTTCCTGCTGGAGTACGTCCCGTTCCACCAGCTTGCGGTTAATTTGCTCCTGAATCTGCGCCAGGATTTCTTCCTGCCAATCGCGGCCTTCCGCCTGCGCCAGTTCAACCTGCCGCATCAATCGGGCGCTTTTATGCTTTTCCAAATTCGCCATTTCCACTTTGATTTCCTGCAAACGGCGGCGGCAGCGATCCAGTTCACGCAGCAGGGCCTCCGCCAGCCGCTGGTCAGAATCGGCCAATTCCAACTCATTCACCGAATCCGGTTCCAGCGCCAGTTGGCGCAGCTTGTCCAGGTCGTGGGCGGCATAGGCGGCGTTAATCGCCATCATCAGCCTCGTGCGATACTCGCGGTCCGCGGCCGTCAGCGCGAGATCAGGATGAAAACGACGGGCTAACTGTCGATACAGTTTTTTCAGTTCCACACCTTCGTTTTCGTCCAACTCCGGCGGCGCTGTTTCCGGCGCAGCCTGGCGGTAGCGGTATTCGCCCGCAGCCTGCGCGCCGCTGCCCGTCGCCACATCTTCCACGTCATCCACCGACCAGGGACCGCCCGCGGCGTCGCCCCACTCGTTGTCCAGCCAGCGCAGCTTTTTGCGCAGGGCCTCGATTTCGCCATCCAGCTTGTCCAACCGCGCCACCAGGCGGCTGGTGAGGGCGCGCAGCTTGAACTCAAAGGCGTTGATGGCCGCCAGCTTTTCGGCCAGCGCCGTCTCGGCGTCAATCAGTTCAACCTGCACCACGGCCAGCAGCTTTTGCAGTTCCTCAACTTGACTCCGCCAGTTGTTTGTCGTTTCGGTTAATGTTTTGTGAGTCATTCAGATTTTTCTAGAATCACGAATTTCTGCATCACTCGGCATCAATATCTTCCCAAAGGCTTTCTAAAGGAAACGTTTCACCTTGTACTGCCTCTCGCCAACCCTGGCGAAAACTTTCATCAGCCGGATTCAGGCTTACGCTCTGGCGATAGGAGCGCACAATATTGAGCAGGGCAGGTAAATATTCTTCTGGAGTGGCGTCAATTTCTTTCAAAAGCCGATCTTTATAAGCTGTTATATATTCAACCATCGCTGTCTCCACATACGAGAATTAAATGCAATTGTACACGACTCCTTAAAAGAATGGACCAATCTTTGAGATTGGTCCATTCTGAGGTTACTGCAAAAGGGCATACTCCATGCTGTCTGCCAGGGCCAGCCAGCTTGCTTCGATGATGTTGGCGCTGGCGCCGATGGTTGACCAGCTTTTCGCGCCGTAGACGGTGTCGATGAGGACGCGGGTGGTGGCGGCGGTGGCGTTGTCACTGTCGATGATACGCACTTTGTAATCCGCCAGCTTCACGTCTTCCAGGCGGGGGTACACGTCCAGCAGCGCCCGGCGCAAAGCGCCATCCAGGGCGTTGACGGGGCCGTTGCCTTCGGCGGCGGTGTGGATGATTTTAGGACCCACGCGCACTTTGACGGTGGCTTCGGCCAGCATGCCGCGCTTGCGGCGGCGCTGCACGACGACCATGAAGTCGATCAGTTCAAAGGGGGGCACGTAGGCAGGATGGGTGCGGCGCATGAGCAGTTCCACAGACGCTTCCGCGCCTTCGTAGGTGAAACCCTTGTTCTCCATTTCCTTGATTTTTTCGAGCGTGGCTTTCAGGTCAAGGTTATCGGTGTCCAGGCCGTACTGCCGCGCTTTGTCCACCAGATTGCCGCGCCCAGACAGTTCTGAGACCACGCTGCGCTGTTCGTTGCCCACTAAGGTTGGATCGATGTGCTGGTAGCTGAGCGGGTTTTTGAGCATGGCGGCGACGTGAATGCCCCCTTTGTGGGCAAAAGCGCTGGTCCCCACAAAGGGATAGTGGGAATCGTGGGCCAGGTTGGCAACTTCGGCCACGTAGCGGGACAGTTCGGTAAGTTTCGCCAGATTTTCCGGGGGCACGCACTCTTTGCCCATTTTGAGCTGCAAGTCGGGAATGACGATACACAGATTGCTGTTAGCGACCCGCTCGCCGTAGCCGTTGATGGTACCCTGCACCTGATTGGCGCCGGCGCGCACGGCCGCCAGACTGTTAGCGTCACCGGTGCCGCCGTCGTCATGGGTGTGGATGCCGATGGGCGTATTGCCCAACTGCGCTTTCACGTCGTGCACAATCTCTTCGACTTCCCAGGGCAGAGAACCGCCGTTGGTATCGCAGAGAACCACGCTGTGAGCGCCGTTGATCGCGGCCGTTTTCACCGTCGCCACCGCGTATTCAGGATTCGCTTTGTAGCCGTCGAAGAAGTGTTCGGCGTCGTAGATCACTTCTTTGCCCTGCTCGCGGCAGTAGGCCACGCTTTCGCCGATCATGTTCAGGTTTTCTTCCATGCTGGTTTCCAGCACGTCGATGACGTGTAGATCCCAGCTTTTACCCACCAGAGTAATGACGGGCGTATTGGCGTCCAGCAAGGCGATGATGTTGGGGTCCGTGGCGACGGCGGAATTTTTGCGGCGGGTAGAGCCAAAGGCGGTGACTTTGGCGTGTTTCAGATCCAGCGTGTGGATTTTGCGGAAGAAGTCTACGTCTTTGGGATTGGAACCGGGCCAACCGCCTTCGATGTAGTCGATGCCAAATTCGTCCAGCTTTTTGGCGATTTTTAGTTTGTCATCCAGGGACAGCGAGATGCCTTCGCGCTGGGTGCCGTCGCGCAGGGTGGTGTCGTACAGGTATACTTTGCTCATGGTTTCTCCTCTAAAAGAAAAAGATTGAAGATTAAAGATTACGGCAGTCCCGTTTTTATCTTTAGTCTTCAATCTTTACTCATTTAATACATGATTGATGATGGTTAACTAAGCGCATCC
Source organism: Chloroflexota bacterium (assembly GCA_046496595.1). Classification (GTDB taxonomy): domain Bacteria; phylum Chloroflexota; class Anaerolineae; order Promineifilales; family Promineifilaceae. The sequence continues at coordinate 14,302 of JAWOGU010000132.1, forward strand.
ACGCGCGCGGGATGAGCCGCTTCGTAGGCTGCGATGCACTCGTCTTGCTTCATTAAGTAGCCGAGCTGGTCCAGCCCTTCGAGCATGCAGGTCTTGCTGAAGGCGTCGATGGGGAAGGTGACGGAACGGCCGTCGGGCAGGGTGAGGGTTTGCGTTTCTAAGTTGATGGTAACGGCCGTTTCCGGGTCTTCCGCCGCTAAACTCAAAAGCTGCTGGTGGGTCTCGTCATCCACAATCACCGGCAGCAAACTGTTTTTCAGCGAATTGTTGCGGAATATGTCGGCAAAGCTGGTGCTGATGATGGCGCGGAAACCGTAATCCGTCAGCGACCAGGGAGCGTGTTCGCGGCTGGAACCGCAGCCAAAGTTGTCGCCCGCCAGCAAAATGGTAGCGCCTTGCGCTTCCGGCTGATTGAGCGGAAAATCCGGATTTGGCGAGCCGTCTTCGTTATAACGCCAGTGAAAAAACAGGCTCTGCCCCAGTCCCTTTTTGCTAATCGTCTTCAAAAACTGCGCCGGAATAATTTGATCGGTATCAATATTTTCTGTTGGGATTGCCACCATGTGGCCGGATAGCGTGGTAAATTTTTCCATGAGTTCCTCTTTAAGAGTGAACAGTTTACAGTTTACAGTGCACAGTAAAACCATGCGCTCACTGTTCACTGTCCACTGTTCACTGTCCACTGTTCACTGTTCACTGTCCACTGTCCACTGTTCACTATCTTCTATTCAAACGTCCTCACATCCGTCACCACGCCGGTGACGGCGGAAGCGGCGGCGGTGAGTGGACTGGCCAGGAAGGTGCGCCCGCCTTTACCCTGGCGGCCCTCAAAGTTGCGGTTGCTGGTGCTGATGGCGTACTGTCCGGGCTGGAGCTGATCGCCGTTCATGGCGATGCACATAGAGCAGCCCGCTTCGCGCCATTCCGCGCCCGCTTCCTTAAAGATCACGTCCAGACCTTCGGCTTCGGCCTGTTTCTTCACCTGCTGCGAACCGGGCACGACCATGACGCGCACCTTCCCGTTAAACTTACGCCCCTTAATTAACTGGGCCGCCTGGCGCAAATCGGAAATGCGCGAGTTGGTGCAGCTGCCGATGAATACCACGTCTAACGGCTGGCCGATAAGCGATTTGCCCGGCTGCAAGCCCATGTAGTCCAGCGCCTTCATCACGGTTTGCCGCTCGCTGACATCGGAGATGCTCATGGGATCGGGAATAGGGTCAGTGATGTGGATGCCGAGGCCGGGGTTGGTGCCGTAGGTGATCATCGGTTCCAGTTTATTGGCGTCGATGAAAACCTCTTTGTCGTAAACGGCGCCTTCGTCGCTGGCAAGCGTACGCCAGAAGGCGACCGCCTCGTCCCAGGCAGCGCCTTGAGGGGCGCGTTCGCGGCCTTTGAGGTAGGCAAAGGTCTTTTCGTCGGGAGCGACCAGACCAGCGCGGGCGCCGCCTTCGATGCTCATGTTGCAAATGGTCATGCGCTGCTCTACTTCCAGAGCGCGAATGGCGGAACCGCGAAATTCAAACACGTGGCCGGTGCCGCCGCCGACGCCGATTTTAGCAATGAGCGCCAGGATGATGTCTTTGGCGGTGACGCCTGGTTTGAGTTCCCCTTCCACGTTGACGGCGTAGGTTTTGGGCTTGGTTTGCAGCAGACATTGAGTCGCCAGCACGTGTTCTACTTCGCTGGTGCCGATGCCGAAGGCCAATGCACCGAATGCGCCATGAGTGGCGGTGTGGCTGTCGCCGCAAACGATGGTCATGCCGGGCTGAGTGAGTCCCAGTTCCGGGCCAATCACATGCACGATGCCGCGGTTCTGGCTGTGCATACCAAAGAGCTTAATGCCGAAATCGGCGCAGTTTTTCTCCAGGGTGGCGATTTGCTTGGCGGCGATCTGGTCGTAGATGGGTATATCCAGGGGCGTGGTGGGAATGCTGTGATCCATGGTGGCGATGGTTTGCGCCGGCCGTCTTACCGTCAATCCCCGTTCACGCAGGCCGGTGAACGCCTGGGGCGAGGTCACTTCATGGACGAGGTGCAGATCGATGTACAGCACGGCCGGGCTGCCCGGTTCATCGACGACGATGTGGTTTTCCCAGATTTTGTCGATGATGGTTTTGGGGTGGTTCTCCATATGATCTCCTACTGTTTTATAAAGATTGAAGAGTGAAGATTAAAGATTGAAATGCGTCGAAACCACATCTTTAATCTTTGATCTTTAATCTTTCGCTTTATTGGGGTTTAATACCGCCAAAGACGGCGAGTTCAAATATTTTCAGGTAGATGTCTACTTTTTCGTAGCCGATGTCGCGCAGCCAGCGGCACTGGTCTTCGACGGGAGCCAGGATGTTAGCGGCTTTGTCGGGACGGCTGTAGAACTCGCGGTCCACTTCTTCCCAGGTTTTGGTGGAGCCGTTTTGCCGCTGCTGCTGGTAGAGTTTATCGACAAAGAGTTCCTGAAAGCGTTTTTCCAGCCAGGGATCGGCGGAGGCGACGTGTTCGACGTTGATGAAAATGCCGCCGGGCTTTAACAGGTGGTAAAGCTCGGTGTACACCTCCTTTTTGCGGTCGTCCGGCTGGTGGTGGATGGAGTAGCCGGAGACGACTACGTGGAATTGTGAATTGTGAATTGTGAATTGTGAATTGTCAATTTGCAGCTTTTCCAGCCAGTTGGGGTCGCCGTAGTCCAGGAGGAGGGTGTGGGCGCGGGAGTTGTTGTGGAGGCGCTGGCGGGCGGCGGCGAGCATGGGTTCTGAGAAGTCGATGAAGAGGCCGTGGGCGGTGGGATATTGGTCGAGAACGGCCGTTCCCAAAACGCCATCGCCGCAGCCCAAATCCAGCACCCAGTTGACCTCCGGTTGGGAAGCGCGAATAAGGCGCAGCATCACGTCAATCTGCTCATTCGCCAGCGGAATCGCGCCGCGCACCCCTTGTAAAAACGTTTTGGTCAGGGCTTCGCCCTGCCAGACGGTGTCGTCGTTCGTCGTCATAATTTTCCTACAATAAACCGCGGAGCACGCGGAGGGGCGGAGGAAGTTCTAAACTCTGCGTTCTCCGCGTCTCCGCGGTTATCTGGTTTTTAAATTCGTTCGTCGAGAATGGTAATTAAAGATTGAAGATTGGTTGTCATGAGCAATCTTCAATCTTTATTTTTAAATTTTTAAGCCATCACCGACACTTCACTGGACTGCTCATTTTGCGCCGCCAGCATCTTGTTCAAGGCGCTGATGTACGCGCGGGCGCTGGCGACCACGATGTCGGTGCTGGCCCCGTGTCCGCTGTAGGTGCGCGAGAAAGGCATGTTGGTTTGCGGATTAAAGCCATACGTTTCATCCTTAATCGGCTGGATACGGATCGTCGTTTCGGCGATGGCATCCAGGCCTTCCGTCACGGCGTTAATCGTGAACTCAGTCAGGCGGTTATTGACGCCCACGATACGATTGACGGCTTCATAAACGGCGTCCACCGGCCCAGTGCCCAGCGCCGCGTCCTGATACGTCTGCCCATCCGGTCCCGTCAGGCTCACCGACGCCGTGGGCATACTATGGTCGCCGCACGACACCTGGATGTGGTTCAGTTTCCAGATTTCCGGCGGCTGGTAAATTTCATCCGCAATAATCGCTTCCAGGTCGGCGTCCGTCACCACCTTCTTCTTATCCGCCAGACCCTTAAAACGTTTAAACGCCGCGTTCAGCTCTTCCTTATCCAGATCGCCGTAACCCATTTCTTCCAGGCGGACCCGGAAAGCGTGGCGGCCTGAATGTTTGCCCATCACCAGCTTGGAAGCCGTCAGTCCCACCGTTTCCGGGCGCATGATTTCATACGTCTGCTGGTTCTTCAACATGCCGTCCTGGTGGATACCGGCCTCATGGGCAAAGGCATTCGCGCCCACGATGGCTTTGTTGGGCTGCACGACCATGCCGGTGTAGGCGCTCACCATGCGGCTGGCGCGTGTGATCTGGGTGGTGTCAATGTGCGTCTGCACCCTGTAGGTTTTCGGGCGCGTCTCAATCGCCATGACCACTTCTTCCAACGAGGTGTTGCCGGCGCGTTCGCCGATGCCGTTGATGGTCACTTCCATCTGCCGCGCCCCGTTTTGCACGCCGGCCAGCGTATTGGCCGTCGCCAGACCCAGGTCGTTGTGGCAGTGTACCGACCAGACGGCTTTGTGGGAATCGGGTGTCTTCTCGATCAGATATTTAATCAGCCAGCCAAATTCCTCTGGGGTGGTATAACCGACGGTGTCGGGGATGTTCAGCGTGGTGGCGCCGGCTTTGATCGCTTCGGTTAGCACCTGCACCAGGAAGTCCGGGTCGGAACGGCCGGCGTCCTCCGGCGAAAATTCCACGTCGTCGCACAGGCTTTTGGCATAGGTGACCGCTTTGATGACCTGCTCCACGCATTCCTCACGGTCGATTTTAAGCTTGTACTGCAAATGGATGTCGCTGGTGGCCAAAAAGGTGTGGATGCGATGGCGCGGCGCGGCCTTGACGGCGTCATACGCCCGCTTGATGTCCGTTTCGTTGGCGCGGGCCAGACCGGCAATGACCATCGGCTGGCCTGATTTTCGCCCGTCGATAAGCGGTCCTACTTCCTCGGCGATGCGGCGCACGGCGTCGAAATCGCCCTGTGAAGCGATAGGAAAACCGGCTTCGCAGATGTCCACGCCCAGGCGCGAAAGCTGCCGCGCGATCTCCAGCTTTTCTTCCACATTTAAGGTCGCGCCCGGTGACTGCTCGCCATCACGTAAGGTTGTATCAAAAATAACAACGACATCTTTGTCCTTATTGGGAACGCCACTTTCATCCATTTTCAATTTTCTCCTCTATCAATAAACCTCTGGGAGGTTCCGCACATAACTTCTGCAATACAAAAAACCTCCCGGAGGTTAGTTCTGCAAACTATTCAATCACTTTGGCTTTCAACCACGGCATCATGGCGCGTAGTTGTTTGCCGACTGTTTCTATCTGGCTGCTGCGAGCCTCTTTCCGACGTTTGTCAAACCAGGAACGGCCGTTTGCATTTTCATCAATCCAGCCTTCCGCATAAGCGCCCGATTGAATGTCTGCCAAAATCTGGCGCATCGCTTCCTTCGTTTGATCGGTGATGATCTTCGGTCCGGCGGTATAGTCGCCATGTTCGGCCGTGTCACTGATGCTGTAGCGCATATAACTCAAGCCGCCCTGGTACATCAAATCGACGATCAGCTTCAGCTCGTGCATACACTCAAAATAAGCGATTTCCGGCTGATAACCGGCTTCCACAAGCGTATTGAAGCCCGCTTCCACCAGGGCGCTGACGCCGCCGCACAAAACAGCCTGCTCACCAAACAAGTCAGTTTCCGTCTCTTCGGTGAAGGTGGTTTCCAGAGCGCCGGCGCGGGTGCAGCCGATGGCTTTGGCATAAGCCAGGGCAAATGCAAACGCCTGTCCGCTGGCGTCTTGATGCACTGCCACCAGACCCGGCGTGCCCACGCCTTCCACAAAAACCTCGCGCACGCGATGGCCGGGCGCTTTGGGCGCGACCATGCTCACGTCCACGTCGGCCGGCGGCACGATCTGGCTGTAACGAATGTTGAAACCATGTCCAAACATCAGCGTCTTGCCGGCGGTCAGATGCGGTTCGATGGATTCTTTATAAATCTTGGCCTGCATGGTATCGGGCGCCAGGATCATGATCACGTCAGCCTCAGCCGCAGCGTTAACGGCCGTTTTCACCGTCAAGCCCTCTGCTTCAGCCGCCGCCCATGATTTGCTGCCTTCATACAAGCCCACCACCACCTTCACGCCGGAATCCCGCAAATTCAAGGAATGGGCGTGTCCCTGGCTGCCATAACCAATAATAGCCACGGTTTTGCCATCCAATAATCCCAGGTCTGCATCATTGTCGTAATAAATGTTAGCCAATTTAAGTCTCCTCTTTATGCTTTGCAGACCTGACAGGTTTTCACAACCTGTCAGGTCTTGATTGGTTCACTGTTCACTGTTTACTGCTTACTGTTCACTGACTACTGTCCATTCCCATTGCTGAAACCAAAAACAGCTTCTTCAACTTCTGTTTGCTTCTCGCTCTTGGGTCCACGCACCATCGCAATCCGGCCGGTGCGCGTCATTTCTTCAATGCCAAAATTGCTCAGCAGCTTAATAAATGATTCCACGCGATCTTCCGGCCCCACAACCTGAATAATGAGTGAATCAAGATCCACGTCAATCACCCGAGCGCGGTAAATATCCACCAACTGCATCACCTGCGCCCGATTGCCATTGCTGGCTTTCACCTTGATCAGCGCCAATTCACGCATCACAACCGGCTCATAGGTGACATTTTGGATGTCAACTACGTTGATAAGCTTATCCAACTGCGTCTGAATCTGGCGCAAATCCCGATCCGTACCCCGCGCCACAAAGGTCATGCGGCTGATGCCGGGCGTTTCGCTGTGCCCCACAGCCAGACTTTCAATATTAAATCCGCGGCGGCGGAATAATCCCGCCACCCGGTTCAAAACACCCGGTTTGTCTTCCAACCAGGCGATCATTGTGTGTCGTTTTAGCTGCTGCTCACTCATTATTGTTCATCCTCCATACCGGCCGGCATCGGCCGACGAATCATATCCACATTGCTCTTACCGGGGGCCACCATCGGGTAAACGTTGGTAAATTCTTCCACCTGGAAATCAATCAAGAATGGGCCGTCATGCGCCTGCGCTTTTTTAATGGCGTCATACGCATCTTCCTTCCTGGTCACCGACAGCGCCGGAATGCCATAGGCTTCGGCCAGCTTCACAAAGTCAGGATTGAACAGAGGGGTACCGGAGTGCCGCTTGTTATAAAACACATCCTGCCATTGGCGCACCATGCCCAGGTAGCCATTGTTGATGATGGCTATTTTGATGGGCAGGCGTTCCTGCATAACGGTGGAAAGCTCGATCATCGTCATCTGGAAGCCGCCGTCGCCCGCCACCACCCAAATCTCTTGATCCGGCAGGCCCATCTGCGCGCCAATGGCGGCCGGCAGACCGTAACCCATCGTGCCTAAACCGCCGGAAGTTAGCAGGCTGCGCGGTTTGGTGTGGTGATAATACTGCGCTTCCCACATCTGGTGCTGACCCACGTCCGTCACAATCGTGGCATCGCTATCTATCGTGGCGTGCCAGAGCTGTCTCATGACATACGGCGCAATCAGTTCATCTGTTTCCTGCGCCAAAATGTCACGGTCGCTGGTTTCGGCCCGCCATTCCTGAATTTGCGCCAGCCAGGCGGGATGCTCATTGGAGTTGATTTGCGGCAGCAGTTGGCGCAAGGTGAGCAGCGCATCCCCGATGACGGGTGTGTCGATGGTGATGTTTTTGCCCATTTCGGAGGGATCTAGATCCACATGGACAATTTTGGCATTGGGCGCAAACAAGTCAAAGGCCCCGGTCAGCCGGTCGTCCAGACGGGCGCCGATGGCAAACATGACATCGCAATCTTGCATGGCGTAGTTGGTGTAGGCTTCGCCGTGCATCCCGCCCCAGGCAATTGCCAGGGGATGGGTAGCCGGAAAAGTGCCAATGCCCAACAGGCTGGTGGCTACCGGGATGTTGGCTTTTTCGGCCAGTTCCCGCAGCTCTTTTTCGGCTTTGGCAATGGAGACGCCCTGTCCGGCCACGATGAGCGGTTTTTTGGCTTCGTTGAGCAGTTTGGCAGCCCGGGCCACGGATGCCGGATCGGGCGCGTTCAAATTGGGTTTGTAACCCGGTAAGTAAACTTTATCGGGATACTCGAACTCGGTTGTCGCCTGAAGCACATCTTTGCAGATGTCAACCAGGACAGGACCGGGCCGGCCGGTACCGGCGATGTAGAAAGCTTCTTTGAGGGCGGCGGCCAAATCTTTAATATCGGTGATGAGATAGTTGTGCTTGGTCACCGGCAGACTGACACCCTGAACGTCGGCTTCCTGGAAGCCGTCGCGGCCCAGCAGGGAGTTGGGAACCTGCCCGGTAATGGCGACGATAGGGGTAGAGTCCATGTAGGCAGTGGCCAGACCCGTTACCAGGTTTGTGGCGCCCGGACCGGATGTGGCGACACAAACGCCCACGCGGCCTGTGGCCCGGGCGTAACCATCGGCCATGTGGGAGGCGCCCTGTTCATGGGTCACGAGGACGTGATGAATGGGATACTCGTATTTCATCAGGTCGTCATAAGCGGGCAGGATGGCTCCACCGGGCAAACCAAAGACAACTTCGACGCCTTCTTTCAAGAGGCTTTCCCAAACAATTTGACCACCGGTCTTTAATTCACTCATAGGTTTGCTCCTCCTTAGTGAGCTAGTTTCACAGTCTCTCTTCTAGTCTTTTGGATGTGTGAATGAGGGTTGATAAGGATAAAAAAAGCAGAAAACGGGATTGTTTTCTGCTTGGGTAAACGAAGGAAGTTGTGGTTTGAGATTGGCGCTGAGTGTACTGACGCTGAACGGCCGTTTGATTCTGGCAAGCGTGGGCAGCGGGCACAGGAGCCATAGCTGATCTGCTGCTGGATATGGTATGGGGTGTAGTTTGTGTAAAAATGCTCATGTTTTGCGCCAGATTATGGATGCTGCCCATAGAGAAAGCGTTGATGAATCGCTTAGGACTCTTTACGGCATGCCTGGAAACGTTCCAAAAAAAAAGCCGCCCTGTTGGGCGGCTTTGAGTCAAACTTTGGTGTATCTGTGTTTTCTCACTCACCCAACCGTTAATGGATCCTTGACGACAATAATAAGGACCAGGCTAATAAGGCTAAGGAGAACAAGGTTCAGACTACGTTTCATAATGTTCACAGACATATTTGGTGATGCTAAGTGTGCATAAGGGTAACGGCCGTTTCCGATCACGTCCATAGGCTATTTAGCACAACATAGCCAGATTTTTGCTTGTGCATATTGTACACGACAACCACAGTCATTTAAATACAAAAAGAGCGACTGAATCGCTCTTTTTGATTCCCACTATTTCCCACTGAACCGCGCATTTCAGCACAAGTCCCCTATAGTATAAGGATTTAGCAGGCTTCAATTCTATGTATAACTTGATGGAAATAGGTCACGCCTTATTTGTTAAAACTATACAGAATCGCACATCAAACAGGGCGCGGCAAAGAATTTCAGCTTTCCGGACGAAGCTGCCACAATTTTAATGACAAATGCAGCGCCAAACGCATATTCGCCTGATCTAGATTGTGCCCCGTTAATTCTTGAATACGCTCCAGACGGTAAAGCAGCGTATTGCGATGAATAAACAACGCCTCGGCCGTCTGGCTGATGTTGCCATGATGGTTAAAGTATTCATCAATCGTTTGCACCAGGGCGCTGCGATGTTGTTCATCATAAGCGATCAGGGGACCAATCACCTGATCCGTGAATTCTTGAACGGCATCCATATCTTCTAATTTGCCCAACAACCGGTAAATACCCAAACTGGCAAAATCCACCATTTGGAAAAGTTTAAGGCGCTGTCCAAGCTGCATAGCCTGCAAAGCTTCCTGATACACTCTGGACCAATCATCCAGGGTTTTAGCCGGTCCGCTGATACCAGCCACGAGGTGTGTTTTTGGATATTCGGCATCAATTTGCTCAAATAAACGCCGCGCTAATTGATGAGCCGTTTCCATATCTTCATCACTGCGCAAAGATTGAAAAACACAAGCGTGTTGATCGCCATATATATGCACCAATGCCGTCCGGTTGTGATTGCTCAGCAGCCAATTGATCGTTGTCTCCAAACGCCGCAGCGACGGGGTATCGGCTTCCGCCCAGGTAAAGGTCATAATAGCGTGAGGGCAACTGGTGTCGTGGTCCAACCGGCTGGAGAGGCGCTGTATCTCTTTTCCGGGCAGCGTGCCCGCTAATAAACCCTCCAGGAAATTGCCGCGCAGTGCCTTTTTCGCTTCACTCACGGCCTTGGCTTTAGCCATCTCCAGGGCGCAGGCGGCAGCGCCATGCTCCACCGTTAAGTTATCCAGTAAATCCAATTCATCGGCCGGCCCAATGATAGACAAATACCCACGCGCCCTATCCCCGGACACAATAGGACTGATCAACCGACCCAGGTTCTGAACCGGCAATAACTGCTGCCAATTGCTTTGATGCGCCCTGGCGGCAGCCTTTCGATTGCGCAAGACCGCGGGTAATTCTTCACGCCGGGACAGCACTTCCTCTAATTCTTGCCGATCTATATCAGAGTTATCAGGCATGCTGACCGTTTTCACTTCCAGTCGTTTGTCCTGTATCACTACGATTTTGCCGGTTAGTTTGCCCATTACGTCTGTCATGGCTTGCAAGCCTTGTTCTTCACGCGACATTTCAGACAGCTTGCGGTAGAGCTGCATCCCTCTTTCCATAGTGGCGGCCTGCTGGTCGGCAAGCAAGTACACAATGGCCTGATAGACTTCACGGACCGTTACTGTTTTAGGCGCAATCAACAACGGTAAATTAATGGCGCTTGCCCTGTCGGATACCGTTTCGGCTACATCGTCAAAGAGCAAAGCGCCGGATATGTCCAGAGTGACAAGGTCATCAAAGTATTTCAGGAGGGTCGTTGTCGAAATTTGTTTTTGCAGATTTTGGGGGATGACAACAAGATCCCCGGACGCTGCTTGCTGAGGCAGATCTTCCCAGCTTGTGAGGATGACAGCCCAGTTGACATTGCGTTTTGTGTGCCGGGAGCCTGCCATCACGGTTGTACTTAAAGGCAAAGCAAGGCGTAAAATATCGCCGATATTTAATTCAGTTGGAGTGGGTTGCTTTATCATGATAATTATGCCAATTGTAAGATATATTCTGGTTCAATAGGTAGCCGAATAATGAAAGTTGTGCCTTCTAGGGGTGTGCTCACTACATTAATATCACCACCATGCTGCTCTATGATACGATGACTTGTAGCTAAACCCAAACCTGTGCCTTTTCCGGGGTCTTTGGTGGTATAGAATGGCTCGAAGATGTGTTCTGCTTCCGCCATTGATATGCCTTTACCATTATCCTGTATGGTCACCTGAATATTATTTTTTTCCTCTGTCAGACAGGTGGTCATTTCTATTTGCCGGTTTTCCGCTCGGTTTTGCACAGCATCCCTGGCATTGACCAGCAAGTTGAGCCACACGCTTTTTAAGTGTTCCCAACTGGCAGTGATGGTTGGCAGGTCTGGCGCGTAATTTGTAATCACATTGATTTGCGCCGTTTGTAATTGATAGCTTACTAAATGGAGCGTTTGTTGGATGGAATCGTTGACGCTGCCTGGGGTGAATTTGTACTGCTCCTGCCGGGCAAAATCGAGCAGCCCGCGCACGACTTTGGTAGCGCGTTCCCCAGCCCGGGCGATGAGATCGACGGCCTCATAATTGTCGTCTTCCGGCGGGATGAACATTTTTAGCATTTCGGCGTTGGCGTTGATCGCCGTTAAGGGATTGTTGATTTCGTGGGCGACGCCGGCGGCAAGCTGGCCGATAGCGGCAAGTTTGCCTGCTTGCAGTAAGGAGCTTTCCAGTTTGCGCTCTTCGGTGCGATCTTGCCAGAGGACGACGGCGCTGGCGGAATCGGCATGGCTGCCGGGAATGGGGTAAGCGTTGACTTTCCATTCACGCGGCAGGTGGTCATCACCCTGCCATTTGACGCTCCAACCCTGGGGATGTTTTTGGGTAAACGAGGTGGAGGCGCGGCAGTGGGCGCAAGGGGTTTGGCGTTGGTAAAAAGCGTGGTAGCAGATTTGCCCGGTTAATTCTGGGGTATCGGGCGGCAGTTTGTCTAGCTGGCTTTTGTTGACGGCGACAAGCTGCCACTTGTTATTAATGGTGTAAATGGGGTGGGGAATGCCGTCGATGAGCGCTTGCAGGGTGTTTCGGCTTTCCAGCAGCTCTTTCTGGCGCAAACGGATGCGCTGGAATAACCAGGCGTTTTCGATGGATTCACTGACTGAGATGGATAGGGAGGCAAATAATTCGAGATCAACGGGGGAGAAACGGCCGTTTTTGCGATTATACCCGGCTAACAAACCCACAGAGCGCCCGCGAACGACAAGCGGGGCGGCCATCAAGGTGACAACAGTCATGTCTGGCGGCGCGTCCACCTGCGGATCATAGCGGGCATCAGAGCCAGCGTCGTTCAGTAAGGCGGCGTTTTGCTGGTTAAACACCGCGCCCAGAAAACCCTGGCCTGGCGATATTGCCGCATAATTCCCCAGATCAACGCCGCTTTTGCCGCCGGAAACAGCGCGGCAGCGCAAGCGTCCCCCTTCTAACATGTAGGCTGAGGCGGCTTCCATTTCAAACACATGCTGCGCCCCGGAAACGGCCGTTGTCAATACATCCTGCGTCTCCAGCACCGTCGCCAATTCCTGCCCAATATGGTTCAAAAACGCTAACTGCTGGCTCTGCCGCTGTAACTGTTTTTCCAACTGCTGCGTGCGCAAAATCGTCTTGACCCGCGCCAGCAGTTCCTTTGGATAAAAAGGCTTGGTAATGTAGTCATCCGCCCCGGCAGACAGCGCCTCCACCTTTTCTTCACTGCCCGACGCCGCCGTCACCAGCACCACTCGCGTATATTGCAGCACCGGATGTTTGCGAATCCACGTCAACACGTCCAGACCCGAAATTCCTGGCATACGCATGTCAAGAAGCACCAGGTCCAGCTCAATCTGGTCAGCCAGCAGCTTTTCCATCACTAAGATGGCTTCTTCACCTGTCGCCGCCAGGAGAATATGATAACCCTCCTTGCGCACCAGAAAGTCAGACAAAGACTCCGCAATTTCCGGCTCATCGTCCACAAGTAAAATCCAGGCAGGTTCCATGTCAGTAGCGTGAGGGGTCATCATGCACAAATTAAAAATTCAGTAACCTCCCGAAGGTTTTGAACCTCCGGGAGGTTGATTAACCGATGTCAGACACAGAAAACGTATAGCCATGCCCCTGAATGGTGCGGATGTATCTCGGTTCGCTGGGGATGGGTTCTATCTTTTCGCGCAAGTTCTTAATATGGGCGCGCACCAATTCAGGGCTGCCCGTGTCACGCGGGTAATCCCACACATCTTGCAGAAGCTGCTGGCTGTTGAAAACTTGCCCCGCGCGGCTCATCAGATGGTACAGCAGATCAAACTGCACATTGGTCAACAAAGCCACATTATGCGGGGTAGTCACCTTGAAGGTGCGACAGTCCAAAACTACGTCACCCACCGCCACTTCCGTAGGCGGTTCTTCTACCGCTGGCGCCGGAATCGTGCGCCGCAAAATCGCTTTCAAACGCAGTTGCAGTTCTTCCATGTTAAACGGCTTGCTCAAATAATCGTCTGCGCCGGCGCGAAAGCCTTCGATCTTATCTTCATCTTTTGCTTTGGCCGTTAAAAACAGGACCGGCAGTTCCGTCAACAAGGGATCGCCGCGAATCTGGCGGCAAACCTGGTACCCATCCGCGCCCGGCATCATAATGTCTAAAACGAACAGATCAGGACGATGACGGCGGGCAATTTGCAACCCTTCTGCTCCGCTGTTAGCCACCATCACCTGGTGTCCATACAGCTTGAGCGCCCGTTGCAAGGTCCGGGAGACCAATTCATCGTCGTCAATTACTAAAATTGTGGCCATCAAACTACCTCCACAGAGTCGTGAACAGGTCACGAAATGATTGGCTGAGACGCATAAAAACGGAATGGAAAATCGCGTTTATCTGCTCGTCAGGCTGCCGTGTTTGCATTATGTGAACATACCGAGTTAGTATAGCAGATTTTTTATGGAACTGTACGCTGCGAAGAAAAAGGCGCGACGGTTCAGCAGGGAAAACAGTCCTGATTAGACGCCTTGTCTAATTACGTGGTGTTAATACGGGTAAAAAAGCGGGGATCGCAGGAATTGATGCGTTCCTGGATCCCCGCTTCAAAAAATCATTACAACAAAAGCTGTAACGGCCGTTCCAAAATTCCCTTCAGCGCCTGCATAAACTGCGCCGCTTCAGCCCCGTCCGTCACCCGGTGGTCCGCCGAAATGGTGGCCTTCATGCGCCAGCCTACCGCCAGTTCACCGTCCACCACCACCGGGACCTGGCGGGCAGAACCCACCGCCAAAATAGCGGCGTCCGGCGGGTTGATAATGGCTACAAAATGATCCACCTCAAACGCGCCCAAATTACTGACGGTAAAAGTGCTGCCCTCAACATCTTCCGGTTTCACTTTACCCTCACGGGAGCGGCCGATCATCGCGCGGTTGTCGGCGGCTACCTGCGCCAGAGGCGAAAGGTCTGTGTTTTTCTGCACCACTGTCAGCAAGCCACCTTCCACGGCAACGGCCGTTCCCACATGGATGCGCTTATGACGCACAATCTTATCCCCGGCAAAACTGGCATTCAGATTCGGGAAATCACGCAGCGCCAGCGCTGTCGCTTTCACAATCATGTCATTCACCGATACCTTCAGCCCCTTCGCTTCCAGCGCGTCATTTACCTGTTGGCGCAAATCCATCAACGGTCCCATGTCGATTTCAGTCGTCACATAAAAATGCGGCACCGTTGTTTTCGATTCCACCATGCGTCGGCCAATCGCCTGCCGCAAACGGCTTGTCGGAATCTCTTCCGTTTCCGGACCAGCGGGAACCGCAGCAGTAGAGGTAGAAGCAGCGGGCGCTGCCGGCTGCGGCGCAGCCAAAAACGCCTCAACGTCACTACGCCGTACACGTCCATCCGCGCCTGAACCGCTAACACGGCTCAAATCCACATTATTCTCTTTAGCAAGCCGACGGGCGACCGGCGTCGCCTTCACACCTCCGGGAAACTCATCGGAGATGACCGGCGCAGAGGCCGGTTCAGAGGCGGTCGGAGCCGCCGGCTCAACTTTTGGGGCCGAATCATCCGCTGGCGAATCATCCGCTTTTGTTTCACCCGCTGAGCTGCTGCTGTCAAGCATCTCAGAGATGTCTTCCCCTTCCTGGCCGATGATAGCCATGTCGGCGCCCACGGGCACAACAGCTCCTTCATGCTGCAACAGTTTTAGCAGCACACCACTTTCAAACGCTTCCAGTTCCAACGTTGCCTTATCCGATTCAATTTCAGCAACGATGTCCCCTTTGGTAACCTGATCCCCTTCCTGCTTGAGCCAGGCAACCAGAACCGCTTCACGCATGTCAAAGCCCAATTTAGGCATGACGATATATTCAGCCATTATAAAATCTCCTTCACAGCGGCAATCACCCGATCCTTGTTGATCAGAGCTTGCTGCTCTAAATCAGCAGAATAAGGCAGCGGCACTTCTAACTGAGCCACCCGTTTAATCGGGGCATCCATATAATCAAACGCCTCTTCTTGCAAACGAGCAGTCACTTCCGAACCAATTCCATAAGACCTGTAACCTTCTTCAACGATAACAGCTTTAAAGGTTTTCTGGAAGGATTTGACCACCGGTCCCATATCCAACGGACGTAAGGAACGCAAATCCACCACTTCGGCGCTGATACCTTCGCGGGCGAGCTGCTCGGCGGCTTGCAAAGCAATTTGCAGGCCCTGGGCATAGCCCACAATGGTTACATCCGTGCCTTCCCGTTTCACATCGGAGACACCCAACGGTACGGTGTAATCGCCTTCCGGCACTTCACCGCGCACCTGGTACAGGGTAGCATGTTCGATGAACAAAACCGGGTCGTCGATGCGGATGGCTTCTTTGAGCATGCCCTTGGCGTCATACGGGGTAGCCGGGGAAACAACCTTCAACCCGGGGAAATGGGCAAAGATCACATCAGGGGTATGGCTGTGCGTAGCGCCCAACTGCCGCCCGCCACCGCCGGGAGTACGGAAAACCACAGGCGCCCGCATCTGCCCGCCAAACATGTAGTGTACTTTGGCGGCGTGGTTGACCATGGCGTCCAGAGCCAGGAAAGCAAAGTTGATGGTCATGAATTCCGCGATAGGACGCAGGCCGTTCATGGCCGCGCCTGTGGCGGCGCCGCCGATGACCATCTCAGAAATCGGGGTATCTTTTATACGTCTGGGGCCAAATTCGTCGTAGAAACCACGAGTTACGGCATAGGTGCCGCCCCACACGCCTACTTCTTGCCCCATAATAAACACTCTATCATCACGATGCATTTCTTCGCGCAAGGCATCGCTAATTGCTTGTCGCATTGTTATTAAAGCCATTGTTAGTCTCCGCTTAATCTTCTACGTAAATATTGGTAAACAGCTCTTCGTATGCCGGGAATGGTGATTCTTCAGCGAAACGAACGGCTTCTTCCAGATGGGTTGCGACAGCTTTGTCGATGCCTTCCAATTCTTCCTCGGTAGCAAGCCCCTCTTTTAAGATACGGCGTTCCAAAATACCGATAGGATCGTCTCCGCGCCATTTCTCCACTTCGTCTTTGGTACGGTAGCGCAGCGGATCGCCCATAGAATGGCCTTCAAAGCGGTAGGTAAGCATTTCCAGGAACTGCGGTCCCTTGCCGTCACGGATGGCGTTTAAAGCCTCGAGCGTGGCTTCGTACACTTCAAAAACGTCCATGCCGTTCACCTGCTTGCCCACCATGCCATAGGCCGAGGCTTTATCAATCATGCGCGGTACGGCGGAGGCCCGATCAACGGCCGTTCCCATACCATACTGATTGTTCTCCGCGATAAACACCACCGGCAGATCCCACACACCCGCCAGATTCAACGATTCGTGAAAGTAGCCGATATTGGTAGAACCGTCGCCAAAATAGCAGAGAACCGCGTTATCCGTGCCTCTGTACTGTTCGGCCAGACCGATGCCCGTCGCTAAAGGCACGTGGCCGCCGACCACGGCATAACCGCCCCAGAAATTCCGGGGCACATCGGCCAGATGCATCGAGCCGCCTTTGCCTTTGCTGACGCCGGTGGCTTTACCCAACAGTTCAGCCATCACCGGACCTGTTTCAGAACCCACGCAAATGGCATGGGCGTGATCCCGGTAAGCGGTGATGACGTGGTCGCCTTCCTGGCGGGCGGCAATGGTGCCCACTGCCACTGCTTCCTGACCAATGTAAAGGTGCAAAAAACCGCCTATCTTGCCCAAACTATACAGTTCAGCGCAGCGCTGTTCAAACAAACGAATGAGTACCATTTGCCGGTACCATTCTAATAAAATTGCTTTTTCCATCTATATCTCCTTAAGATTGAGGGTGTTCCTAGTAATTTTTAAGAACAAGCAAACGGCAAAAAATCCGGATGCCTGGTTTTGGCTCGGAGTCGCTGTAAAAGGGCGGCGTCCTCTTTTGAGTGCAGCCACCAACAAACTGCAACCCTAACTTTTGGCTATCGTTGCGGGATTTTTATGAAAAAGAAGCCAGATTCAGGTATTTCACAGAAAGTTTTTCGTGGTCTACCCAGTCCAGAATTATACACGAAGGTAAAAAATTATTAAAAAGAAGGAGGTTATAATACATATGTTGTTAAGGTTTGTTCCAGGTTCATGGCCTGGTGTGGTAACACACTGCCGATTTCATGATTGAAATTTGAGACTGTGCGGCCTCTTATCTTTACTCTGATTGGGAGCCTGCTGAACAGTAACGGCCGTTCCTTGCGAATCCACTGACAAAATCCAACGGCGGCTGCCCAGGCCATGCTCCGCAAAAACAGCGGCGGCAGCGCGGCCAATTTGCTCATGCTGCGCCGGGGCAAAGGCAATCAGGCTCGGACCCGCGCCGCTGAGGGCCACGGCGGCAGCCCCTGCTTCTTTAGCGGCCGTAAAAGCGTTTGCCATGCCAGGGATGAGCGGAATGCGGTAGGGCTGGTGCAGCCTGTCTTGCATGGCGGCGCCCAACAGATCGTAATTTGCCGTTTGCAAGGCGCGGATCAGCAGGGCGATATGGCTGGTATTAAAGATGGCATCTTTTAGAGAATGCTGCTGAGGTAAAGCGGCGCGCGCCTCGCTGGTTAACAAATGGAAGTCAGGCAGCACCACTACCACTTTGATGAGCGGCATGGCGATAGGCTCTACCAGCAGACCGTCCGTTTCCTGCACGCCCAATATCAAACCGCCATACACTGCCGGCGCTACGTTGTCGGGGTGGCCTTCCAGGTCGGTGGCGGTTTGCAGCACTTCCGCCCGCGAGAGCGGTTCGCCCATGAGAGCGTTCGCGCCAAACAAACCTGCCAGAACGGCCGTTGAACTGCTGCCCAAGCCACTGCCTACCGGAATCTCATTTTCCTGCCGGATATGCAGGCCGGGCGGCGTCCGGTTAAACCGTTCAAACAGGAATTGGGCGCACTGCCACACCAGATTACGCTCATCGGTGAACACTTTGTGGGCATCTTCGCCGCTCACTTCAATGGTCATGCCAGGGGTGGTTTGGGTGGTAAAGGTCACGGTATGGTAGAGGCTGAGGGCCAGACCCAGACAGTCGAAGCCAGGGCCAAGGTTAGCGGATGTGGCGGGTATGGTAACGGTTACTTGCATCTTTTTCTTTGTGACTATACAGCGCTGGCGAGGGCTGAGCTTGTCGAAGCCCGGTTCCCTTCGACAGGCTCAGGGAACCTGCCTGTATAGTTACTTTTCTTTTTGGTATTTGGTGAAGTTGACGTACTATTCTTTGGTTTGTGGCAGCCTGTTGGCTTTCACCGCCGCATCCCTATCATCACTCAATTGTTGATTTTATGCCAATCGCCGCCCTCAGCCGATTGGTTAATTTGCGAGAGATTGTCCAGTTGACAAGAAATGATCTTATCACACTTGCACAGACGCCAAACCTGGAACCTTCGCGCCTGGCGCTGCGGGTAACGCCTGCCGCCGAAATCGCCATCCGTCAGGGACACCCCTGGGTATATGAAAGCGCCATCACCAGCCAGAAAGGAAACGGCCGTTCCGGGGATCTCGCCGTCATTTTTGACCGCAAAAACCGCTTCCTGGCCGTGGGTCTCTACGACACGCAGGGTCCCATCCGGGTGCGCGTGCTGCACCAGGGCACTCCTGCTGCCATCAACGCGGCGTGGTGGCAGGCGCAGCTCGCCGCCGCCGCCCAATGTCGCGCCCCTCTGAGCGCCAGCCAGACCACCGGCTTCCGCCTGGTGCATGGCGAAAACGACGGTTTCCCTGGCCTGATCATCGATCAGTATGCCGCTACCTCTGTCATCAAACTGTACACCCCCGCCTGGATCCCTCATTTGCGCGCTGTGCTGGACGGCTTAACGGCCGTTTCCCACCCAGAGCGCCTCGTGTTACGGCTCAACCGTTCAGCCGCCGGCCAGACGGATGCCCTCTACGGCCTGCAAAACGGCATAGTCCTTTTCGGTCCCCCGCTAACCGGGCCGGTTCTCTTCCAGGAAAACGGCCTGTGGTTTGCCGCCGACGTGGTCGCCGGACAAAAAACCGGCTTTTTCCTCGACCAGCGCGACAACCGGGCGCGGGTAGAAACCCTGGCAGAGGGCAAAACAGTGTTGAACGTGTTTGCCTATACCGGCGGTTTTTCCTTGTATGCCGCCAGAGGTGGGGCCGCCGCCGTCGCCAGTCTGGACATCAGCAAACCGGCGCTGGAAGCCGCCACCTACAATTTTACGCTCAACATGGCGCAGCCCGCCGTCGCCGCCGCCCGCCACGAGCTGCTTTTGGGCGACGCCTTTGCCAGATTAGAGGAACTGGGCAGAAACGGCCGTTCCTTTGACATGGTCATCATCGATCCCCCCTCCTTTGCCAAAAAACAGGCCGAAGCAGACCGGGCGCTGGGCGCTTATGCCCGTCTGGTGCGGTTGGGACTGCGCGTCCTGCAACCGGGCGGCATCCTGGTGATGGCTTCCTGTTCCAGCCGCATCACAGCCCCTCAATTTTTCGACATGGTAAACGAGACCGCGCGGGTAGAAAAACGGCCGTTACATGAAATAGAACGTACCAGCCACGCTCTCGACCACCCCATCACCTTCCCCGAAGGCGCTTACCTTAAATGCCTCTTCGCTATTGCATCCTGAGGTCCGCCTCTCTGCCAAGATGCGGTGTCTGTCTCTACTTCCAGAAGTGACTTCACCAACTGTCGCCGCCGACCACCATAAATGAAAATCTGTAACCGCGGTATCCTTACCGCGCTGTAGGCTGCGGGCAGGCGAGGATTGGAATCCTCGGCTACAGACGTTATTTTTCAGGACAGGAAATGAAGATCACAACTACCTCTGGCATATGTTTCAGTTTACTCCTGATGAGAAGCGGCCAAATTAGGTTGATGATTAAATCGGATTGCCGTATGATTCCGTGCTTGTGCGCTAATTAGCACAGCTTCTGCCCAACGCAATCAAGCAGTGACAGATTGTGAAGCAGTAAGTCAGGAGAAAAGCTGTCTATGGAGCAAAATGAGGCGTTTACATCACTCTTAGCACTACGCACCAGCCACCGTAAACTACTAGAACGCCGTGGAAAAGACGGCAACACCACAGAATTTCTGGACGATGTAGAAACCTTTGTGCAGCGGGGAACCGCCACAGGTGTTTTTCTGGATGCCCGCAGCGACCGCTGGCAGGCCCAAAACCTCATCGATTACTGGTGCAATGAGTTGTACCACGCCCGCCGCAAAGCCCCTGATACCACCCTGGCAGAATTTGACCTCGATCTGGCTCCGGAGCTAGACGATTCACTTTGCCCCTACCTGGGTCTGCAAACATTTGGTTACTCCCAACACAACCTCTTCTTTGGCCGCTCCGGCCTGATAGAAGAAATGGTAGAAAAGCTCAAATACGGCCGTTTCCTGGCTATCGCGGGGCCATCCGGCAGCGGAAAATCCTCTGTAGCACAGGCCGGACTTATCCCCAAACTGCGCGAGGGCGCCCTGCATGGCAGCAAAACATGGCGCTACTACCCACCGGTTATCCCCGGCGCCGATCCCCAAACCAGCCTGGCCTACATCCTCAAACCTCAAGGAACCGAAACCCAGGCATGGCTGGAAGAAGTCAATCGACATAGTGACTTAGACTCCACCTATCTGGTCAATCTAATCGATAAAGAAGGGCCGGAACCCGCTGTCCTGATCATCGACCAGTTTGAAGAACTGTTTACAGTGTGTGAAGATGAACAAAAGCGGCGTTCTTTCATTCTGACGCTGCTCAACCTCATCCAGATGCCCAACACTCGCCACACCGTCATCATCACCATGCGGGCAGACCTGGAAAGCCAGCTTGTGCAGATTCCGGCCCTGCAAACTGAATATGAAAAAGCCCAGGTCCGCGTCACGGCCATGAAAGCTAACGAACTACGCGAAGTCATCGAGAAACCGGCTGAACTGGTAGACCTCAATCTGGAAGACAATCTGGTTGAAGAACTCATTGGCGAAGTGCTGGGTAAACCAGCAGCCCTGCCTTTGCTGCAATTTACACTGCTTAAATTGTGGGAAAACCGGGATCACAATCGCGTCACCTGGGAGGCCTATCGGCGTATCGGCGGCGGACAGGGCGCTCTGGCTAACAGCGCCGACGCCTTTTACGATGACCTATCCCCTCAAGACCAGGAAGTGGCTAAAAAGATCATGCTGGGTATTGTGCGCCCCACCGTGGAACGGCGTATTTCTGCCGACCGGGTACTCAAGAACGCCTTGCGCCAGCACGTTGACGTGTCCGATGAACAGTTTGAACAGGTCTTGGGGCAGTTACAACAAACACGGCTGCTGCGTTCTATTCCAGGCACAACGCCCGACAACGATCAGGTTGGTCTGGCGCATGAATCTCTGGCCCACATCTGGCCCCGGTTCATTGGCTGGATTGAGGAATCCCGCGTGGCGCAGCGCCAACGGCTGCGTCTGGCTACGACAGCCGAACAATGGCAGGCCTTAGGCCGCCCTGAGTCTTTGCTGCTGCGCGGGCTGCTGTTGGAAGAGGCGCTGCAAACCCCTGATTTAAACACACTGGAACAGGCGTTTATTGATACCAGCGCCACATCTGCCCACAAACAAGAGTTGGAGAACGAAGCCATGCGCCAGCGGGAATTGGAACAGGCGCGGGCACTGGCTGAGGCAGAAAGACAGCGAGCGACCGAAAGCGCCCGTGCGGCCAAACGGTTGTCGCGGCTGGCGGTAACGCTGCTGATGGTGTTTTTATTGGCGATGGTGGCGGCATTTTGGGCGGCGCGGAATGGCGCTGTTGCCAGCCAAAACGAGATGACGGCCCAAAATAACGCCGCTATTGCAGAGCAGCTGCGGGTGGAAGCGGAGCAGAGCGCGGCCACGGCCGTTTCCGCGCAAGAAGCCGCCATGGCTGACGCCAATCTCCGGGCTACGGCTGAAGCAGAAGCCCTGGCTCAACAGGGTGTGGCGGAAGCCAATGCCGCCGAAGCGGAAATGGCGCGGGCCACCGCCGTCGCCAGCGCCGCCGAAGCGGAGAGCAGCGCGGCCGAAGCAGAGACCAACGCCCGCCTGGCTACGGCTCGTGAACTGGCTGCCGCCGCCGTGGACCGGCTGCGCAGCGATCCGCAGCTTGGCCTGCTGCTGGCAATAGAATCCGTTAACCGCACCTTGCCTGTTGACAACATGGTATCGGCAGAGTCGGAAGATGCGCTTTACCGGGCGCTGCAAACATCGCAGCTGCAAATGACGCTTTCCGGCCATACCAACTGGCTGAATGACGTCGCTTTTAGCGAAAACGGCCGTTATTTGGCAACCACCGGTCATGACAACACCGTCAAATTATGGGACGCCGCCACCGGACAGGAACTGCGCACCTTCAACGACCACAGCCGCGTCGTCAACGCCATTGCCTTTAGTCCGGACAGCCGACGACTGGCCTCCGTGAGCAATGATGGCTTTGTCATTGTCTACGATCTTGAAACCGGCGACAGGTTGGCGGTGATGAACGGCAATGATAACGCTATCAATGGCGTCACTTTCCACCCCGACAGCATCCACCTGGCTGCCGCCAACAGTAACGCCACCGTGCGCGTCTGGAACACCGATACGCGCCGCTCTCTTTACCATCTTTTCGGACATGATGCACCTGTGCGCGACGTTGATTTCAACCAGGATGGCGGCTATTTGGCCAGCGCCGCCGAAGACGGCCGTTCTATCATCTGGGATATGGCTACGGGGGGACCCATTTATTCAGTTAATCCTGCTGAAGATCCGGATCAGATCATTTCCGCCACGTCTGTCTCCTTCAGCCCGGATGGCAGCCGGATCATTACGGCTTATGAAGATGGCATCAGCCGCGTCTGGGATTTTAAGGAAGACGGCCTGATCTTCAACCTGATCGGCCACGCCAGCACGGTGTTCGACGCGGCCTTTAGTCCGGATGGCCTGCTGATGGCGACCAGCAGCGGCGACGGCACCGCCAAAGTGTGGGACGCCGCCAGTGGACAGGCATTGTACACCTTGTCCGGGCATAATGGACCGGTAACGGCCGTTGCCTTTAGTCCGGACAGCAGCCGCATCGCCACCGCTAGCCAGGACACCACCGCCAAAACGTGGAACTCCGAGGCCGGTCTGGACGTGCTTATTCTGTCGCGCCACCGCCGCCCCGTTAACACTGTTGCCTTCAACCATGACGGCAGCCTGGTGGTGACAGCCAGCGACGACCGCACCGCCAAAGTGTGGGATGCGGTCACGGGCGACGTTGAGCAAAATCTGACGCTGCACAGCCAGCCGGTGTTAAGCGCGGCCTTCAGCCCGGATGGGATGCTGCTGGCAACCGGCAGCGCCGATACAAACGCTCGCCTTTGGGATCAGGCCGGCGGCGCTATTCGGCTGCCCCTGCTGCCCCACGATGGCGCAGTGAACTGGGTTGCTTTTGACAATGACGGCGCGCGGCTGGCGACGGCCGGCAGTGACGGTTTTGTGCGCCAATGGAACGTGTTGACGGGTGAGTTGTTGCAGACATTTGCCCATGAAACGGCCGTTAACATCGCCATCTACTCCCCTGACCAGAAGTGGCTGGCAATTGCCGACGACAACGGCAATGCCTTCATCTGGGACGCCGCCAGCGGCGAGGAAATCGTGCGCCTCAGCGGACACGCCGGACCGGTGAACCATATTGCCTTCAGCGCCGACGGGCAGCGGCTGGCGACGGCCGGCGGTGATGGCAGCGCCAAATTGTGGGACATCAGCAGCGGCGAAGTGCTGCGCAGTTTCTCCGGGCATACCGGGCCTGTCACCAGCGTAGCCATCAGCCCGGATGGTTCCCGGCTGGCGACTGCCAGCGTGGACCGCACAGTAAAGCTCTGGAACACGGAATCGGGCCAGGTGCTGCGCACGCTGCTGGGCCACACCGCGCCGGTCAACAGCGTCGTTTTCAGCCCGGATGGCTCCCGGCTGGCAACCGCCAGCGCCGACGGCACCGCCCAAATCAACGACCTCAGCCCTATCCGCGCTCTGTTTGAACGCGCCCTGGAACGTATCTCCCGGCCGCTTACCCGCCCGGAATGCCAGCAGTATCTGCGCGGTGAACCGTGTCTGACGAGTGGCGAGTAGTGGGTGGAATGTTTGCTATAATCAGTAAAGTGGACAGGGTGTAAAATTTTACGCCCTTACAATTTAAACCATGGGGAGCAAATCGCATGAGTACAGAAAAGAATCCAAGTTCAGATGAAAAGATTATGGCCGGTTTGGCAAACGGCGCCGTCATTGTGCCGATGTGGGGACTGATTGCTGCTGTCTTGATCTGGGTGTTGCAGCGTGAGAAATCCGAATTTGTCCGCCAGCAGGGGATGCAAGCGGTGGCCTGGCAGGTTACCCAGCTTGCAGTGATGTTTGGCGGTATTCTTCTATACATGGGCAGCTTTTTTCTGATGATGGGCGGTACCTTTATGATGACGCCCGATACCGGTGAGCCACCTTTCTTTTTCTTTTTCCCTTTTATGATGATGGGCTGCGTTTTTCTGTTTCAGTTCGTCTTTATCATCGTCGGGCTGTGGGGCGCGATTCGCTCTTTTCAGGGGCATGATTATTCTTATCCTGTCATTGGCAGTAAAGTGCGCCAGTATTTGAATCAGTAGAAATTCTCCAACCAACCGGATAATAAACTTCACGGCCGTTTTTGAGAAAAGTATCCCAAGAACGGCCGTTTGTGTTACAATAATGCAGTGCGTCATGAGTTTTCACAAGAAAAGAAGGAGCCAAGCCCATGTTAGAATTAGTTCTCCCCAAAAACTACATCAAAGTTCTGGCCGGTGTTGTCGGCATGATTTTTGAGCAGTTCAACGGCATCGGCAAGCGTGCCGGAGCTGAAGTTGACGTGACAGAAACCGCGCCAGACGATCTCACGGTCATCAATGGCATTGGGCCAACCTTTGCCAAACGCCTGCAAGAGGCTGGCATCGACAGCTTCCAGAAGTTGGCGGCGGCGTCCCCTGCCTTTGTCAAAGAAGCGGCCAAACTGGCAGACTGGCAGGCGGACCCGGCTGATTGGATTGAAGAAGCAAAAACGTTGGCCTGACGCTGGCGCTGATAGGTGGGATTATAAAACGGCCGTTCCCTGCGGAACGGCCGTTTTCGCTTTAAGTAGCCGCAGTATCCTTACCGCGCACTGCCCAAGAGCGCGGTAAGGATACCGCGGCTACCGATCAAAGAGTGCAGGGAACGGCCGTTTTGTGTACGCCGTCTGCCGCACCTGCGGGACATCGCCCTCCGCCAGCCGCTCCCGTGCGATCCG
>JAWOGU010000179.1:0-7103 GCA_046496595.1 Chloroflexota bacterium
CGCCGCCGCCGAAGAGGAGAACGGCCGTTCCCAGCCAACGCCTCATCAACTGCGGCTGGCGGGATATACAAAAAAGGGTATAGAGAACGGCCGTGATACTGCTGTACAGCGCCCAATTCCAATGACCGCCCAACCAGGGCAGGGCAAAAGCAGCCATGCCCCCCACCAACTCTGGCCCAACTTGCGCCAAATGCGTCCCATCTTCCGCCAACTTGTCGGCTGTGCGCTCCACACAAAGCAAAAACAGCGGCAGCCAGATAACGGCGGCGTGGACCACCTGCCACTCTAACCAGACGATCATCATGCCGTTGAAAAGAAAAACGGCCGTGCCTACCCAGGCGGCCGCCGGCCGCAGCCGTATTTGGCGCAAATAGGCGTACATGAACAACGCCCCCAACAGCAGTTGCGTGAAGATGGTGAGGTTAACGGCCGTTGCCGACGACAGCAAATAATAAAAAAGCGACAGGGGGTAAAACAAAGCGGCCTGCGTATTATAAGTCAGGGGGTAGCCCCCCAACACATACGGGTTCCATAACGGCAGTTCCCCCTGCTTCACCTGCTCCGCCACAAACGCCTTCACCGGGTAAATATAATCCACCACGTCGCTCAACAACGGATTATGGACGTTGACCGCCTGATTGGGCGGCTGCCAGGGCGGCCAGACCTGGGTCACCAAATCCAGGGGCAGCAGCACTTTTCCCGGCATCAGGGCGGGGGCCACAAAGAGCAGGATGAGCAGGACAAAGCCAAGCAGGGGCGCCCATTGGCGGGTCAAACGGTTCATTAGCTGGCAAATGTATCATGCCTGGGTAAAATTTCAATATAACTCATGAACCGTCGAATTGCATTTCTCCTCCTGCCTGCCCTGGCTCTCATCCTGCTCGTCCTCACAGACTGGCTGCCCTGGCTGCGCGGCCCGGCCCCGGACACAGTCGAATGGCATTGGGTATATGCGTTACGGTCGTTTTCCCGCTGGTGGCTCCCGGTCATGGCCACGGTTGCAATGGGTGGCGTCGCTGCCTGGTGGCTGCGCACCCCGCGCTGGCGCTGGGGATTGACGGCGCTGGTGCTGGGCAACCTGCTGCTGCAAGGAGCATTGGTCTACGCCGAAAATCCGGCCGTGCTCACCGAACTGATCGAGCGCACCCTGGCCGACGAGACCAATGGCTACTTTAGGCTGGCGGCCGAAACGACCGACATGCCGGCCCTGCTGCGCGCTTATCCCGCCCTGATGCCCACTTTTCCCTCCGAACATACGCGCACCCATCCGCCCGGTCTCATCCTGGTGAACTGGCTGGCGCTGCAAACGCTGCAACGCTGGCCAGGACTGTCGCAAACCATCGCCGAAACCATCTGGCCCCTGCGCTGCACCGACCTGTGGCTGCTGGACGGGCCACCGGAGAGGGCGGCGGCGCTGGTAGCGGTCACGCTGCTCACGGCGCTGGCCGGGGCGCTGACCGTTTTGCCCACCTACGGCCTGGCCCGCCGCCTGCTGCCCAGCGAGGCAGCACGGCTGGCGGTGGCGCTCACGGCCACGCTGCCCGCGCTGCTTATCTTCACTCCCACCCCGGTACAGGCTGATACGTTGGGAGCGGTAACGGCCGTTCTCCTGCTGCAAATCGGTCTGGAGCGGGCACAGGGGCGCTGGTTTATAGCCAGCGGCCTGATCGTTTCGCTGATGTCCTTTTTCAGCCTGGGCAATGCGGTCTTGATGCTGTTGTTGGCCGGGTATGCCGGGCTGCACTGGTGGCAAGGGCGTGGGGAACGGCCGTTTACCCGCTTCGTGGGGCAGATGATGTTATTAGGCGGGGGCGCAGCGGCCGTCTGGCTGTTTTATTGGGCCGGTTGGGGCGTCGCGCCCTGGAGCGTGGCTCAGGTCGGTTTGGGGCAGCATTATGAACTGGTCACCCTCCACCGCCGCTATGAATGGTGGCTGGTTTACAACTTGCTCGACGTGTTGATTTTCGCCGGACCGGTTGTGGTGATTGGCTTTATCGCCGTTTGCCTCAAGCCATCCACCGCGTTTCGTGAACCGTATGCCGTGCTGCTGTTCCCGTTGGTCGTTCTCATTTTGCTGCTCAACGTGTCCGGCTCGGCGCGGGGCGAAGTGGGGCGCTTGTGGCTTTTCCTGATGCCCTTCCTGGCGCTTGGCAGCGCCGCTTTTTTTGCGCCGCCCCCGCCGCGCCCGCGCCCAGTTGCACCCCTGCCTCTTGTCGCGCTGCAACTGGGCCTCGTCCTGGCGCTTGGGCTGGCGTGGCGGCCGATTGAAGCGGTGATTGTGGTAGCGGAACGGCCGTTTCTCCCCCTCAATCCTGTCCCCCAAAACCAGACTAATTACCCATTCTTCGTCCCTGACAATCCAACGCCATTGATGATTTTGCGCGGCTACGATGTGGTCCAGACCGCTGAATTCCTCGACTTGACGCTTTATTGGCAGGCAGAGAGGAGCGCCGTACGGCCGTTTACCGTTTTCACGCATCTGGTCAACAATCAGGGCGAACTGGCAGCACAGCAGGACAATTGGCCGGTGAACGGTCTGTGGCCGCCCACCTGCTGGCAGCAGGGTGACAACATCACCGATACCTACCAACTGTCTCTGCTTGAGCTGCCACCCGGCTCATATGACCTGCTCGTCGGCTGGTACGATGCCCGCGACAATACCCGCCTGTCAGGTGCAGACGGACAAGATGTGCTGCGATTGATGACAGCTACAATAGAAAAAAATGAAGATTAAAGATTGCCAGACCAGAAAATTGCACCAATCTTTAATCTTTGATTTTCCTCTCCACCACAATCGGCTCACCCAGGCGCTCCAGGGTTTCCCCATCGTAAAGGCCGATGGCGAAGGAATGGACAACGGCCGTTTCCGGCACGCTAAAGCGATGCAGCTGTACAAAGACATCCCCGGACTGCCAGGAAGCCGGGTCTACGTCCAACCCGTCCCATTGACCCACGATCTCTCCCTGCTCATTCAAGGCATGGACGAATAGCTTTAATGGCCGTTCCGTTACCTCCACTACCCGCCAGCCGGTGATCAGGTTGATTTCGTGCGCCGATGGGTCGTTTTGCGCATCCTCATAGCCGAGGAAAACGGCCTGCGCTGAGCCTGTCGAAGGGGCCGTTTCCCCCATGGGTATCTCTTGCGTCCAGGGAATCGGCGGCGGATATACGGGACGAGCCAGCCGCTGGCTGCCATCAACGGCTGTGAACATCTCGACGATTTCAGCAAAAGGCAGCAAATAAGCGTCTGCCGATTGGTCAGTGTGTGCAGCCCACCAACCCCCGCCGGCCGGCCAGATGAGACTGGAACGGCCGTCAAACCAGCGCACGCGCACGTCGTTGGTCCCCAGTGCGGCGTGCAGTTCCGAAGCCAGCTCCGCCGGACGCAGGCCGCTGAACGCCACGTCTACCGGTTCGCCCCGCGCTTCCACCTCATACACAAAAATGCTGTCACCAATGCGTGCCGCCGGTTCCCGCTCGCGGAACCAGGCAAAGGTATCCACATCCTCCCCTAACACCAGCCCCTGCAAATGGGTGACGCTGATGGCATACCAGCCGGGCACGGGGTCGGCAGGATTAAACGCCTGACGAAAGGGCGGGAGCTGTTCCGGACTGGGTTCCCAGGTTGGCAGGGCGGTAAAATTCAGGCCGTAAGCGCTGGGATGAGCCGTGCCAAAGTAGCTCAGGTAGAGCGGCTGCCCTGTTTCTTGCTGCCAGGCGGCCAGCGCCGGTAAGTCCTGCCCCCAATCCAGGTTGCTGTCGGAAAGCACGCGCCAGCGCGTTTCGGCGGGACCGGCCAGCGCGTTGAAATACGGAATATAATCCGGCCAAGTGAAAAGGGTGGTGAGCAGAAGCCAGAACAGGGCGATCCAGGGTAAGCGGGAGGTAGGGTGATGAGATGATGGGGTGATGGCGATGAAGAGGTAAAGGAAGGGCAGGATGGGCAGCAGGTGGCGATAGCCAATATTGAGCGGAGTAAAGAGGCTGATGAGCGCATACACAACGGCCGTTCCCAACAACGCCAACAGGTTAAATTGAGCAGCGGATGTGAACGGCCGTTTACGGACGAGAGCCAAGGCGAAATGCCCCAGAGCATACGCTAGTAACAACAAAGTAGACAAAGGCGTCTTGAGTAAAAACGCCGCCGGGAAATAATACCACCAACCCCTTTCCGCATACTGCCCAAATAGATAAGCGCCGTGAGGACGGCTGAAATAGTCGAACTGCCAGATTAAATCTTGCCAATAAGGATACGCGGGAAACGGCCGCAACTGAAAACGATACACCGCCCACACCACCAATACCGCCACGCCGCCAGCCGCCAGCAAAAAGCCTAACGGCCGCCAGGAACGCCATTTTACTGCCAGCCACAGCGTCAGCAGCCCTAAAATCGGCGCCAACGCCGCCGCGCTAAACTTGGTCGCCGCCGCCCCCCCCACTCCCAGGCCGGTCAGCAAAATTGTCAGAGCGGCATGGGTTGAACCGCGCTCCCGGTCAACCGCCCAACGCCAGAAGCCGTATACCGCCAGCAGCATAAAAAACGTCACGGCGATGTCGCTGGTGATCAGGCCGCCGTGGGCCAGAATGTTGGGATCGAGGGCAAAAAGCGCCAGGGCCAGCATGGCGGCCGTTTTACCCGCCAACTGCCGTCCCCAACGGTAAATCAGCGCCGCCAGCAGCAGCGTCAGCCACAGCGTTGGCAGCCGCGCCAGGAAGATCAGGCGCAGCGGGTCGGCGCTGAACTGCCAGAGGAAACGGTCGCCAGAGACGGCCCAATCGCCGTCCTGCCAGGCAGGAAGATCGACAGGCAGGGGTAAATTCGGCTCGGTGAGCAGGGGCAGGGCGTTGAGGCTGCTGGCTAACAACGGATGGCCCCACAAGAAGTGGACCGCACCCGTTTTAAGGTAAGCTGCGCCGCGAAAAAGGTGGCCCTGTTCGTCTACAGTCAGACTCTTTTGGCTGACGCTGGTCAGGATGAGGGTGTAGAGCAGCAAGAGGAGCAAAACGGCCGTTCCCCGTCCTGTCACCCAGCGCCACCATTTAATAGATTGCACGGTCCCTTCTCGGAAGATTAAAGATTGAAGGTTAAAGATTGCTCAACCCTTTTTGCTTCGATCTTTAATCCTCAATCTTAAATCTGGTAACAACAACTGCATTGTCTACGACATCGCCGCCGCTGGCGGGCAAACGGCCGTTTTCATCCGTGTACAACCCCACGCGCACTTCATACGCGCCGGGGGGCAGGCCGGGCGGCAGTGGAATCTGGTACATGTCCCGCACCTGATCGCCGGGTTGCCAGAGGCGGGTAGGAGCCAGGCCGTTCACCGGCGGACGATCCACCTGGGCAACGATATTCCCATTCTCATCCATGATGTGGATAAACACTTTATAACTGTCGGGAACGGCCGTTATGCTTTCCCAATAAACCGTCAACTCCGCCCGGTCTTCAACGAGTCGCCAATCAAAACCACGCAGCCGGATACTATCGCCCAGAGCTGCCGTAAGCTCCGTATCCGGGACCATGCTCTGGCGATAAGGCCAATCCGTCCGGTAAACGACTGCTTCCGGCTGAAAAATGATCGTGTGCGTCTCCGTATTCACAGAAAACACCGGCTGCAATATCTGTTTGTTGTCGTGGATTTCTACATGCCACTTGGGGAACACCGCCAGATAATCCGCGTCCGCCGCCGCCAGTTCTCTGAGCGCGACCTGGTCGCGGGGCAAACCCACCGGCTGGCGCACCGCCGGCCACATCTCCGGCGAAACCAGGCCGTTCATATCCAAAATGCGCCGTTCAGACAAAAACGCAATAGCGCCGATATCGTCCACGGCGATCAAGGCGTCTGGCGGCGTGTTGGCTGCCAGCCAGCGGCCCAGCGCCACGTCGATGTCCAGAATCTCTTTGGCGTTGTTGGCGTACATTTGCGCCCAATGCCCCAACTGCCAAAAACCGCTTAATACCACAAGGGCAGCGGCTAAAACATAAACAATCAACGGGGAACGGGGAACAGAGAACGAAGAACGAATTTTACGCGCCAACCAGTCCACACCCACCGCCGCCACGATCATCTGGAAGGGGATGAGAGGCATGGTATAACGGCCGTGATGCCAGGTCTGGTCGATGATAACGGCCGTTAACAGCGGCAGTCCCACCAGCCACAACACCGTCAACCGGCTCCTGCGCCAGGCCGGCAGCAGCCCTAGCAGCATGAAGACAAAGGCGAACACATTATCGAACCAGTGGAAACGGGCCGTCTCGCGGAAGGTGCGCCAGCTCCAGAAATGCTCGGAGCCAACTTTGGCGTAAAAGGTGTTTGCCAGCGGCTTGCCCGTAGTAGACAGGCTAAAGGCAACGTAAGGTAAGGATACCAGTCCATATACCAACAGCGGCGCGAGCAGCCGCTTCACCATGCCGCCGCGCAATCCCGCCCGCCAATAAGCCATCACGGCGTCCAGCCCGGCCAGCGCAAAGAGGGCGTGGCCTTCCGGGCGCACCTGGCTCGCCAGAGCAAACAGCAGCGCCGACCACCCGGTCAGGCCGCGCCGCGTGTAGAACCACACCGCGCCCAGGCTGAGGGCGGCAAAGGCAGTGGTCTCCATGGCAGCCAACCCGGCCCACACAAAACGGCCGGACAGCGCCAGCGCCAGCCCCGCCAGCAAACCGGCCGCCCGGCTGCCGGTTAAATCCACCGTAAAGCCGTAACTCAACCAGACGGAGGCCAGCAGGAAAACGCCGCTCAAAAAGATAGCGGGCGCCATAAAATCCTGGGTGAACAGGCCCACGCCGGCCAGCAGCACAGTCCATAGGGGAGCAGTGGATCCGGGCGTCGGCTCGCCGGGATTGAAGCTGAAGCCGTGACCCTGGCTGAGATTGCGCGCAAACTGGAAGTGGATCCAGGCGTCATCCAGCGGCGCGCCCAGTTCGCCGCCGGTGCGGCTGAGCTGCGCCTGGACGAAGAAGGCGCTCACTACGAAGGTGACTAGGGTCAAGAGGAGCAGAGGCAGGCCGTGTCGTTTCAGCAAGGACATAGCGCACCCTGTATTCCAAGAAAAGATTCAAGGGAAAATTGAACGCAAAGACGCCAAGACGCAAAGGTTTTTCT
>JAWOGU010000414.1:0-33764 GCA_046496595.1 Chloroflexota bacterium
CTTTATGCCGTTTATCTGGGATCTGATTTCATTGAGGAAGGGAAAAATGCAGGCCGGGTCATGGTAGATTTATTGGAGGGTGAGGGGCAGATTATTGAGTTAGTGGGCACAGTTGGCTCCGCCCCTGCCCTGGACCGCTATGCCGGTTTTCGAGAGATCATTCAGGATTATCCAGGAATGGAAATCATGGCGTCCGAGTCAGGCGATTTTACCAGGGCGAAGGGTGAAGAGGTGATGGGGGATTTGCTCAAGATTTATGGTCATGAAATTGATGCGGTATATGCCCACAACGACGATATGGCAATTGGAGCGATTCGGGCAATAGAAGCCTACGGGCTAAAACCGGGCGAAGACATCAAGATCGTATCTGTTGACGCGATTCGAGATGCGTTTCAGATGATGATTGATGGCAAGCTGAATGCCACGATTGAATGCAATCCACTTTTAGGCCCCCAATTTTTTGAATTGGCGCTGAAGGTGGTCAATGGGGAATCTGTGCCTAAGTGGATTCCTTCTGAGGAAGGGGTGTTTTTCCCGGAAAATGCAGCTGAAATTTTACCCTCACGCAGATATTAGGCGCCTAAAAGCCGAAGCGTTTTATCACCGCGATTTGCCAGATGTCAGAGGTCACGCCCTTCAGGTTTGAGTGCTTACCAAAAATTTCTTAACTTCAATCATAAAAATTTAAACCCTCGCACCAGAGGGTTTTTTATTTTCCACAAAATCACTAATTCGCCCTGAGAACTGCTGGTAAAACTCCAAGAACTCCCTGCAAAATTAAATTGAGTTCCCCTGTCCTAGCCAGTACCATTTCCTTATTAACTGTTTCATTTACATCCATGGTAAGGAAAGGAGATGAGAACCATGAAAAAATTTAGTTTGCTCATGATTGCCCTGCTTATGTTTGTGTTTGTAGTGGGTTGTTCAAGTGGAGGAGCAGAACCGGCAGCCCCCGCCGCCGACGCTCCCGCCGACTCCCCGGCCGTTGAAGCTCCGGCCGCAGCCGCCAAGAAGATGGAAGATTTAGTTGTCGGTTACGCCCAAATTGGCGCCGAAAGTGAATGGCGGACTGCCAACACAGCCTCCATTCAAGAAACGGCCAAACAACTCAATGTTGATCTCCGCTTCTCCGATGCCCAGCAAAAACAAGAAAACCAGCTCGCTGCCATTCGTTCCTATATCGCCGAAGGCGTGGACGTGATCGGCTTTTCACCTGTTGTGGAAACCGGCTGGGAAACCGTGCTCCAGGAAGCTAAAGACGCCGGTATCCCCGTGATCATGGTCGACCGCCGCGCCGATGTGCCGCGTGAACTCTATGCCACTTACCTGGGATCTGACTTTGTCGAAGAAGGCAGGAAAGCAGGTAACGAGATGAATGTTTTGCTGCCAGAAGGCGGCAAAATCGTTGAACTCGTGGGCACGGTTGGTTCTGCCCCGGCCAATGACCGCTATTCCGGTTTCCGGGAAACAGTCAACGACAATGTCGAAATCATTGACTCGCAGTCTGGTGACTTTACCCGCGCCAAAGGTAAAGAGGTCATGGAAGCCTTCTTGAAGAAATATGGCAATGAAATTACCGGCCTTTATGCCCACAACGATGACATGGCGATTGGCGCCATTCAGGCCATCGAAGAATTTGGTCTGAAACCAGGTGAAGACATCAAGATCGTCTCGATTGACGCCGTGCGCGGCGCTTTTGAAGCCATGATTGCGGGCAAGTTGAACGTAACTGTTGAATGCAATCCCCTGCTTGGTCCGCAGTTCTACGAGCTGGCTTTACGGGCTGTAAATGGTGAAGAACTTCCTGAATGGGTTCCTTCTGAAGAAAGCGTTTATTATCCTGACAACGCGGCCGAACTGCTGCCGGAACGCCAATATTAGTCACTCGCGGTCCACTACCATCAGTATGGTCCGTTTAGAATATTAGCAAAAGGTTGGGAGATTAGTGATTGGCTAATCTCCCAACCTTCAATTATAGGTTTTCAGGAATTAGTTGAAGAGGAGTCTTATGCCAGAAGATACAAGCACCCTCTTAACCATGCGGGGCATCTCTAAATCTTTTCCGGGGGTACAGGCGCTTGAAAATGTAGATTTCGACTTGAAACCTGGCGAAATTCATGCGTTGGTAGGCGAAAATGGCGCCGGAAAATCCACCCTGATCAAAATTATTACAGGGGTGGAAAGGCCGGACAGCGGCCAAATCACGCTGGGGGATGAGATTATTCATGTCAAATCGCCGCAACACGCCCAAACTTTAGGGATCAGCACGGTTTATCAGGAAATAAATCTCTGCGACAATCTGTCTGTGGCCGAAAACATTTTATTGGGCCACGAACCGCGGAAGGTTGGCCGGATTGATTGGCGCGCGATGCGAGAGCAGGCGCGGCAAATTCTGCTGCGGCTGGATGTCGATATTGATGTCAGCCTGGATTTGGGCGAATATTCGATTGCGGTCAAACAAATGGCGGCTATTGCCCGCGCGCTCGTCATCTCTTCAGCGAGAATCCTCATTCTGGACGAGCCGACCTCCAGCCTGGACGCCCACGAAACAGAAAACTTGTTTCAGGTATTACGTAAGCTCAAAGATGACGGGCTGGGCATTGTGTTTATCACGCATTTTATCGACCAAATCTATGAAGTGACCGACCGTGTGACTGTTTTACGCAATGGCAAGCTGGTGGGAACTTATGAAACGGCCGTTTTGCCCCGCTTAGAACTGATTGCCCACATGATCGGTAGAACGCTCGGTGATTTCAACGACATGGCCCAAATCAAATTGAAAAGCGGCAAACAATCCGAAGAAAAAATAATACTCCAGGCGCGGCAGTTCGGCCGTAAAGGCTCAATCGCCCCCTTAGACCTGGACCTATACGCCGGAGAAGTCCTGGGTTTTGCTGGCCTGTTAGGCTCCGGGCGCACCGAAACCGCCAACTTGCTCTTTGGCGTGGATAAACCCGATGAAGGCTCCTTATCTTTCGCCGGTGTTGATGTTA
The DNA here is from genome assembly GCA_046496595.1 of Chloroflexota bacterium. Lineage (GTDB taxonomy): Bacteria > Chloroflexota > Anaerolineae > Promineifilales > Promineifilaceae. The sequence continues at coordinate 2,994 of JAWOGU010000414.1, forward strand.
AGAATTTTTCGCCAGCAGATTCCATTGCCAGGGGTGTGGCCTACTGCCCGGAAGACCGCAAAGCCGATGGCATCGTCGACGAACTCACCGTGAGGGAAAACATCGTCCTGGCTCTACAATCGAATCGCGGTTGGCTCAGGCGGCTTAGCCGACAACAGCAATATGAATTAGCCGACAAGTTCATCAAGATGCTCAACATCAATACACCTTCACCAGATCAGGCCATCAAAAATCTGAGCGGCGGTAACCAGCAAAAAGTCATCCTGGCGCGCTGGTTAGCCACAAATCCTCAAGTTCTGATCCTCGATGAACCCACACGCGGCATTGACATTGGGGCCAAAGCCGAAATTCAAAAATTAGTGCTGGAACTGGCCGAAGAAGGCAAAGCCTGTGTCTTCATTTCCTCAGAACTGGATGAAGTGATGCGTACCAGCCATCGCATCATTGTTTTGCGCAATCAAGAAAAAGTAAGCGAATTTTCCGATCAGGTTGATGAACACACCATCATGCAAGCCATGGCAGGGAGCAGTGACCTATGAGACAGCCAAACATCTCCTGGCAGCGCCTGAGAGACAGCCAATTATTTTGGCCTCTGTTGGCGCTGGCCTTGATCATGCTCTTCAATTTGTTTTTTACACCGGGATTTTACAATGTGGAAATAAAAGACGGGCATTTGTCCGGATTTCTAATCGACATTCTCAATCGCGGTTCAATCCTGATGCTGTTAGCTCTGGGCATGACAATGGTCATCGCCACTGGCGGCGTCGATCTTTCCGTCGGGGCAGTCGTCGCCATCTCAGCCGCCACAGCCACCGTCCTGATCAATCCAGCCCTGGCAAAGCAGTTGATCAGTTCAGAAGAGCTAATTAAAGATGTCACCTACACCCCCTTGTGGCTGTGCATTCTAACGGCGCTTCTAGCGGCAACCCTCTGCGGCTTGTGGAATGGCTTCCTCGTTTCAAGAGGGAAAATCGAACCGATGGTGGCAACCCTTGTCCTGATGGTCGCCGGGCGCGGCATCGCCCAACTGATATCCAACGGACAGATCATTACAGTTTATTACAGCCCTTACTATTTCATCGGCAATGGGTACGTTCTTGGGCTGCCATTCCCCCTCTTTATTGTTGCCCTGATCTATTTACTGACCTGGCTGCTGGCTAGACGCACCGCTTTCGGCATGTTTGTGGAGTCCGTCGGTATCAACGCCCGCTCCAGCTTCCTCAGCGGTATTAGCGCCAAAAACATAAAATTAATTGTGTATACCATTTCCGGTTTTTGCGCGGGCATAGCCGGGATTATCTACAGTTCCAACGTCAAAAGCGCCGACGCCAACAATGCCGGTCTCAACCTTGAATTAGATGCAATCCTGGCAGTGGTTATCGGCGGCACCTTGATGACGGGCGGCCGTTTTTCATTGTTAGCCAGTTTAATTGGCGCCCTGGTTATTCAAAGTACCACTACTACGATGTATGCCCTGGGTGTGCCGGCGATGGCCGCCTCCACCATCAAAGCCCTGGTGGTCTTGATTGTCATTTTGCTGTATTCAGATCAGACAAAGCTGGTTTTAGGCCGGTTGTTTGAAAGAGAAGGGGCCAAAACATGATGACAAAGTTGAAAATCAACCGGAAATTTGTTCCCGTTCTAACGACAATTGGCGTCTTTTTAGTGCTGTACTTTTACGGGTTCCTGCAATACAAAGGGATGCGCACACCCCAGGCATTTTTGAACCTGTTTGTGAACAATGCCTTCTTACTTATCACGTCTATTGGCATGACATTTGTGATCCTGTCCAAAGGCATCGACCTTTCCGTGGGTGCGATGATCGCCCTGACTTCGGTGGCTTCGGCCGCCTTGCTGGAACGCACCGGTTTAAGCCCGCTGGTTGTAATCCCCTTGATGCTGCTAATGGGAACGCTTTTTGGGGCGACCATGGGCACGATCATCCACGTTTTTAAGGTGCAGCCCTTTATTGTCACGCTGGCCGGCATGTTTTTTGCCAGAGGGATGTGCTTCTTCATCAGCCTGAACGCCATCGCCATCCGCGATCCGCTGTACCGGACCATGGCCTTGTACCGGCTGCCCCTGCCCTTTATAGACAGGGCGTTTATCAGCCTGGGAGCCGTCGTCGCTCTGGTTGTTTTGGTTGTAGGCATGTATGTGGCCCACTTCACGCGCTACGGCCGTTCTGTGTATGCGGTGGGCGGCAGTGAACAATCCGCCTTGTTGATGGGTCTGCCGGTTGGCCGCATTAAGATTTCAGTATACGCCCTGAACGGTTTTTGTTCCGCGTTAGCGGGCATCGTCTTTAGTATTTCACTGCTTTCCGGACATGGTCTGTATGCCACCAGTGTAGAATTGGACGCCATTGCCTCTGTCGTCATTGGCGGCACCCTGCTCACCGGTGGGCAAGGATATGTCTTTGGCACCCTGTTTGGCGTGTTGGTCACCGGCCTAATCCAAATGCTGATCCAGTTTAACGGTGAACTCAGTTCCTGGTGGACGCGCATCGCCGTGGGCGCTCTGACGTTGATCTTCATCGGCGTGCAAAGCCTGTTTGCCAGCAGCCGGAAGCGGCGCACCATTGCCAGACAAACCGGCAGAGAATCCGCAGTTGAACCATCGGTCTCGACTGTGTCTTAACCGCAGTCGAGTGTAGTGACGCATGGGAGGGCGCCTCCAAAAACGCCCGCATCTATCAATTTAGTCTCAAAAAAAGCTCCGACGCTGCCAAAAGTATCGGAGCTTTTTCAATGCCAGTGCCCCCTCATCTGCCTTTGTTACCTTGACACACCCCCGTCGTTATGCTATGATTTTCGCATCTTTTGATTAATTTGTACAAAAGTCACCCGTTAATACACAAAACACCAACGACCACTCAGAAATGAGGATCTCCTTGACCGCTCTGCCCACAGGCCAACCCAGAACACTCAGCGCTGCTGAAACAGCTATTGTGGCGGCTATGCGCAAAATTGGCCCTATGTCGCGGGCAGAACTAGGTGACTGGCTGGGATACTCACGGGCAAACGTAACGGCCGTTCTCAACCATCTCCTATCCCTCCACATCCTGGAAGAACGGGAGCTTGCTGAATCGCAAGGCGGCCGCCGCCCGCGCACCTATGGCATCAATGGCGGTCTGGGCTTTGTCGTGGGTCTGGACATCGGCGCCACCAGCCTGGACATCGCATTGGCTGATTTTAACGGCAATATTTTGGAACGGCTGGCAGAAGCGGCAGACGTACGCGAAAAGCCGGAAATCGTGTTAGGCCGTGGTGTGGATTTGATTGAAGAGATGCTGGCAAAGCAAAACGGCCGTTCTGAGCAAATCCTCGCCATCGGTATCGGCGTCCCCGGCCCGGTGCAGTTCGACAAAGGTGTACTCATCGCCCCGCCCCTCATGCCCGCCTGGGAATCTTTCTCCATCAAAAATTTCATGCGCCAGCGCTTCCCCGCCGCCCAGGTCACTGTGGACAACGACGTCAACGTCATGGCAATCGGTGAAGCCCATGCCGGCGCCGGCAAAGGCGTGGAAAACTTCATCTTCCTCAAAATCGGCACCGGCATCGGCTGCGGCGTCATCTGCCACGGCGACATTTATCGCGGACGGGACGGCGCGGCCGGCGACGTAGGCCACATCTGCATCGACTACAATGGACCCATCTGCCACTGCGGCAATACCGGCTGCCTGGAAGTGATGGCGGCCGGTCCGGCGATTGCCGCCCGCGGTCTGGAAGCCGCCCAAACCGGCGCCAGCGAACTGCTGGTCAGCGAACTGGCTGCCAACAACGGCGTCATGACCGCCAAAATGGTGGGCGACGCCGCTAAAGCAGGCGACCTGGCCGCCAACGAAATCGTCAAAAGCAGTGGGCGCATGATTGGCGGCATGTTGGCCGGATTGGTCAACTTTTACAATCCGCAAATGATTCTCATCGGCGGCGGCGTCAGCCACATTGGCATCCGCCTGCTTTCGGCCATTCGTCAGGCCGTTTTGCGCCGCTCCACGGCTCTGTCAACCCGCCACCTGCGCATTGAGTTTTCGCCTTTGGGCAAAGATGCCGGCGTCATTGGGGCGATCTGGCTGGCGCTGGAACATGTATTTGTGGTGGAAACCTGACATTGAATGGGATGATGCGTGATGCGTGAGAAGGTTCTCACGCATCACGCATCACCAGGTCTTACAAAAGAAATAGCACAGCAGGAGGTGATGCTCGAACCACAGAGTCCGCTCAAAAATTAACCCGCTTTTGTGTTTTTGACCTTAGATTTTAATCAGACTATTCCCACTTAAGGAGGAGAAAATGTCTAAAAAAGTGATTTTGTTTTCCCTGTTATTTGTGTTTGTTTTCGCGCTGGCAGCCTGTGGCGGCGGCGAAGAAGCGGCAGACGAACCCTTTACTATCGGCGTATCCAACGGGTTCGTAGGCAGCGAATGGCGCACCCAAATGATCCAGGACATGGAAGCCGTGAACAAAGAATTCATGGATCAAGGCTTAACCACTGAACTGGTTATTGAAAGCGCAGACGTTGACGCGCAGGGCCAGATTCAGCAGATTCAAAACCTGATCAACCGGGGCGTGGACGCCATTATCATCAACCCCAACGATCAGGCCGCCCTCAATCCCATCATCGAAGAAGCCACGGAGCAGGGCATTTTCGTGATTGCCGTTGACCAGGAGATTTCGGCGCCAGGCGCTTACAACGTGGTCATCGACCAGACCGAATGGGCGCGGATCAGCGCCCGCTGGCTGGCTGAACAACTCGGCGGCGCCGGCGACGTGGTACTCATCGAAGGTTTTGTGGGTCATCCCGCCAATGAAGCGCGCATGGATGGCGTCGAAGAAGTATTCGCAGAATATCCGGGCATCAACGTCGTCGGTCGGGAGACCGGTTCCTGGGATCAGGCCACAGGCCAGCAAGTGATGTCTGATTTCCTGGCCTCGCTGCCGAACATCGACGGCGTCTGGACGCAGGATGGCATGGCGCAGGGCGCTTTGCAGGCTGTTGTCACCGCTAATCCGGCCGAATGGCCGATCATGGTAGGTGAGGCGCGCGGCGGTTTCATGAAGCTGTGGAAACAAATTCAAGACACCACTAACCCCAATTTCAACACCATTGGCGTGGTGAATCCGCCCGGCGTGGGCGCCAGCGGCTTGCGGGTGGCCTTGGAACTGCTGCAAGGTAAAGAAGTGGATACGGCGCAGTTGTCCGGCCCCTTTGGCAATACGCTTTACGTGCCCATTCCCGGTGAAGTGACGGCCGACAACTTCGCGGCCGAATACGAGAAGATTAAAGATTTGCCCGATTCGTATGTGCTGGACGGGTTTATTACCCAGGCAGAAGCGGCGGGATTCATGAAGTAGGATTGATGCGTAATGCGTGATGCGTGATGCGTGAAGATTCACGCATCACGTATCACGCATCTTTTTTGGAAGAGCGCATGACAAAGACAAACGTCTCGCTTTCTGCCCGCCATATCGTGAAGCGCTACGGCGGCGTGCTGGCCCTGGCCGATGGCAACCTGGAGGTGCAATCGGGCGAGGTGGTGGCGCTGCTGGGCGCCAATGGCAGCGGCAAAAGTACCCTGAGCAAGGTCATCACCGGCGTGGCGGCCCCCAATGAGGGAGAACTGCTGCTGGACGGCCAACCGGTGCAGTTTGCTTCACCACAGGCGGCGCAGAAATTGGGCATAACGGCCGTTTACCAGGAACTCAGCCTCATCCCCGACATGACCGTGGCGGACAACATCTGGTTGGGCCACCAGCCTATCAAGTGGGGCGTTACCATAGACAAAAAGGCGGTGCGCGCCCAAACCCAGGCGCTGCTAGACCTGTTCGCCGGAACCGTGGCGGCGTCACTGAAACCGGACGAACCCGTTTCCGCCCTGCCCCCGGACGAGCGGCAGATTGTGGAAATTCTCAAGGCGCTCAGCCTGGATCCGCGCCTGATTATTTTGGACGAAGCCACCGCCAGCCTGGACAGCCAGCAAGTCGGCCGCCTGTTTGACCTGGTGGCGGAGTGGAAAGCGCAGGGCAAAGCCATCGTTTTTGTCTCGCACCGCATGGACGAGATATTCCGGGTGGCTGACCGGGCGGTGGTGCTGCGTAACGGCCGTTCCGTGGGCAGCGCCGTCATCAGCCAGACCCATGAGCAGGAATTGGTAAACATGATGGTGGGAGAGGAAACGGCCGTTCCCCGCCAGTTAATCCACAGCCCGGTGCCGGAAAACGCCCCGGTACGGTTAGCGCTGCAAAATATTCACTCAGAGGTGCTTCAAGACGTGAGCCTCACCGTGCGCGACGGCGAACTGCTGGGCATCGGCGGCTTGCAGGGCCAGGGGCAGTCAGACCTGCTGCGCGTTATCTTTGGCGACATCCCCTTCAGCGGCGGCATGACCCTGTCCGGCGAAGCCGTGCATTTCAAACATCCGCGTCAGGCCATGCAGCAAGATGTGGCCCTCGTTCCCGGCGACAGAGGCGCGGAAGGACTGCTGCTCATCCGTTCCATCCTGGAAAATTTCCAGCTTCCGTCGTGGCGGCGGTATGGCTTTCCTTTAAAAATGGAAACAGCCCGCGTCGACGCCGCCCGCGCCGCCGACGAACTGAGTCTGGTGCGTTCTTCCCTGGAAGCGCCGGTCAGCAGTCTCAGCGGCGGCAACGCCCAAAAGGTGGTCATTGGCAAATGGCTGCTGCGCGAACCCAAACTGCTGCTGCTCAACGACCCCACCAAAGGCGTAGACGTGCAAACCAAGCGCGAGTTTTACAACCTGCTGGCCGATTTGCGCCAGGAAGGCACCACAATTTTGTTTTACAGCAGTGACGACGAGGAATTATTGGGCTTATGTGACCGGGTCTTGGTGATGCTGGACGGCCGAATCAGCGCCGAACTAAGCGGCGATGCCCTCACCCACGCGCATTTGGTGTCGGCGAGCATGACAACCAGCCATGTAACCGTGCAGGAGAGCAGCCGATGAGCGAACGCTTGCATCTCAGGTACGTCTCCCTGCGCTACCCGTTTCTGTTTGCCCTGATTTTGATGGCGGCGGCGGCGCTGCTTAATTTTGCGCTCCAGCCCAATCTGCTGGAAACGCGGGTGCTAAACGGCAACATGCGCTCCTTCCTGCCGTTGATGATTCTGGCGGTCGGGCAGACGGTGGTGATTATTGGCGGCGGCATTGATTTGTCTGTGGGCGCGATGGTGTCGTTGGTAACGGCCGTTCTCGTCACCCAAATGTCCCCCGATGCCTCTGCCGGGCGGATTATGCTCGTGATTTTGCTGGCCTGCGGGGTGGGCATGGCGGCGGGCGCCTTAAACGGCTTTGGCGTGGCCTGGCTGCGGCTGCCGCCCATTGTCACCACCTATGCCACCTCGTTTATCTTCTCCGGGCTGGCGCTGTGGATTTTGCCGCGGCCCGGCGGCAGTATGCCGGAAGAGTTCGCCCGCTGGTATCGCCGCGCCACGCCTTTAAACATTCCGTTGGGCATCTGGGTGGCGGTGGCTTTGATACTGCTCTGGTATTTCCTGCGGGGCACAAAATATGGCAGTTATTTGTTTGCGGTGGGGGGCAAAGCGGAGGCGGCTTACGCAACGGCCGTTCCCGTCACCCGCACCCTCTTCAGCACCTATGTCATCGCCGGGCTGATGGCGGCGCTGTCGGCCCTGGCCCTCACCCTGGGCACCAGTTCCGGCGATCCGCGCATCGGCTCCGCCATGACTCTGGATTCCATCGTGGCCGTTGTGTTAGGCGGCACGCGCCTCAGCGGCGGACAGGGCGGCGTTGCCGGTTCCATTCTCGGCGTCATTATTTTAGGTCTGATTCGCAACATCATTTCCTTCGCCGACGTACCCAGTTGGTATCAAACCTTAGTAGACGCCCTCATCATCCTCATCGCCCTGGCAGCGCCCGGACTCGTGCAACTTATCAGGAGGCGGCGACTCTCATGAGCACGCTCAAATCACTAAAACTCAGCCCGCCCCTCATCGCCCTGCTGCTGGCTGTCGGTTTATTTTTCCTGGGCGGCCTCATTCGGCCTGGTTTTGTCAATCCGACGCAGGCCATTAATATTGTGCGTCTGGCGGCTTTCCTGGGCATCATAGCCGCCGGGCAAACGCTGGTTATCCTCAGCGGCGGCGAAGGCATTGACCTCTCCATCGGCGCTGTTGTCACCCTGGCTGCCATCCTGTCCTTCCGTCTCAACGACGGCCAAAATGAGCTGGTCCCGCTGGCTTTGGCCGTGGCGCTGGCGGCAGGCGCTTTCATCGGCCTGCTCAACGGGTTGGGCGTGGCCCTGCTCAAAGTGCCGCCTCTGGTCATGACGCTGGGCATGGCCGGCGTGGTTCAGGGACTTATTTTAGCCATCACCCAGGGCATTTTGGAAGGGGGCGCCGCTCCCGCCATGGGCAAATACATCGCATCGCCCTTGGTAATTGGTATCCCAGGCGTCATTTTTATCTGGCTGTTTTTAGCCTTGCTGATGTGGCTGCTGTTAGAGCGCTCCACCTATGGCAAGCAGTTGTTTGGCATCGGCGTCAACCGCACCACCTCCCGGCTTTCTGGCGTGCGCGTGCCGCTTGTGGTGATTATCACCTACAGTTTGAGCGGTTTGTTAGCAGCCTTTGGCGGCTTCATGCTGCTCGGCTTCACTCAGACCGTCTTTTTGAACCTGGGCGCTCCCTATTTGTTCCCCTCCGTAGCGGCGGTGGTAGTTGGCGGCACGGCGCTGGCGGGCGGCAAGGGCAGCTATTGGGGCACGATGGCGGGCGCTCTGGTACTCACCTTGATTACCAGCCTGCTGACTGCCATGCAGCTGCCGGAAGCATTTAAACAAATCACCTTAGGCGTGATTTTACTGGTTTTGATTTCAGTCTACGGCCGTCAACGCGGCCTGAGGCAGTAACCCCCCACCCTGACCCTCCCCCAAAAGGAGAGGGGAAAGAGGCTCCCTCGCCCTCTGGGTGAGGGCTGGGGAGAGGGAAAAGCGTTGCACAGTTACATACATTTTGAAGGGAGAAAGATCATGGAAACACTCAAACTCGGCATCGTCGGCGCAGGTTTTATCACCCGCTTTCAGGCGCGGGCCATTGCCCAAATCCGCAACATGGAAATCGCCGGTATTACCTCGCTCACCAGGGCGCAGGCCGAAGCGGCCGCGCAAGAAATCCGGGCCGCAGGCATCGGGGCGGCGGTGGTCTATGACAGCGTGGGCGAGATGGCGCAGCAGGTAGATGCGGTCGCCATTTACGCCCCCAATTTTGCGCGCATTGAGATCATGGAAGAGATAGTAACGGCCGTTAAAAACGGTGCGGCTCTCAAAGGCGTCATCTGCGAAAAACCACTAGGGCGCAATGTAAAAGAAGCCCGGCGATTGGTTGATCTGGCGGCGGAGGCCAATTTGCGCACCGCCTATTTTGAAAATCAGATATTCATGAAACCCATCCAGGCGCAGTTAGCGCAGCTAACCCCGCAGCAGCAAACGATGGGGCCGCTGCTGTTGACACGTTCGGCGGAGGAACATGGCGGTCCGCACGAAGCCTGGTTCTGGGATCCCACCCAACAGGGCGGCGGGGTGCTGTCTGACATGGGCTGCCACAGCATTGCCGTAGGCTGGTACGTGCTCACGCCGGTGGGCAAACCACCCACGTTTTTGCAGCCTGTTTCCGTGACGGCCGAAACCTCGCTGCTCAAATGGGGCCTGCCGGATTGGCGGCAAAAGCTCATGGATCGCTTTGGCGTGGATTACAGCAAAACCCCGGCTGAAGATTTCGCCACCGGCATGGTCACGTTTAAAAATCCGGAGACGGGACAAATTTCCAAGGCGCAGTTCACGGACTCGTGGATGTTTGAAAAACAGGGCTTGCGCCTGTTTATGGATGGCATGGGACCGGGTTACGCCTTTGAGGTGAACACCCTGCGCTCCACGCTGGAGGTGTTTATCGGCGATGAAGCCGCCAACGCCATTGCCGACGCCGAGACAGCCCTGGAAAAAGCGACAGCCTCCCGTGGACTGCTGGCTGTGCAGTACAATGAAGCGGATTTGTACGGCTACACGGATGAAAACAAGGAGGCGGCTGAGGCTTTTCTGGCAGGCAAAGACGGCTATTTGCCCTGGAGCTATGGCCTGGAAATCACCAAACTGGTGATGGCGGCCTACCTGTCGGCGGAGCGGGGCCAGACGATTGACCTGACGGATCCGGCCGTGCAGCAGGAGTTGGAAACGTATATCCCGCTGATCCAGCAAGGGCGCGGCGCGGAAGTGTTGTACCGCTTTTAGACCCAGCCTCCCGGAGGTTTTGAACCTCCGGGAGGATTTATAAACCTGTTTACTCGCTAACGATAAAGGTGTTCAGGATTTGGTCGAGCGCCGCCAGATCCGCATCGCTGACCACCTGCACCATGATCAGGGCTTGATAGCTGGCATCGGCCGGTTGGGCTGCCAACACCACCAGCAGGGTCTCTGAACCGCCGCAGTTGAGCCAGATGTCGTACTTGCCGGTGTAGGCGCTGTCTTCATAGTCGGCGCGTTCGCCATAGGTGCAGTCGCTGGCAAATTCAAACGCATCCAGCAGTTCGTCAATTGTCACCTGAAATTGATCCGTCGCGCCGAAGAAGACGCCAGGCGTGTTCCATGAATTGTAGAAATCATCCACACTGGGCGCTGCCACAACCGAGAGGCCGATCACTTCACCCTCAAGCTCCCAGGCGCTGCCATCCACATCACTCCAGCTAACAGGTACGTCCAACACTAAAGCGCCAGAGTCATCGGAGATGGTCATGTAGTCGCTGTAAGCGCCGCCGGTGGCGCTGCTGCTGCTGGTATTGTTGTTGGCTTCTTCTTCCAATGTTTGGGCAAAGGAAAAGGTTTGTTCCAGTTCATCGCCGTTCAACTGGCCTGCCAGCACTTCTTGCGTACTGAAGCGCAGCACTTCCACAGAGAGTTTGTCGTCGGGTCCATGGGTGCGCAGAATGTCGCAGTAATCGGCCATGGAACCGTCCACGGACAGGATAAGGTTTTCCAGACTGGTGATGATGTCGCCGCCTTTGATGCCCGCTTCAGCCGCCGGAGAGCCGGATTTAACGGATGAAACCCAAATGCCGGAGATGCCCTGCCCGTCGTTAACGGCCGTTCCGTTCACGCCAATCGACAAGAAATCTTCGCCCTGACGCAGCTTCTCAATCACCGGCAGCGCCTGGTCTTGGGCAATGGCAAAATACTGGTTCGTATCGGAAGAACCGGCGTAATTGACCGCCACAATTTTGCCATCGGCTGTCACCAGCGGACCACCGGAATTGCCGGGGTTGATGGTGGCGTCGTGTTCAATCACGTCATCCACCGAAGCCCAGTTTGTTTCTCCGGCCGCCCGCGCCTTGGAGACGATGCCGCGAGTCAGGGTATATTCCGGGTCGCCAAGCGGGAAGCCAGCCGCATACACGTCCAGGCCCACGCCCACGTTCCCATCATACCATTCCATGTAGGGAAAATCTTCGCCGTCAATGTCGATGACAGCCAGATCGGCGCACTCGGACACGCCCAGGATGCGGGCATTGCGCGGCTGAGATTCGCCGCCAACCCACACCTTCAGCAAAGCCGCGCCCGTGACAACGTGGTTGTTCGTGACGGCGATGCCGCTGGGGTCAATAATGAAGCCGGAACCGCGCCCGGCGGCGTTGTACATGGTGCCCACTTCCGGATCGACAAAGGTGCCTTGCGCCTCAATCTGAATAGCGGCGCTTTTGACTTCATCGAGGCTGCTGATGGCGTTGGAAACGGCCGTTTCAACTTCTGCTTCAACTTCCGTTTCCAGCTCAGGAACAGGCGTGTTTTCGACAACGGTTGACGTGTCGCCGCCCTGCCCCATGGGCGCCTGCACCCGGAAGGTCAGGCTCTGGCTGGGTTCCCCATTCAGGCTCAGGTCAACTTTGTAATCGCCAACGGGCCAGGCGGCGTCATTGACGAGATCAAACGTGAGGGTATTAGGACCGGTGAAAGTTTGCTCCACTTCATCGATGAGATAGTTGGGATCAACGCCTTCAGCATTAACGGCCGTCCACGTAGCCTTGACACGGGTGTTCTCCGGTCCGTCTGCCTCGGCGATCAAGTAAAAGGTGTCAGTTGGCGCAAAGACGGTACTGCTGCGGCTGCCACTCTCTTCTTTGGACAACATTGTGCTGCTAATCTGCGGTTGGGCTGCACCGCCGCAGGCTGCCAACAGCAGCAAGAACATCAGGAAAAGGACTTTGGTTTTGAGTTTGTGAAGAGTGTTCATTTCTTTTTACGCTCCTTATGATTGATAAATAACAGGTTTACTTGCTATTAACGTTGGCGTCTTTTACAGCTCCGCCTCGTCATAATTTTCGGCCGTAGGCAACAAAGAGAGTGGCTCAGCAGGCGTAGCGGACGGAGCATGAACACCCCGCAGCATAGCCAACAACGACGGGATCAAGGCCGGCCAATCGCGGAAATGGCGAATTTCATTGGTTTGCGCATGTTGCAGCCGGCCCCGCCACTCAAAACGGCCGTCGGACAGGCGCACCTGCCATAGCCGCAATACAAAAAGCTGGGGAGGTGTTTCTAAATCATCATTCATGCCATCCTCAATTAATTTCATGATTGCGCGGCATGATAACCGGTGTGGCGTTTCAAAAGCGTTTGATGCGAGTTTGATCCGTGATGCGTGATACGCAATCATAGGTCATCACGCACCAGGATTACCCATCACGCCGAAACACGATAAAGCATCCGGGTTAAAATTACCATCCAGACTGAAACTCAGTCATAATTCGTGGATGGACGATCGGCTGCACATTTGTTTACTGGGTACATTTTCCATCTCCAAAGGGGAGCAACCGGTCAGGAGCCTGAACGCCGAACGGCCGCAAACACTGCTGGCTTACTTACTGCTGCACCGGCAGACGCCTGTTTCCCGGCAGCGGTTAGCCTATACGCTGTGGCCCGATTCAGCCGAAGAGCAAGCCCGCACCAACTTACGAAACTTACTCCATACGCTGCGCCGCAGCCTGCCCGAGGCAGACAGCTATCTACAACTGGACACGCATACGGTGCAATGGCGGCCCGAAGCTGACTACACGCTCGATGTGGCGGATTTCCAGGCTGCCTGGCACGCCGGTCGATTAGCCGGGGACGCCGTCAGCCGCCGCCTTGCTTTGGAAACGGCCGTTTCCCTCTACACAGGTCCGCTGCTGCCCGGCAATTATGAAGACTGGTTGATCTCCATCCGGGAAGACTTGCAGCAAACCTACCAGGACGCCCTGCGCCAACTGGCCCAACTGCTGGCGGACATGGACGATATGCAAACGGCCGTTCACTATGCCCGGCTTTTACAACGAGAAGACCCGCTGGCGGAAACGGCCGTTATCCTCCTGATGCAGCTCTATGCCCGCCTGGGCGACCAAACGGCCGTCCACCGCACCTATCAAAACTGCACCAACGCCCTGCGGGAAGAACTAGATGCCGAACCGGTCCTGGAGACTCAGGCTGCCTATGCCGCCGCTTTACAGCAAGCCGCCGGCAGCACTGCTCCTGGCGCAGCCGTTTCGCCCGCCTCTGGCCGCTCCTCTCCCCGGCAGGCGCCGCATTTGCCGCCGCAGCCTACCCCCTTTGTCGGTCGTGAAGTGGAGCTGGCAAAACTAGCCGAATACCTGGCCGACCCCCACTGCCGCCTACTCACCATCGTCGGACCGGGCGGAACTGGCAAAACACGTCTGGCTTTACAAGCCGCCTACGGGCATGTCACCGTCTTCGCCGACGGCGCTGCCTTTGTTTCCCTGGCCTCTGTCACCGACCCGCTCATGATCCCTTCCGCCATAGCACAGGGTCTGCGCTTTTCCTTCACCTCGGCCGCTTCGCGCAAAATACAAATTCTGCAATACCTGGCAGACAAAACCCTGCTGCTGGTTCTCGACAACGTGGAACAACTGGGCGAAAAAGTAACCTTCATGGCCGAAATTTTGGCAGCCGCGCCCCAGGTCAAGCTACTGGTCACTTCTCGCCAACGCCTTAATTTACAAGAAGAATGGGTGTTTCCGCTGCAAGGGCTGCCGCTGCCGGATACCCATGATTTACAAAGCATCTCAGAAAACAGCGCCGCGGCTCTATTTATACAGTCGGCGCGGCGGCACGATCCACACTTCAGGCCAGATACCGCCGACTGGCAGGCAGTGGGACGCATCTGTCATCTGGTAGCTGGTATGCCGTTGGGATTGGAACTAGCGGCCCCCTGGATTAGGCTCTTATCTTGCGCTGAAATTGCGCGGGAAATTGCGGCAAACCTGGATTTTTTAACCAGTACCCAACACAACATACCGGACCGGCATCGCAGTATGCGGGCTGTATTTAACCAGTCATGGGAAATGCTCACACCGGAGGAGCAGGCAGTTTTCAGTAGTTTATCTTTGTTTGTGGGCGGCTTCAGCCGGGAAGGCGCCGAACAGGTCGCTGGCGCTGACCTGCCTATCCTGTCCACGTTGTGGGATAAGTCATTGGTGCGCCGCCTGGCAAACGGCCGTTACGACATCCACGAACTCCTGCGCCAATACGCCGCCAGCCAGCTAGCCGCCATGCAGCACCATGCCGCCGCTCAAGCTCGCTTCACCGCTTATTATGCCTCACTGGCAGAAACAGCTGCCGCGTATCTCGTTGGTTCTGAACAGCAGCCCTGGCTGGACCGGTTGGAAATAGAATACGACAACCTGCGCGCGGCGTTAAACCGGACCGTGCACACTCAGGATGTGGAAACGGCCGTTCGCCTGGGAGCCGCCTTGGGACGCTTCTGGTGGTTACGCTATCGGACCCTGGAAGGCGGCAACTGGCTGCGCCAGATCCTGGCCCTGCCGGGTCCGCAAACGGAAACCCGCAGCCGCGCTGTCAGCTATGCCGGTATGCTGGCGCGCCTGCGCCGGGACTATGCCGAAGCCGAAGCCTGGTTAACGCAAAGCATCCGCTACCAGCGCCAGACCGGCAGCAAACAAGACCTGGGTCGTTCGGTGAACGAATTGGGCATGTTGTACCTGGATCAAGGCCAATTCGAGCAAGCTCATCCGCTTTTTGTCGAATGGCTGGCGCTGGCGCGCGAACTGGAATTCCCACACGGCATGACCATTGCCCTGCTCAATTTGGGCATGGTAGCTCACCAGTTAGACAGCTTTGATCAAGCGGAAATTTATTTTCAGGAAGGACTAACCCTCTCCCGCCAGTTCGGCATTAAAACAAACATCGCTATGCTGCTTACCAGTTACAGTATGCTGCTGCTCGATCAAAACAGGTTTGAATCAGCCGGAGAGATGCTTCGGGAAAGTGTGCAAATAAACCTGGAATTAGGCCATCAGGATGGTCTTTCCTGGGCCTTTTTGGGCCTGCTTACCCTCCATCAAAAAGCCGGTAATTTAGAAATGGCGGCGTTCCTGGTGGGGGTGCAAGAGGCGCTGCGCCAAAGTATGGGTGCGCCGTTTCCGCCGACCAATCAGTTTCATTTTGAGGGAATCATCCATGATTTGCAGCAGCAGTTAGGCGGTGAACTGTTTACCACCCACCAACTACGTGGGCAAACTGCTCCCTTGAGCGAAGCAATAGCGTTGACCGTGATGGGTGATGCGTGAAAAATTCACGCATCACACGGTTCAGGCCAAACCCCATAAAATCCCAAAGATCCTGGATTTTACGCTTACAGATCCTGCTTACCACCGCAAAATAGGCCGGGTTAGGCAGGTAGCGCCGCCTTCGGCTTTGAGCGAAATTTCAGCGCCGGCATAGGTGGAAACCTGGCAGCCGGCCGCTTCCAGCCGCCGCTGCGTGATGGGATTGCCCGCCAGCATCAGGCATTGGCGGGGCGCTAAAGCCAGCACGTTAGGCGCCATCGTGTTGAATTCCGTTTCCGGGACCTCCACAAACCGGACGCCACGTTCCTGGAGAAGCTGCCAAAGCGGTACCGGCATAAACGGCGGGTAAACCACCGCCAGGTCATGGTCCACCAGGCTGATGAACGACATGGTATGCAGGCAGGCGTCCGGTCCCTGGAAATAGGGAAGCTGCACGGGGATGATTTGGACGTTGGGCAGCGCTTCTTGTAGTTGGCGCAGTCCGGCGGGGTTAGTGCGGAAGCCCTGTCCCACCGCCAGCGTGCGCTCGTCGATCCAAAGCAGGTCGCCGCCTTCGGCTAAGGCGTCGCCATGCAGCCGGTAGTGGACAGGAATGCCCATGGCCGCTAACTGCTGGGCCATTGCTTCTTCTTCACCCTGGCGTAATTCTTTGCCCATGCGCAAAATAATCGCGCCCTGGTTGCAGATGAGCACGGGATCATGAGTGAAAATGGCGTCGGCGTGGTCGGGCAGGGGCACAGTATGGTAGACGACTTCAGCGCCGGCCTGGCGCAAATGCTGTACGAAGGCGTCATGTTCGGCCTGGGCGGCGGCGAGGTTGGGCCGGGCGGTGTAGTGCCAAAGGGCGGGATCTGCCTGTCCAAAGGCGGCGTCCGGGCGGCGCACCAGGACGATCTGGAGGGGGGTTACCATGCTTTGACTGCCGTATTGTGGGAGAGCCATGTTGTTTTCCTTTTTGGGAGAAATGGTTGCCTTGCTGCAACTTTACCCTATCCATAAATTATCCGGAGCATGACCATTTCAATTTTTGAGCTATAATGCTCGACTGGTTATAGATTGTGGACAAAACATCTCGTTTAGACAAGGGATTGATGGTACGTTTTGGATTGGCATCCCGCCTGACTCAATGCAGTTATCGCATCAAGTCCAGGGTTTCCACCTGCCACAAAACACCCTTTAACTGAAAAATAGATCTGGAGAAAATAAGCCAAAATGAAAAACAGTTTTGGAGATTATTTGTGGTTGTTTGTAGTGATCGCCATCCTGGCCCTGTCCCTGTGGATTGTGCAAGATGAAAACCGCCCAATCCGGCGCGGCCTGGATTTGCAAGGTGGTTTGCAAGTGCTGCTAGAGGCAGACCTACCGGCTGAACAGGAAGTGACAGCTGGACAGATGAATACGGCGCGGCAAATCATCGATCAACGAGTGAACGCTTTGGGCGTTACCGAACCGGTGGTGCAGGTGGAAGGCGACCGCCGCATTTTGGTGGAACTGCCAGGCATAGACAATCCGGAAGACGCCATCAGTCTGATACAAGAGACGGCGTTGCTGGAATTCATCGATACGGGGTCGCAGCCTCTGGAAGAGGGCACATGTGTGCAGACTTCTGAGAATACTGGCCCCTCACCCTGCCAAATTATACCGGGCCTGGATGGGACTGAAGATGTGATTGTGCAGGCTCCCTTATTTGAAACCGTGATGACAGGCGCGGCTTTGCGTATGGCGACGCCGCAGCTGGACGATTTTGGGCAGGCATACGTGGATTTTACGCTGCAAACGGACCAGGCTGATTATTTTGCCGATTATACACGGGCGCATGTTGGGCAGTTTTTAACCATCGTGCTAGACAAAGAAGTAATTTCCAGCCCGCGCATCAACAGCGAAATCAGCGGCGGACAGGGTACGATTACCGGTCAATTTACTCTGAGTGAGGCGGAAAAACTGGCCTTACAGCTTCGTTTTGGCAGTTTGCCGGTGCCGCTGCGCATCGAGAGTACACGGCAGGTAGGCGCCACGTTGGGTACGCAATCTGTAGAGGCCAGTATTCGCGCCGGGATTGTGGGCGTGATCATGGTGCTGGTGTTTATGTTGATTTATTACCGGCTGCCTGGAGTGATGGCGGATTTTGCTCTGATCTTTTACATGCTGCTGAACTTTGCGGTGTTCCAGGGACTGCCGGTGACGTTGACGCTGCCGGCGATTACCGGCTTTTTGCTTTCGACTGGTATGGCGGTGGACGCAAACGTGCTGGTCTTTGAACGAATCAAAGAGGAAATCAAGCGCGGGTCAGGGCTGCGACCGGCCATCGACACCGGGTTTAGTCTGGCCTGGGTGTCTATCCGAGACTCGAACGTGGCGACGTTGGTGATCTGCATAGTTTTATGGCTGTTTGGCCGCAGTTTTGGCGCCAGCGCCGTGCAGGGTTTTGCCCTGACGCTGGCGATTGGCGTGACGATCAGCATGTTCACGGCCGTTGTGGTGACCCGCACCCTGGTTCGTTTATTCATCGGCCGTTCGGCTCGTTTCCTGGAAAATAAACATTGGTTGTTAGGTGTATGATGATGAAATTTGATAACTTTGTGCAGCGCCGCCGTTTATATTATTCGCTTTCCGGTCTGATCATCGGCCTGGGTTTGTTGGCGATGGTTTATTCTTATTTTGCCACCGGGCAGTTATTCCGCCTCGGTGTTGATTTTGTGGGGGGTACCCGCTTTGAAGTGCAGTTTACCGAACCGGTTTCGGAAGCCGCAGTCCGTGAGCTTTTTGTGGAAAATGGCGTCAGCAACCCGACTGTGGTTACGTTACGAGGACAGGGTGTGCAAAATGGCTGGCAGATCCGCGCCCCATTTTTGACGCCTGATGAAACACAGACCGTGGTGGATGGCCTGGAGACTTTAGCGCCGTTGGCGGCAGGCACCCTGCTTATTACCACCATGAGTCCGGCGGTAGGCCATGAGGTGACGCGCGCGGCGCTGGTGGCGGTGTTTGTGGCAGCGCTGATCATTTTGGTGTACATCATGGTTGTCTTTCGCCAGGTGCCGCATCCGTTCCGCTATGGGGCGTGCGCGGTGGGAGCGATGGTCCATGATTTGCTAGTGATTATGGGTTTTGTGTCGTTGACGGGCGCGCTTTTGGGCTGGGAATTGGATGCTTTGTTTTTAACGGCCGTTCTCACCGTCGTCGGCTTTTCCTTGCAAGATACCATTGTGGTCTTCGACCGCATCCGGGAAAATCTGGGCGACCGCCGCAACCGCAAGATGGATTTTGAGAGCCTCGTCAACAAATCGGTGGGCGACGTATTTAAGCGCTCCGTGATCACCCAGTTGAACGCCATGTTTATCATGGTTTCGATTTTGTTGTTTGGCGGCGATCCCATCAAGCCGTTTATTGCGGTTTTGTTTATCGGCTTACTCAGCGGCACCTACAGCTCTATTTTCACGGCGACGCCCTTGTTGGTAACCTGGGAGGAAAAGGTGAATCCGCAAGCGCAGGCGGGATAAGTCTGGCGCATTCCACGGGAGAAGATGAGATGACTGAGAATGGCGCATTGCAGCCCAAACAACTTAATTTCGAACTGTTTATCTCGATTTTAACCATCCTTTCCTGGCTGAATTTTTTCCTTTTCCTGCTTGCTTCTAATCCCGACACCCGCATTGTAATAATGTGGGTGGAAGTTTTTTTAACCCCGGTTTTTCTGTTGGATTTTCTGCTTCATTGGCGTTTTCAAAAACTGCAGCAACATGCCGATTTTGGCCCATATAACTGGCTGGACCTGATTGGCAGCTTCCCTCTTTTTCGTTGGGCGCGTGCGCCACGTGTCTATCGGGCGGCGAGGTATTTGCGCGTGACGGAGGGGAGTTCTTTATTGAAGTGGTTTGTACAGGAGCGGGCGCAAACGGCCGTTCTCTCCATCTTTCTGGCCGTGATTCTGCTCTTTGAATTTGCCTCTATCGCCATTTTGAAAGCTGAAACAGGCGCTGACCACGCCAATATCACCACCGTAGAAGATGCTGCGTGGTGGGTGTTGGTGACCATTGCTACCGTGGGTTATGGTGATTTATATCCGGTAACAGGCCAGGGGCGGTTTATCGGCTCTCTGGTTATCATGACCGGGGTTGGTTTGTTTGGTATCCTCTCCGGGTACCTGGCGCGAAGTTTTCTAGGGGGGCGGGCAAACAAAAAAGATGCAAACCAGACGCTATCCCTCTCTGATCGTTCTGATCCTTCTGATATTGCTTCTATCCTGGCCGAACTAAAGGCGATGCGCCAGGAAGAGGGGCAGAGGCGCCTGGCTCAGGCGGCGGAAACCGAACGATTGGAAGCGCGTTTGCAGCAGTTGGAAACGCTGCTCATCAAAACCGTGGAAAAAGATGTGTCCCGAAACGCTGAAGACCCCGTTTCCAAAGTCCCCGGCACTTAAATCAGTCAATCGAGAATAAGCTGCCAATCAAGGGCTGGGGACTTGCTGTAGACTGACTTTGAAAAAGCCTTGTTTTATACCCTGGGGTACTAGACAAAGCTTCAAAAATAGCCATAATCAATTAAAAGCGCCGCTCTCCATTCAGCAGATCGGCGAAACGGAGGAAACGATGTGTTGTTTATTTACCATTTTGTTGTTTTTAGGCCCCCGCGCCGCTGACATCATCTGGTGGATTGCCCAGCCGCTTCGGTGGCAGGCGGCATTTGGCGGCGCCATCATCTGGCCGATCCTTGGCATCATTTTCTTGCCTTTCACCACCCTGATGTGGGTGATGGTTGCGCCTTTGGGCTTGCCCAGCATGAGTACGTTCGACTGGGTATGGGTTGGCATTGCGGTGGTGCTGGACGTTGCCTCCTACGGCGGCGGCGGTTATGGCAACCGGAGCCGGATGCGCCGGTAGGTTTATTCAACAATAAGCACAGTGCTAAAAACGGCCGTTTCCAGGAAACGGCCGTTTTTGTTTTAAGAATTGGCGGGGATTGGGAGATTGAGGGATAAAAATCTCCTAATCCCCCAATCTCCGCTGTAATTCTTACCTTGCCTGCATCAGTTCCAGAATCTCAGCCAGCGCGGGTGGTTCATGCACGGAGGGGAAGCGCGTGCAGGAAACGGCGGCGGTGGCGGCGGCGAAGCGCACAATGTCGGCGGCGCTCATTTTTTGCACCAGGCCGTATACCACTCCGGCGCGGAACGTGTCGCCGGCGGCCAGAGTGTCCACCACATCCACGACATAAGGCTGAAAAGATAACGGCCGTTCCATGCCCGGTTCGCCATACAAAATCTTCTCAGACCCAAACGTAAAAATTACCAGACCGTTGCAGCATTTTCTGTATTGGGCCAGCAGTCGTTCAGGATCCTCGCCAGGGTATTTTTGCGTCAGAAACTCTCTGGACACGACCAGGGCGCGGGCAGATTGGGCCACGGGACTGTCCCACGGGCAGTCGATGGTGACGTAGGGCGTGCCATGTTTGCGGCATAGAGCGGCGGTCTCAACGGATTCCGCCCCGAAGAAGGGATCCAGAGCGACACAGTGGGCGTTTTGAACGGCCGTTTCGTCAGGGGCGGCCCACAACTGGCGCTCGCTGCTGAAGCAGGCGTTAAACCAGCCAAAGACCGTGCGGCTGACGCCGTCGCACAAGACGATGTCTTTCCAACCGGCAAAGTCTTCAATCTCAACCAGGAGTGAACAGTCTACCTGTTTTTCCTGAAGATAAGACCGCAGGGGAACGGCCGTTTCCTGACCCAAATAACAGCAGTCCAGCACGGTACTCAGGCCCAAATTGCTCAAGACAACGGCCGCGTTGGCCCCCTCGCCGCCGGGCATCACCACCGTCTTTTGGATTTCCTGATACGTGTCCGCTGCCGGATACCGGTCTCTCAATTGATGGATAGTGGAAAGTACTGTCATTCCGTATACATAAACGTCCATTTTTTGTTTCCTTTTACTCTGTTTTTGCTTCCTTATACTCTGCTTTGGACGGCTGCCAGCCGCTGCGCAATTTCTCCCGGCTGGCGGGTCAGCCCGTATAACACGCCGTAGCCTTCCACGATGATCGAGGCGGAAACCAGCCCCATTTGCGCCGCGCTGACCGCATCACCGCTGCGGGCCAGCCCCACCATGAAACCGCCGCAAAAGGCGTCCCCGGCCCCGGTCACGTCTACCACTCGCGGGTCACCAGGCGAATGATAGGGCGGCAGATGGGTAGAACGGCCGTTTGCCTCCACCACCAGCACCCCTTTCGCCCCCATCTTCACCACCACTCGTTTCGCGCCCCAACTGCATAACATTTGCGCCGCCGCCAGATAGTCCGCACCCTCACCAAAAAGGGAACGAATCTCCATTTCGCTGGGCAGAAAGGCGTCTACCTGGCGCACAATCTGGCGCACAAAATCGCTCAAAGGAGGGATCATATAGCGCTCACCGGGATCCAGGGTGAGCTGCTTCACGCCTTTTTTGCGCAGGAGGGGTGGAATGAACAAATGACTGCGTAAACCATGCCCAGCCAGATGAACGGCCGTTACCCCCGTGTACATCTCAGGCCACTCTTCCGGGCGCAGTCCCAGGCGTTCATACGCTTCAGGGTCGTCCTGCCCCGGCGTGGAGTCCACGTAATCAGCCAGATCGGGCGGCAGCGGCTGCGCGATACGCGAAAAATGGGCCGCCGGATTGCGGTCGTCGCGCCTGCCGTCCGGCGTATAGGCAAAAAAAGTGCGGTGATCCATCTCTTCCGGCACAGTCACCAGTCCGGACATGTCGATGCCCGCCTGCGCCAGTTGAGCCAGCCAGACGTCCTGGTAATTTTGCCCTTTGCGCGCCCACACGCCCACCCGTTCACCCCACAACGCCGCCCCCACGGCAGAATACAACGAATTGCCGCCCGGCTGCCGGATTGCCGCCCGGCCATCATGGGTGATAAGATAGTCAACGCGCAGACCGCCGCCGGTCATGAATGATGGTACTGCTGCCTGAGTGGGCACGAATTTTGCCGCCTCCCGTTTAAAGTACGCCGATTATACCCGTTTTAGGTGATAAAAAATGACGTTTGAAGCTGAAAAGTGGAACGGCCGTTATCAACAAGATGGCAGACATTGGCAGACAAGTCAACCGGCGCTGCTTTTGCAGCAGTTTGGCGGGGAACTGCCGACCTCCGGGCTGGCTTTGGATGCGGCTGGCGGCGTGGGCGTGAACGGCTTGTTTCTGGCGGAGCGCGGGCTGCATGTGATTGTGCTGGATGTTTCCGAAGTGGGACTGCGCCTGGCGAAAGAGCAGGCGGCAGCGCGGAAATTGTGGGTGGAAACGGCCGTTGTCGATCTCTCCCACCCCTGGCTGCCCCCAGACGCCTTCGAAGTCATCCTTAACTTTCGTTTTTTAGAACGAGCCGCTTTCCCGGTCTACCGGCAGGCTCTCAAACGGGGCGGCTGGCTTTTATTTGAAACCTTTGTGCAAACGGGCCAGCCGGTTGATCAACCCGCCTATTTTTTGCAGCCGGGAGAACTGGCTGCCGCCTTTGCCGATTTCGAGATCATCCACGCCGCCGAAAAAGCCTACCAGGGCCGCCGCTCAGGCAACCTCAAAACCACCGCCCAACTCGTGGCCCGTAAACGGCAGTAAACAGTGTACAATTTACAGTCCACTGTTCACTGTTCACTGTCCACTATCGCGGATTCGTCACCACCGGCGCCGGGAAGCCCTGGCTCAAGCGGTAAATACGCGCCCGGATGTCGGCGGCTTCAGTCGGGTCCGCCAGGCGGGGCTGCCCGCCATACTGCACAATAGCGGGGATGAACTCAAACTGGCGCACTCCCGCTTTATCCAGCCACACATTGAGAATGGCTGTGTCGGGGTTGCCGTCGATGTTGAACGCGAAATTACCCAGTCCGTAAAAAATAATGCCGTCTTTGTAAAACTGCACAGCTTGCAAGATATGGGCATGATGTCCAATCACAATGTCGGCGCCGGCGTCGATGGCGGCCTGGGCGGCGGCCGTCTGCTCTTCGCTGGGCGGTTCCACGTATTCATAGCCGCTGTGCAGCACCACCACCACCAGATCGGCTTGCGGGAGAACGGCCGTTACATCTTCCTTAATCTCCTCCGGCACAGCCCAGGCCAGACCCGGCTCAGTCTCGGTGGCGGTCCAGGTAGCGGTGTCAAAATAAACGCCTCTGGCCTCCACCGGCACATGCACATATCCCAGAAAAGCCACGTCATAGCCGTTGACGTTGATGATGTGGGGCGCGCGGGCGGCGGCGGCGTTAATGCCCGCGCCGATAGGCGCCACGTTTTGCGCTTTCAGCAGGTCGATGCCTTGCAGCAGCGACTCAGGCCCGTAATCCAGGGCGTGGTTGTTTGCCAGCGACACCACGTCAAAACCGCCCCAGGCCAGCGATTCCGCCGCCCCAGGGGGGGACTGGAAGGTGTAGCTTTTTACCACCGGCTCCCCGGTGTCGCCCAGCGCCGTCTCCAGATTGCCCACGGTGATGTCGGCCGGCTGCAAAGAGTCGGCGACAAGTCTGAAAGGGAATTCGATGCCCCCATCGGCAATGACGCTGCCCAGGGTGCGGTCCAGCATAATGTCGCCAACGGCCGCCAGATGCACCACCGGATCGGCCAGCGCTTGCTGAAAAATGGGCGCGGCGGCGGCGGCGGCTTCTTCCGCGCCAGGCTGGACTGCCAGCGACCAGGTGGTGTGGAAGGGGTAGTCAGCGTCGGCGGGAAAACGGCCGTCGATGCGCAGGCTCTTTTGCGCGGGGTGAATGTGCGACCAGGGCATGACTTTGACCAGACCATGACCCTGGTCGATGATGCCCTGGGCGGTTAGCTGGTCGGTGTTGTCCCAGTTGGTGTTGAAAGGCACCACCAGCGCCAGCGGCTCCTGGTGGACCGGCAGTCCGCCTTCCTGGTTAACCAGGCTTATTTGGGCCGATGGTTCGCTGCTGCTCAGAACCCAGTCCGTGGCGGGATGCGCCGCGTTCAACTCTGTGACAATTGTGTCGGCGATGGCCTGCCACGCGGCGGGCAGGAACAGGGACACGACAGGTTTGGGGGTAGGCGAGGGCACGGTCGTGGCGGTGGCGGTGGCAGGCGGGATGGGCGTTTGGCTGGGAACGGCCGTTGGCGTGGGCGGTTCCGCCGTCGGGGTGTGCGCGGCAGTCGCCAGGGCTGGGGCCGGTTGGGTTTGGGATGTGGGCGTGGGGAGCGATAACGGCCGTTCTGCCTGACAGCCGGCTAAAACCAACACACATAAAAAGATAACAGAGAATAGGCGCATAAGAATCAATCCGGAATACAAGGTTCTGGCTGGTTAATAAGTTGGTACTCCGTAAGCGTGAGGTTGAGGTCTTTCAACAGCGCGGCCATTTCCGGACCGACGTAACGGTAGTGCCACGGCTCGTAGTAAAAACCCGTTATTTCAAAGGCTTCCCGCGTGTAGCTGAGCGTAAAGCCATAGCGATGGGCATTTTCCAACAGCCAGACGCCTTCAGGCGTCTTAAAAAAGTAGGTGTGAAACTGAATATCAGGCGTGCCCACGACTTCGGCCAGGGTAGGTGAACCAAAGTCCACCACGGTGCCTAACTGGTGTTCGCTGTGGCCCGGACGGGCGCTGACGATGGAGGCATGGTCATACTCTTCGCTCCATTTTTCCCAGGCAACGGACTGGGCATAATAACTGCGGTAGCCGCTGATAACTTGGGGTTGTAAACCGGCCGCTTTCATGTCGGCGACCAGCGTGAGCAGCGGTTCCAGGACCACCTCGCGGATTTCGCTGGGATAACCCAGGGTCACTTCCATGGGCAGGTAATCGGTGAGCAGCACCAGGTCATCCGGGGCGTAATTGCGGCTTAAATTGTAAGTTTGGGTGACCAGGGTAAGGAGATCGTCGCCCGGCATACGCAGGCTGCACAGACCGATGGGAGTGGCGGTGGGAGTGATGGTGGGCGGGATGGGGGTGGGCGTAGCTTGGGTGGGAATAGGCGTGGGACTGGCTGGCGCGGCCACGGTAACCTGCCTGTTTGGGCGGGTGGCGGTGAGGGTAGGAGAAGGGGAAGGAGGAACGGCCGTTTCTGTAACCATCGCCGCCGTCATTTCCACCACCACCGCTGCCGGTTCCGCCTGAAAAGAGCGGCAGCCTGCCAAAAACAGGCTGCTCAAAAGAATACCAACTATCAAGAATCGCATAGGGCATGAATTGTAGCGCAGAACGATAAGCCTCAAAATCCGGCGCGTTCCTTACCGCTTGCGGCCCGCCTGGGCAGCGCCGCGGCTGCCGCCCATAAACATAGCTGGCGGCAGGCTAAATCCATGATTTTTGAGCCTTTGCTCGCACATCGGGCGCACCCCGCCCGGCGCAAACTCGCCAAAAACTTTGCCGTCCCTTTCACCTGATTCCTGGAATTTGAAAATATCTTGCATCACCGGCGTTTCCCCTTCCATACCGGCCAATTCCGTAATGGCAACCACTTTTCGCTGCCCATCGCGCAGGCGGGCCTGCTGTACGATGAGGTCTACCGCCGCCACAATTTGCTTGCGTACCACAGACAGGGGTAAATCCATGCCGGCCATCAGCACCAGCGTTTCCAGGCGGGAAATGGTGTCACGCGGGCTGTTGGCATGAACCGTCGTCAGGCTGCCGTCGTGGCCTGTGTTCATCGCTTGCAGCATGTCCAGCGCCTCGCCCCCCCGGCATTCACCCACCACAATGCGTTCCGGCCTCATGCGCAATGAGTTGATCACCAGATCGCGGATGCCGACTTCGGTATCGCCTTTGCGGGTGGGCTTTTTAGTTTCCAGGCGCACCACATGCCGCTGAAGCAGGTTAAGTTCCGCGGCGTCTTCAATGGTGACAATGCGGTCGCTGTCCGGAATAAAGCTGGAAAGTACATTGAGCAGCGTTGTTTTGCCGGAACCGGTGCCGCCGCTGACCACAATGTTGAGCCGGGATACCACACAGGCTCGTAAGAATTCGCCCATATCTTCGTTCAGGCTGCCGAAGTTAATCAGATCTTGAATTTGAAAAGGCGTTTTGGAAAATTTACGAATGGTGATGTTGGCGCCATCAATGGCGCAGGGCGGCACCACTGCATTGACGCGAGAGCCGTCTGGCAGGCGGGCGTCGACCAGGGGCATGTCCCTGTTAGCCGAGCGGCCCAACGGCTTGATGATTTTGTTGATGGTACGTTCCACATGAGCGTCGTTGACGAAGGTGACGCCGCTTTCCGCGACTTTGCCTTTGATTTCAACGTAGACCAGATCCGCCCGATTCACCATGATTTCGGTGATGTCTTTGTCGTTGAGCAGCGGTTCGATGGGACCAAAACCCACGATTTCATCGACCAGCGCTTCAAAAAAGACGGGTTCGAGCTGCGGCGGAATGTTGATTTTGGCATGTTTCCGCGCCATTTCATAGCGTTCTTTGATGAGCTGCACCGTTTCGGGGTCGCGGGAGGGCATGGTTTTATCAGCCAGGGAAGATTCGATTTTTTCGGCAAGCCACAGCACTGCTTTACGCAGTTCGCGGTCCTGGAGTTTGGCGATAGGGGCGTTTACTACGGTCATTGAATTACTCCTGATGCTGGTATTCTGGTATCCGTATTTCGTGTTCCGTAACCCGTGTTCCGTAAGCCCTGTTCCGCTGGCGTTTGCCAGAGTTGCGCCCGACGGAATACCGCATACGGATTACGGCACACGGGTACTAGAGAGCCTGGGTGAACCTGTTTGATTATAGAAGGGAACGGGTTCGGATTGTATAGGTCGTGTTACCTATTCAGGGGGCTTGCCCCAGCCGCCGCCGCCAGGCGTTTCCAGGCGAAGCACGTCGTCGGTTTGGATTTGCAGGGTGGCTTTGCTGGGGACTGGTATTTCTTCCTCACCGCGAACGAGACTGTTTTTGCCGGGCGCTCCCGGTTCGCCGCCTTGCAAGCCATAGGGCGGTTTCTGGCGGCGTTCGCTGGTGATGGTGGCGGTGACGGGACTCAGGAAGCGGATGGCGCGCACCAGACCATCGCCGCCGCGCTGCTGCCCGCCGCCGCCGGAATTTTGCCGGAAGCTGTAGGTTTCGATGCGCAGGGGGAAGGTGTGTTCCAGGGCTTCGATGGGGGTGTTGAGAGTGTTGCTCATGTGGACGTGGACGCCGCTGGCGCCGTCTGCCAGGGGGCCGGCGCCAGCGCCGCCGCCTATCGTTTCGTAGTAGGCGAACTGCCCGCCTGACTGATGAGCGCCGCCAAAGGTGAGGTTGTTCATGGTACCCTGGCTGGCGGCGGGGATAAGGTGGGGCAGCGCCTGCGCCAATGCGCCGAAGATGACGTCTACAAGGCGCTGGGAGGTCTCGACGTTGCCGGCGGCGACGGCGTGGGGCGGCGGTGGGTCCAGCAGGGAGCCTGGCGGGATGTGGATGGCGACGGGGGTGAAAGCGCCTTCGTTCATGGGCAGGTCGGTTTGCAGCAGAGCCAGGGCGACGCAGCGCAGGCAGTAGGCGACGGCCGAGGTGACGATGGCGGGCACGGCGTTGAGATTGCCGGCAACGGCCGTTGCCGTGCCGCTAAAATCAACTACCATCTCATCGCCGGTTATGGTGATGGCTGCCTGGATGGGGATGGGGGTAATTTCGTCATTGTCGAGCGTGTCGGTGAAGGTATAACGGCCGTTTGGAATCTGCTCAATGGCGGCGCGGGTCATCTTCTCGGCATAGACAATCAGCGCGGCGGCGTGATCCTGTACGGCTGCCAGCCCGCTGCGCTGCACGATCTCATGCAGCCGCTTCTCGCCAATCGTGTGGGCGGCAAGCTGCGCCGCCAGATCGCCTTCCCGTTCCTGCGGCGTGCGCACATTGCGTAAAATGAGCTGCCAGACCGCCTGGTTGCGCTGCCCGCCGTCTACCAGTTTGAGCGGCGGAATGATGATGCCTTCCTGGAATAGTTCTGTGGAAAGCGGCATGGAACCCGGCGACATGCCGCCCACGTCCGCATGATGGGCGCGGCTGGCGACAAAAAAGGCGGGCAGCCCTGTAAACTGTCCACTGTCCACTGTAACCTGTTCACTGACAAAAACAGGTGAAACCAGCGTAATGTCCGGTAAATGATTGCCGCCTTGATAGGGATCGTTGAGGATGACGACGTCACCGGGCTGGAAGGGGGCGCAGTTCTGGATGGCGGCGTGTACGGAAGCGGGCATGGCGCCCAGATGGACCGGAATATGAGCCGCCTGGGCCAGCATTCGGCCGTCGCCTAGAAACACGGCGCAGCTGAAATCAAGCCGTTCCTTGATGTTGGGACTGTAGGCGGCGCGCGCCAGGGTGACGCCCATCTCATCCGCCACGGACGCAAACAGGTGTTGGAAAATGGACAGGGAGGCAGCGGACATAAAAGTCAGTTCTCCGTTAAAGATTGAAGATTAAAGATTGAAGATTGAACCGCTCTCCAGTCATCTTTAATCTTTAATCTTTAATCTCCAGTTTTCACGCTTCAGCGGGTCGGGAGTCCTGCGTTTTTTAGTCCATGTAAACAGGCAGGTTGCCCAGAGCCACGACGTCGCGCCAGTTACCATCCCCTTCCGTAAAAACGGCGGCGATGCGGCTGACGCTGCCACCGGCTTTTTTCACCAGTTGCTCCATGCCTTTGAGGGTGCTGCCAGTGCTGACCACGTCATCTACGATGATAGCGTGTTTACCCTGTACCAGTGCCTGGTCTTTTTCGTCGATGTAGAGCATCTGGGGTTTGCCGGTGGTGATGGAGACGGTTTCAGCGCTGAGCGCCTGGCCCATGTAGGACTTGTAGGACTTGCGCAAGACGACGTAGGGCAGCCCCATGAGGGCGCTCATTTCATAGATGAGGGGGATGCTTTTGGCTTCGGCCGTCACCAGGACTTCAGCCTGGGTCTCTTTGAGTCGTTCGGCTAGAGCGGCGGCGGCGGCTTTGACGACGTTGGTGTCGCCCAACATGTTGAAGATGGCAATGCGCACGCCGGGAGCGACTTCAAATAATGGCAGATGGCGCACGATGCCGGCGATTTGAACGGTATGGGTTTCACGAGGGGCCATGGTTAAAACTCCTTCTATCTCTGCGGATGCAGGTGTATGGAAAATGTGCAGCGCTTTGGAAAGTGCTGTGGATTTTGACCCGTCAAGTTTACCCGATGCTGTTACAATTTAACACTGAATTTTGAGTGCGGCGTGGAGATTGGACCAATCTTCTGAGATTGGTCCAATCCACGCGAAGGAACGACGATCTGACGCGAAGGAACGGTGATCTGACGCGAAGGAACGACGATCTGACGTGAAGGAACGGTGATCTGACGTTGAGGAACGATGATCTGACGTTGAGGAACGATGATCTGACGTTGAGGAACGATGATCTGACGTTGAGGAACGATGATCTGACGTTGAGAAACGATGATCTGACGTTGAGGAACGATGATCTGACGTTGAGGAACGATAATCTCAGAAGAACCAAAATTTAAAAGATTTGATCCGCAGATTAACGCAGATTTCGCAGATTGGCCCTAAAAATCTGCGTTAATCTGCGAAATCTGTGGATAAAAATCGGAATTGGGATCTACTGAATCTAACGTGATGGAAGGACAATTAGAGGTGGACATGACAGAAAACGCAGCAAACTCGCAGCCCTTGTATTTGAAATCGTCCGCGCCGCTGGCGCAACGAGTCGAGGATTTGTTAAACCGCATGACGCTGGCGGAGAAGATCAGCCAGATGTGCAATGACGCCCCGGCTGTGCCGCATGTGGGATTGCACGCTTATAATTTTTGGAATGAAGCCCTGCATGGGGTGGCCCGCAACGGCCGCGCGACCGTTTTTCCGCAGGCGATTGGCATGGCGGCGACGTGGGATCCCGCTTTGATTGAGCAGGTGGCTTCGGCTGTAGGGGATGAAGCGCGGGCAAAATACCATGAGGCGGTCAGGCGAAACGGCCGTTCTCTCATCTATCAGGGTCTCACCATGTGGTCGCCCAACGTCAACATCTTCCGCGATCCGCGCTGGGGACGGGGGCAAGAAACGTGGGGCGAAGACCCGGTACTCACCGGCGAGATGGGCGCGGCCTTTGTGCGCGGCTTGCAAGGCGATCACCCCGTCTATTTGAAGGCCACCGCCTGCGCCAAACATTACGCCGTGCACAGCGGGCCGGAAGGGGAGCGCCATACCTTTGATGCCCGCGTTTCTCTGCGTGATTTGCA
>JAWOGU010000462.1:0-5877 GCA_046496595.1 Chloroflexota bacterium
TAACGCTTCCCCCATTTTGTTGATGCTGAGGCTTTCGCCGGCGATGTGGGGCTGGGCTTCTTCGGCGGGTGAATGGCCGATGATGGGAATGCCGTAAGGCGTAAAGTGCCGCCCATCGGTGGCGAACTGGTAGCTGATGAGCGCCGGTTCGCGCCTCATGCCCTGGGTAACGGCCGTTTTCATGCGCGCCACCACCTCGCTGTCCGGCAGGGTAACAAAGCCGTAAATCGTCTCATTCGAGTCGGCGAACGGTGTGCCGGGCGCCGCCCAGGCGTCGGTGATAGTGTGGGGCCAATCGCCCACCAGTTCACCCACGAAGGCTTGCAGGTTGTTGCTGCTTTCGCTGGCGGTGCGGAAATCGAGCAGCACCCGCGTCCATGCTGGCGTTACGTTTGAACTGGTCGTATCCACTTCAATGATAGTCGGCGCGACCGTGGTGGGTCCTAACAAGGGGTGACTGCTCAATTCCCCCTGACGCTCTCGCAGTGAGGTTAAAAACTCGGCCAGTTTGTAGTTGGGATTGCGCCCTTTTTCGGGCACGCTGGCATGGACAGAACGGCCGTTTAACGTCAGCCACATTTGGAGAATACCGCGGTGTCCCAGAGCCAGGTTGTTGTCCGACGGCTCGCCCAACACCACCAGCGCCACGTCGTAATCAAGATTTTCCACCCAGAATTTAGCGCCCGCGCCGCCGATTTCTTCCTGCACTACGCCGGAGAAAACGACATCGCGTAACGGCCGTTCCCCATTCTGAATCAGCGCCGCCATGCTGTACACCTGCACCGCCAGCGGCCCTTTAATGTCGCAGGTTCCCCGGCCCACAAGGCGGTCTCCCACAATCTCCGCCGCATAGGGCGGCGTGGACCATAACGCCGGGTCGCCCGGATCCACGTGGTCGGTGTGGCTGTTCAGCACCAGCGCCGGCAGTTGGCGGTTTTGACCGTATAAACGGCCGTTTACATTGCCCATCGCATCCAGCCAGACCTCATCAAAGCCCAACGCCTCCATTTCCGCCGCAATCAGCGCCGCCAAAGCCGCTTCCTGAAACGGCAGACTCGGCGTTTGCACCAGCCGCTGCGTAAAATCCACACACTCTGCCAGCAATTTTTCCCAGTCCATTATTCCGCCTCTTTTTGATAGGTTAACAGCGCCGCGCAGGGCTTATACCCTACCCGCCGGTAAACAGTATCCGTGCCTGCCGCCTGGTCACTCAGCAGGAAAACCGTGTCCACGCCGCGGGCAAAGGCATATTTGGTCATGTAACCGGCGAGATAGGCGGCAAAACCCTGATGCCTGTAATCGGCCAGAGTGGTCAACCCCACCAACTGCACCAGACCGTCAAATTGATCGGTAAACATGCCGGCCGTTACCGGCTTTTTATTTAACCGCAACACAAAAGCTCGTCCGGTTAATAGTTTTCGGCGGAACAGCTCCATGTCGGTATCCATCATCCGCGTGGCAAAGGGATCAAAACCAAGCTGGCTGGTTTGCGCCAGCCCTTCCCGCACATCCTCCAACGACGAATCCGCCGAGAGAACCAGCGTCGTCAGTCCGGGCATGTCCGGAGCCGGGCGCAGCATTTCCGGCGTGCAATACATGACCGTCTCTTCTTTAAGCAAAAAATAATGGCAGCGGCCTAACAGGGAGGTTAACGCCGGATTGTAGGCGTCTAAAAACTGCACACACGGGATCAGTCCACGTTGAGAAAACGCAGCTTCCATGAGCGCCAACGTCTCGTAGCTCACCTCAGTTGTGCGTTCTTTGGGTACAGCCAGGTTGTGGTCCGTCCTGTCATCGTCAGCGTTGAAATAAATGTTAAACAGTCCGGCTTTGACGACCTCTTGATCTTCATATTCATGACGCAGGTAAGCTTGGATACGTTCTGTCAGGTAATCACGCTGCTTCAGTTCCTTTTGGGGCATAAAGAGTGTGGGCGGCGTATCCGGCGATTACACTCGCCGCCTGCAACCCGCCACCCTCTGTAATTTCTTAAAATGTGAACGGCGTGTTATGTTAACATATTGCGGGCTAATTAGCCACGTGAATGAGTTTGAGAACGGCCGTTACGTTCAACACCGTCTTGGGTATAAACGCCGCCGGCAGGCAGAATTCCTGTTCCTTGCTGCCGTCCTCACTCTGCTCTGAACAATGCGCATTACCCCCCGCCGCCCCCAGGCCGTCCAAACAGGGCATGAGATCCCAAATATAATTGCCGTCGCTCAAACCGCCCCGCTCTTCCGGCAGCACCGTCCAACCCATGTCTGCGCCGGCTTCCTGCCACACACGGAATAGGCGCTCAGTGGCTTCATGACGCGGCCAGGGTTTAGTTTTGCGCACCCAGGTCACATGCACCCGGCAGGGGAAGCGCCCATCGGCGCTTTGCACACTGGATAAACCGTCTAAAGCCAATATGCTGGCGGCTCCACTTTCATAAATCTCCGGCGTAAAGGCGCGCATCTCCACGCTGGCCGAAGCAAAATGCGGCACGCGGTTCAGCACCGTACCGCCGGAGGCCGTGCCGACGTTGAAAGTCAAATCCTGTTCGTAATCAGTCAATTGGCACACACGCTGCACCACATCGGCCAACTGCCAGATGGCGTTGGCCCCCTGCTCGTGGGCGCTGCCGGCGTGGGACGCCCGCCCTTCCACGTCAATGCGGAACGTCGCCATGCCTTTACGCGCCACCACCACTTTGGCTTGTTTGCGCTCAAAATAACCCGCTTCAAAAATAAGGCAGGCCAGGGCGTCCGTGCCCAGGCGCTCCAGGCACAAGTCGCCAAAATCGGTCCCGTCCACTTCTTCTGAAGCATCCAACAAAATCACCCAGGTGATGTCCTCAAACACGTCTATCGCCACGGCTTGCAGCGCCGCCAGCATCATGTAAATCATCAGGGTGCCGCCTTTAATATCCACCGTGCCGGGACCATAAATACGACGCCCCGACGCCCGCCAGGCAAAATTGTTGCGTATCTCCTCAGCCGGAGGAAAGACGGTGTCCAAATGGGAAACCAGGCCAATTTTCCGCCCGGATTTACCGGGACGGGTGAGCACGAGATGCTGCCCATAATCCTGACAGGCCGACTGGACGTAATCGGCGCTAAAACCTAACCTGGTAAAGGAAACGGCCGTTACCCGGCCCAGTTCATTCACCCCTTCCACATTCGTGGTGAAGCTGTTGATACTCACCCATTGCTTCAGCAAAGCCAGGTACGCGTCGAAATTCCCCGCCAGATATGTCTGTAATTGTGTGTGAATGGTTGTTGTCATGTTTCGCCTACCCAGAACAGTGTCATTGTCCGATGGTGTTGCCCAATGCCATAACTAACCCTTGTTATAGGCAAATTACCTGAAATATCCAAATTTTCACCAGGGTAAATTATAAACCGGATCACCTCTCCTCTCTTGCCCTCCCATGCAAACACCGTCATAATATCCGCACACACAGGAAGTCAACCACATGGATAACGAGCAGTACCGACAAGCGACCATCGCCACCAGCAGCGACCTGCACACCATCGCCCACTCTAAAACTGTGCGTGAGATGTCCAAGTTGTCCCTGCCGGAAATTGCGGGTCTGGTGGCGCAAATCGCCCGCGTGGCTCCGGCCGGCAACGTGCCCGGCGTCATCCTCAACGGGCTGGCAAACCTGCCCAAACGCGGCCCCACGGAAGAAAACGTGCGCCGCGACATCGGCCTGCTCTTTCGGGGCGTAGAGCAGGCGCTCAAAGACCGCGCCGTCTACAGCACCTTCTTTGCCGGACCCGCCGCCATCATTTTTGCCTACCAATCCCTGCTAAAACTGGCGGGCAAAAACCCGGATGCCGCCTTCCCCGAAGGCACCTGGCAGTTTTACGTCGAATACGCCCTACGCGACGATACCGCCCGCCACACCTGCGAAACCCACGGCTTCGCCACCACCTTGCGCCAGCACAACATCCAACTCTCAGAAATCGACGCCCTGACCGCCTGGGTGATGACGGCCGTTTACTGCCTGCACCAATACCCTGACCTGCTGGAAAACGAATGGCGT
Organism: Chloroflexota bacterium; assembly: GCA_046496595.1. Classification (GTDB taxonomy): domain Bacteria; phylum Chloroflexota; class Anaerolineae; order Promineifilales; family Promineifilaceae. The sequence continues at coordinate 4,031 of JAWOGU010000462.1, forward strand.
GAGCGGGTTCACACTCACCTGCTGGCAGCCCAAGTTCCGCCGTTGTCAGCCCTCTACAGTCAGTGGGAAAAACAGCGCTCCTACGCCCGCGGCCATGACGCTGGCCTCAAGGAAAATTACCCCGCCTACCGCCGCCGCCAATTTGATCAGTTTATGACCGCCGCCACCCTGGATCTGCCCGCCGCCGCGCTGCAAACCTGGCAGGCGGACGTAGACGCCGCCGCCGCTTCCCTGCCTGCCTACCAGCGGCAGATGAGCATCCACGCCTTCCTCCACGCCGAAAAATACAGCGAACGGCGCAGCCACATCCCCCTCCAGGATTTACACGTGGGGGTCATCCACAACGGCCGTTATTACCTCCTCCGCGCCTGCCAGCCAGACAGCGACCAGCCTGCCAGCGTGGACAAAGTACGCGCCCACGTGGCCGCCCTGCTCACCCATCCGCCCCTGGACACGCCCCAGGCGCTGGCGGACTGCGCCCGGATGCAGCGCGGCGCCGGCAGCGGTATGCTGGACAGACTGGAGCGCCGCGAAGAGCTGTGCAAACTGCGTCTGGCGCCCATCTGGATCAACGCCGATCCACGCCCCCGTGACCTGCCCCTGGCCGAAATCCGGCAGGCGGAACGGGCCGTGGGCGATCAGCCGCTGACGATATTTTTCACACCGGAAACGGCCGTTTTCGACCTTTCTCACATCTTTTTTGACGGCGCCTGGGGCGTTTCCCTGGCCGAAATTCTCACCGGTGAAGCGCTCTCCTGGGCCGCCTACCTGCACAGCCTGCCGCCCGCCCAACCGGGCAGCACCCGCCCCTACTCGCCCGCCCTCGCCCTCTCGCCTCAAGAACGGGAGCGCATCCGGGCAGCCTTACCGGTAGCCTCGGAAGTCAGTGCGGAGACAACGGCCGTTGACCTGCCCGCCATCCTCGATCTGCGCCGCCTGTTCAAACAGCGCAGCGACCTGCTCCAACTCACCGTCAACGACCTGCTGGTCCTCTACCGCGCCATCCACGCTGTCACTTACCACGCCGACCTGAGCCTCATCAGCCAACTGCAAAGTTTGCAGCAGCAGCCAGCCACTCTCGACGCCGCCAGCGCCGCTTTGGACGCCCTGGACGCCAACAGCAACCCCACCATGCTCATCCCCGTAGACGCCAGCCGCCGCCAGCCCGCCGACCGCCTCTTCCCCCTGGCGTTCAACGTGCCCCTGGCCGAACTGGACCTGCTCAACAGCCATAAGCGCCTGCTCACCCTTATCGCCCACGAGGACCCCGAAGCGGAAACGCTGAAGAAAGAATACCTGGGCAGTCTGGCAGGTTTTGGCGAAATTCTCAGCCGCGCCAAAGAAGTCGCCAACGCCGGCGAAAGCGCCAGCGTGGGCAGCATCAAACTGCTGGCCCACATGCCCGCCCCGCTCCAGCAGCTCCTCGACGCCATCCCCAGCCGCTTCGACGTGCTCAACGACATCATCAAGGGACGCGAGGTTTTCTCCAACGTGGGTCAGGTGGCGCCCGGCAGCTCGCTCACCCGCTTTATCACCGCCAAAGACGACAACGAAAAGAAGACGCTGGCCTGGGGCGTGATGACCGCCGCCAACCAGACCATGATTGTCACCTTGCGCGATTTTAGACCGCATGTGGGGTTGTTAACGGCCGTTCACCACCGTGACCTCGCCCAAAAAATCACCCAGGACTACCTCAACGCCTACGCCCGCGGCCTCAACAAATACATCGCCGAACTCTTCCTCATCACGGCGCCGGAAAAAGGCGGCAAGGGGGCAAGGCGGCAGAGGGGTAGGGTGGCAAAGTAGCAAGGTGGCAGAGTGGCAAGGTGACAAGGTGGCAAGGTGGC
>JAWOGU010000466.1:0-3311 GCA_046496595.1 Chloroflexota bacterium
GGCAAATCACGCCATTGTGCTCCTGTACGCAGGATCCAATAGACGGCTTCGACAAATGTCCGAGTTTTCTGTTTGTTTCCAGTGTAAATGCGAGGCGTCAGTTTCAAGAAGGAATAAATCTTATCCCATGTTGTGTCATCTAATCTACGTGTTGTCATCCCATAGATGGTTGAACACTTTGATTAGATTTAAGTAATTTTTAACAAAAAGTCAACAGAGCCTAGCAAAATGCTCAATTTAGCCAATTTAGAATTGTCTGTCTTGCCTCTGGTTAATCTGGTTTTCAGCAAAGGAACGGCCGCGCCCGCCTAACTTGCTAACATTATGGACACCCCAGAACTATCTCCTCAATTTGCAATTTGCATCCGCACACATGACCCTGATTTGTTAACCCCACGCATGATTTATCGTGTAATACCCGATGAAAGTGCGCAACGTTCTGACTATATTCGCATTATCGATAATGAAGGGGAAGATTATTTGTATCCCGCAGAATACTTTGTTATGGCAGATCTGCCGCGCTCGGTAAGCAACCAGTTGTTACCCGCATTTCAAACTGCTTAAACTTAACCGATCTGGAACTTTCTGCTCTGCCTATTGTTAACCTCATCGTCACGAAAGAAAACCCTGTCCCAACTTAGTTAATCGATTATCAAACAAGCTTGCCGAAGTGACAATCACCTGAGCGGTGACTGTCACTTTTTTATTCCCCAAACGGCCCCAGGCATATTGGCTGCATGGGGTCGCTGTCGTGGTCCAGGCGAGGGGTGCGGGCGACTTCCGGATAGGTGTACATGCCCACGTCCACCCAGAACGGGCCAGGCTGCCCAGCCGGATCAAAATCGACCCAGGTGATCAGCGTGTCCCCCTGCTGCCAGGCTCCCGATGACAGGCGCGTATCGTGGATGGCAATTGGTTCCGGCGAGAACTCATCCCGGAAGTGGTTGAATTGGTGGTAATTCTGTCCATCCGGCTGCCCGCTGATGCGCCAGAGCGTTAAGAGGCGCCAGCCTACGTCTGTCTGCCGCGCTGTCCAGCCCGCCAGTTCCGCGCCATTCGCCAGACGCACCGGCTCGACAGATTGGAATTGGGACAGATTCAGGTCTTCAAGAGTAGCAGCCATGTAAGGCGGTTCGTCGGGGCGGCGGGGCAGCGTTTCCACGTCTTCGATGAGGCCATTGGCGGCCATTTCCTGCCAGGCGGGCAAGGTGTCGAAGGTCGCCAGCAGATGCACTGGCTGGCCTGGTTCTACAGCGGGAATGAGGATGGCGGAACGGCCGTCTACCATACGGTAAGGATAGTCCCACAACAAAATGGAGAACGTGGCGGCGTCGCCGGCGTAGGCGGCGTTGTCGTCGAAAGTGTGGACGGCGATAGGCGCGCCGTCTTGCAAAGCGCGGGCGGCGGCGCGATGGTAGCGCAGGGGGGTGCCCATGCCGCCGGGCGGCGACTGCGCGGCCACGGTTTGCAGCGCCTGGACCATGGTGAAGCTTTGCACACTGGCGATGAGGATGAGAACGGCCGTTATCCCCCACACCCATCCCCGTGAAAATCGCCGCCAGCCCATGACCAGTCCTACCAGCAGCAGTAAAGCGGGCAGCGCAGACAGCAGGTAATGGTTGCCCACTTCTCGCGGAAAACGCACGTAATACAGCGGAATGGACAGCACCCACACCGGCAGCAGCGTCGTCAGCACCGAAGGCCAGTCGGGCGGGGTTCGCCGGTAACGCCAGGTAAGCCCTACCCCCAGGACCAGTCCAACCGCCATGAGCGCCAGCAAAACAGTGCGGGCCAGGGTGAGCAGCAGCGGCAGCGGCGGCGCCCACTGCCAATCCTGGCCTAAAAACAGTCCTTCCCAGTTTACGGCGCTGCCCACGTCGGCCAGGATGTGGAAGACGTCGGTATTGGTGATGTTGGCGGCGTTCAACAGGGTGCGCCATTCTTCTTGTGCGCCAGGACCACAGCACCAGATAATTTGCACATAGGGCGCAGCCGCCAGCAGCGCCAGCAGTCCGCCCACGAGAACCGGCTTCCACTGCCGCCACAATTGGTAGCGAAGCGCCAGCCAAGCGGTACCGATGAGCAGGGGAATGGCGGCGAAGTGAATTTGCAGCGTGAATCCGGCCAAAAACACGTAGATTGCTAATACCCAACTGCGTTTCTGAGCAATGCCCATAACGCCTGTCAGCGCCCAAAAAATGGTGAAGGGGATCAGCAAGTCTTGCGACCAGACGCTGCGCGAGTAGGCCACGGCCATGGGTGAAGCCGCCAGCAGCAGCGCCACGGCAAAACCGGCCCACGCGCCCCACGCCTGCCGCGCCAGCCACCAGATTGCCAGAACGGCCGTTATCCCCACCAGTCCAATAAACACATTTGCGCCCAACGGATCCGGCGTGAACCAGTAAGGAATGGCAAACAGCCACACCGCCGCCGGCAAGTTGGGCACGTAAGTGGAAGACTGCATGCCCATCTGAGCAAACAGGTCATCGCGGGCCATTTGCAGCGCCATGTGGCTCACCCGCGCCTCGTCGAAGCCGAAGGAATTGATGCCGGGATATCCTAGTCGTAAAAAAGCGGCTAGAAGGAGAACGGCCGTTAAGCCCAGTAATTCCCATTTGTTGAACGAAGTGCGTAGTTTTTTCATGGTTTTGTGTGATGCGTGATGCGTAAAGGTTTTTCACGCATCACGCATCACGCCTTTTGATTTGTCCGATCATACCCCTGTTCCTTGATTTGCAAAGTGGCGGGAAACGGCCGTTTCTCACCTTCAGTCAATCCGCTATAATCACAGGGTCCACTCACGCAGGCTTGAATGAGTGTGACGCATGACCCGAAACCAGAGCGGGGATTAGTAGATTTAGGGTTTTTCCCGCCATCTTATCCCTTCATCCCGTAATCCCCGCTACTTTAAAATGAGTTTGAACATGAAACAGCCTAAGGAGCCAAACATGGAAAAATGGGAGTACTACACCACCTTCATTGAAGCGGAAATCAATCAGATTGAATGGCACAACGAGGCCATGATACCCCCCGGCGACCATCCTAAGTTTTCACCTTACGCCGTGATACCGGAACTTAACCGCCTGGGTGAAAAAGGATGGGAACTGGTCCACATGACGCCAGTTATCATCGGCAAAAACCATGATGTCCTGGTCCACCCCAACAACATCACCTATTGGGCCAACACCTATTTCTGCGTTTTCAAGCGGCGGATTTAATGTGCCTGGCATTTCTGAAGGCGAGGGCTGAGCCTGTCGAAGCCCGGCTGCCTTCGACAAGCTCAGGCAGCTTTTGCACAGTAGTGGCAGCCT
>JAWOGU010000060.1:0-13638 GCA_046496595.1 Chloroflexota bacterium
TATTTGCGTTTGGCAGAGTTTAAGGATTATGGTCCCCAAGGTTTGCAGGTGGAAGCCGGGGCAAAAGATGTGCAGCGAATAGCCTTGTCGGTGGATGTGGCGCCACCTGTGATTGAGGCCGCCGCCGCCTGGGGCGCCGACATGCTGCTGGTCCATCATGGTATTTTGTGGCGCAGTGTGGAGCGTATTGCCGGACCGTTAGGAAAACGGGTCCGTTTGCTTTTGGAGAACGACATTCATTTGTATGCGGCGCATCTGGCCTTGGATGGGCATCCTGCCGTGGGCAATAATGCGGTGTTGGCGCAGATGTGCGGTGTGGATGTGGCCGATTTTTGGTGTGCGCCGATGGGGATGCCGATTGGGGTGTATGGTCGGGTAACGGCCGTTACGCCCTTAGCTCAGTTTGTCTCCCACATCAATACTCAATTGAACACCCAGTCCCGGGTTTTGGCTCATGGTCCCGAAAACGTCACCCAGGTTGCCATCCTTTCCGGCTTTGGCGCTGATGAAGTGGCACAGGCCAAAGCGTTAGGCTGCGATACATTCCTGACAGGCGAAACATCTCACGCCAACTTCTGGGCGGCGGCTGATCATGGCATCAATGTGATATATGCCGGGCACTACGCCACCGAAACAGTCGGCGTAAAAGCCTTGGGCGCGCATTTGTCTGAAATGTTTGGCCTGGAAACAAGATTTTTTGATTTTCCCACGCAAATGTGAGCGGCTTTTAGAGCTGAAACCCTATTTCCCATCTTATTTTGAGGAGAAAAAATGAAGAACCAAAGAACCGCATGGATTTCAGAAGAATTAGCCAGTCTAAAAGAAGCTGGCTTATTCAACGTGATACGTACCATTGATTCACCTATGGACGCCTGGGTGCGCATTGACGGCCGGGAGATGTTGAACTTTTGCGCCAACAATTACCTTGGATTGGCAAATCATCCCCGGCTGCGGAAAGCGGCCCAACAAGCGATTGATCAGTATGGCATTGGTCCCGGAGCGGTGCGCAGCATTGCGGGCACCATGTCGCTGCATATTGAGTTGGAGCGCCGTCTGGCGGAGTTTAAGCGGGCAGAGGCCTGCATTACCTTCCAAAGCGGTTTTGCGGCCAATTTAGCCACTCTATCTGCCCTGGTAGGGAAAGATGACGTCATTTTTTCCGACGAATTGAATCATGCCAGCATCATCGACGGCTGCCGCCTCAGCCGGGCGCGCGTGGTGCGCTACGCGCACAATGATGTGGCTGATTTGCGCTTGAAAATTGCAGAAACACCGGTAAACGGCCGTCGGCTCATTGTCACCGATGGCGTTTTTAGCATGGATGGCGACATCGCGCCGCTCGACAAAATTTGTGACCTTGCCAACGAACTGGACATTTTACTCATGGTCGATGACGCGCACGGTGAAGGCGTTTTAGGGGAAGGCGGTCGTGGCATCGTGGATCACTTTGGCTTGCATGGCAAAGTGGATATAGAAGTGGGCACACTCAGCAAAGCTTTTGGCGTGGTCGGCGGCCTGGTTGCCGGTAGACAGGAGATTGTAGATTGGCTGCGCCAACGGGGACGGCCGTTTCTCTTTTCCAGCGCCATGACTGTGCCAGATGTGGCGGCGTGCATAGAAGGTGTTGCCGTATTGCAAGAATCAACGGCCCTGGTTGAAAAACTATGGGCAAACGCCGCCTACTTTAAGGCACAGATGCAACAGTATGGGTTTGATACGGGTCACACGCAAACTCCCATCGTGCCCGTCATGTTGGGAGAAGCGCAGTTAGCCCAAACATTTAGCCGCCGCTTGTTTGAAGAAGGCGTATTTGCGATGGCGATTGGCTATCCCACTGTGCCTCAAGGCAAAGCCCGCATCCGAGTGATGAATTCCGCCGCCCACAATCAGATTGATCTCGATAAAGCGCTTGCTGCTTTCCGCAAAGTCGGCAAAGAATTGAACGTGATCTAAGGCAAAACGGCCGTTGCCTCTTGTCTATCCAAACGAAAAAGCCTTCCCCTCATGTTGGGGAAGGCTTTTTCTAATCAATACATGGCAGAATTAATTCCTACTTTTTATAATAAATGCTTCTTATTTGATACGCCACTGCCATTACTCAGTGCCTGACGATCTATTTCATTCAAAAATGCCTGACGCAAGTTCGTGTTCGTAATCAGCTTTTGAAAAAAGGCGGGGTAATTAGAGCCAATGTCCAGGCCGCGCAGGGCATCTCGGGCCACAATAAGCAGCCATTCGTTGTCCTCATCATTTAAAGGCGGCGCATTCCAGCGAGAAACAGGCAGCAGCGCTAAAAATTCATCACCAGCTTCAGGCCAAACATTAAGGCCAAGAAGGCGTTCTCGTAAAACTGCTAAATCTCTGTCACTGGCGCTGGTATGGCCTGTTTGTGACTGTCTAAACATAGGATTAAGCACTGTGTTCGCTATCATCTGGTCTATTCCTCATCTCTTTCCCACGACCTGCTGTTAATACAAAAAATAACTTGGTGGAGGTTCAGATTCATACTATAACAAATACAGACGCCACTCGTGGATAGGAATCTTGGACTATGCGGATGGTTGATGGGGAATCAGGCAGGCAAAGAACACCGCCAGACGTGTTGTCACTCGTCTGGCGGTGTATGAAGGAAGTTTGGAACGGGTACTTATATCCTACACAGTAAAAGATTGGCCCAGCTCTGGTACATGTACCTGGTCAAACCGAAGTTGATGGTGCAAGGCTTCAGATAAGGCAAATGAGGCGGGTTTTTCACCGTGGACAATAAAAGTATGCCGGGGGGGTTTTTGCAGCTTACTGGCCCAATTTATTAGCTCGCTGTGATCCGCGTGCGCGCTGAAGCCGTTGATTGTGGCCACTTCAGCCTTGAGCAGGTATTCCTCACCGAAGATCTTGACCTTTGCTTGTTTTTCTACGATGCGCCTGCCCAAGGTGTCTGGCGCCTGCCAGCCAACGATGAGGATGGTGTTGCGTGGGTCTTCAATGTTGTTTTTGAGATGGTGGAGAATACGGCCGGCTTCCGCCATGCCGCTGGCGCTGATGATGACGGCCGGCTGCCTTAAGAAGTTCAATTCCTTAGATTGGGCAGTGGAACGGGTGTACTGCATCATGGCAAAGCCAAACGGATCTCCGCTTGGACTTTCTAGTAAAAATTGGGCAATTTCACTGTCGTAGGCTTCCGGGTGCAGGCGATAGATGCTGGTGGCGTCTATCGCCAACGGGCTATCGACGTAGATCGGTAAATCGACGGGGATGTCGCGGGATTCTACAAGCTGGTGCAGACGGTATACCAGTTCCTGAGTACGGCCCACGGCAAAGGCGGGCACAATAATCTTGCCGCCTCTCTGGCAGGTGGTGTTGATGATGTTTTCCAGTTTGTCGGTGGCGCTGTCCACATCGTCGTGTTCGCGGCCGCCGTAGGTACTCTCGATGATGAGAATGTCAGCCTTGTCAATAAACGTTGGATCATTGAGGATGGGACGATCCGGCCGGCCCAAGTCTCCGGTAAAAACGAGGCGGACATCTTTTTTTGTGGTTTCGTCTTCAATTTCGAGGACGGTGATAGCAGAGCCTAAAATGTGACCGGCGTCATAAAAAATAAGATTGACGCCAGGGCAGATCTGATAGCGGCGTTCATAACCGATGCCTATAAATTGTTTCAGGCTGTTGACAGCGTCTTCCATGGTGTAGATTGGTTCTAAGGGCGGCAGGTTATTGCGGGCGCGTTTTTTGTTGAGATATTCAAGATCGTATTTTTGAATTTTGGCGCTGTCGCGCAGCATGATAGAGCATAGGTCACGGGTGGGGTAGGTGCAGATAATGTCCCCTTTGAAGCCGCTTTTGACCAGGTTTGGGATATTGCCGCTGTGATCGATGTGGGCGTGGGAGAGGATGAGGTAGTCGATGCCGGCAGCGTCATAGGGAAGCTGCTGATTGCGCTGATGACTATCACGGCGCGATCCCTGGTAAAGCCCGCAGTCCAGGAGAATCCGACGGCCGTTTATGGTGAGCAGGTGTTGTGATCCGGTGACGGTGCGGACGGCTCCGTGAAATTGAATTTGCATGGAAAATCTCCTGTTATACACATCATGCGGAAGGGGTTATGAATGGTTGTTAAGCACTTTAAGAATGGCGCTGCCGTATGTTTGCCGCCGCCAGTCGCCTAATGTTTCTATGTGGGTTAACTCGTCGAGCGTGCTGGGATTGTGCAGGGCGAGATCCCAAAGACAATCACGGCTGATGATAACGTCTGATTCAACGCCGCGTTCAATGGCGCGTTCTTTGCGCCATTGGTGCAGCTTTTCATAGCGGAACACCACCGCTTCCGACGGCCGTTTGTGTGGCTTGGGCCGTTTGGGCGGTGGTTCATTTTGGCTTTCTTGAATGATTTTGATGAGGGATTTACCATAGCGGTATATCTGGCCTTGTGACATGCCATAGACCTTTCGGAGTTCATGCTGATTTTGGGGCAAGTCTTTTGCTATTTGAAACAGTGTTTTGTCGCCAAAAATTTTGAAGGGGGGCTGGTTTCTTTTTTGCGCTTCCTGATCACGGAAAATGTGCAGGTTTTTGAGGGCTGCCTGTTGATGGGGCGTCAACTCGCTGACGCCGTTGATCGACCAGAAGCTGTGCGGATCAAAGTCCTGATTATGAGGGTAGACCAGTGTTTGGGCTTTGAATATTTCTTGCGCTTCAGTCAGGTGGTGTGCAGCTTCCAGTTCGTTGTACAAATGATTGCGCAGGGCGAGCAGGTAGTGGGTATCATGTTGACCGTATTCAAGCTGTTCGGGAGATAACGGCCGTTTACACCAGTTCGATTTTTGATACTGCTTACTTATTTTGATGTCGAATACCGTTTCCAACAAATTAGCCAGACCATAGCGCGGGTATCCCAAAATCCGCGCTGCCCACATCGTGTCGAACAAATTATGCAGTTCCCACTGATATTGCCGCTTCATCAACAGCAGGTCATATTCTGCGGCGTGGAAAACCTTTTGGATGGCGGTATCCGCTAAGAGTTCACCCAAACCGGATAAATCCAACTGAGCCAGGGGATCAATGATATAATCTTGCTCTGGGATTGAGATTTGAATTAAGCATATCTGCTCTCTATAAGCGTACATGCTGTTTGCTTCTAAATCGAGGGCAATGATGGGTTGGATTTTCAACAAATCCAGACAGTGCAGCCACGCATCTTGCGTGGTAATCAATTGGTGGGAAGGCAACTTCACAAACAATCTCCGATAGGATGTGTAGACGTGGATGGCGGATGATGACAACGATATCACCATTCATTTGGGTTGCAGAAGCATTATACCACCAGGGTCAAGGAGTTGAAAACGTGTGACATGCTTAATAAGACAAGAAAGAAAAATAGGATATTCTTGGAGGCGACCTTCTCAAAAGAGGTTTGAAGTAAAACGGCAGGAAAGTAGAGTTTGAAGTTCTATGACAGGGAAGTATCGGGTACTCTATATTGAAGATGACGATGACAGCCGGAGATTAGTTGCCAGGGTTCTTTCAAGCAACGGATACGATGTAGTCGTGGCGGCCGATGGCTTGCAGGGGATGGCGTTGGCTCGTCAATCATGCCCCCAAATTGTCCTGATGGATATCAATTTGCCCAACCTGGATGGCCGTGTGATCACGACCAGGCTGCGCAGTTTGCCTGATTTGCAAACGGTGCCGATTGTGGCTCTGACGGCCAATAATTCACCGGGAAATCGCGAAAGAGCGTTGGCCGCTGGGTGTACTGGTTTCCTGACAAAACCGATTGATGTAGACCAGCTTCCTGATCAGGTAGCGTCTTTTTTGAATGGTCATAAACATACGCTTAGCCCTGTGGTGTTGAATGAGCATTTGGAAAAGCACGCCCAGGATGTGGTGGCGCAGCTTGAAGCCAAGGTACGGGAACTGGAAAAGATTAACGATCGTTTGTACCGGCTTGACCGGTTGAAAAGCGATTTTATCACCCTGGCTTCTCACGAACTGCGCACGCCGCTGACCCTGGTAAGCGGTTATGCTCAACTGTTGGAAACACAACTCAGGCAGTTGCAAACGGCCGTTCCTGATAATGAAACAGCAAAACCATGGCAATCAGCGCAAAAACTCAACCAGGGCATTGAGCGCCTTTCACGGGTGATCGATGAAGTGATTGGCGTATCGCGCATTGCCGCCAACCGCCTCGACCTCTACTTTACGGCGATACAATTGGACCAGATTGTGGCGGGAATTTTGGCGGAACTGGACCCGGTGCTTCAAGAACGAGCGATTGAATTGATCCTGGACGGGTTAGACACCCTGCCTACGATTCGCGGTGATGCCGGACACATCAAAACGGCCGTTGCCAACATCATCGAAAACGCCATCAAGTTTACACCTGACGCCGGTCAGATAACCATTGCCGGCACACATAAAAAAGGAGCCGTCATCTTATCGGTGAAAGATACAGGCGTTGGCATTCCCCCGACCGATCAGCCCTTCATTTTTGATCAGTTCTACATTGTTGGCTCCGTGGATAATCATTCTAGCAGCCGCTATGGTTTTATGGGCGGCGGTCTGGGTCTGGGATTGGCTGTGACTCGTGGGATTATTGAAGCGCATAACGGCCGTGTCTGGGTCGAAAGCGAAAAGCGTGACCCGAACACTTTGCCTGGCAGCACCTTTTACCTGCTGTTCCCTATTTCGTAACGGCTCTCTCCCTTTCCCCAACCCTCTCCCAAAGAGCGAGGGAGCCTATTTCCTCAACTCGCCTGGGCAATATACCACTCCCAAAACCGCTTTACCCCTTCAGTTACGCTAACTTGAGGATTATAATCCAGCAGGCGACGGGCTTTGCTGATATCCGCCTGGTTCAACACAAAATCAGCCGCAGTTTTTGGTTTGCTCACTAAATTTGCCTTCTTCCCGGCAAGCTGTTCAATCATCGTCACAAAATCAAGCAGCAAAACAGGTTCGCCCCGCCCAATGTTAATAATTTCATACCCCAACGGGCGGCTTACAGCCGCCGCCACGCCGTCCGTAATGTCATCCACAAAGGTCCAATCCCGATACATCTGGCCCCCTTCATACAGTGGAATTTCAATCCCTTTGGTGATGCTTTCCGCCAACAGGTAGGCCATCATGTCCGGGCGACCAAACGGACCGTAAACCGTAAAAAAGCGCAGCACTGTGAAATTAAAATCAAAAAGATGATGATAAGAGTACCCGAGAATTTCGGCGGCTCGTTTGGCGGCAGCGTAAGGCTGCAAGGGCCGGTCACAGGCGTCGGTTTCCACAAAGGGAATCACCTGAGTTTGCCCGTACACAGACGAAGTTGAGGCCAGCACAAAGTTGCCCACGCCGGTTGCCCTGGCGGCGTCCATCAGGTGCTGTGTCCCGTTCAAATCGACTTCTACATACAAATCCGGATATTTGACGGCATTGCGCACACCAGCCAGAGCTGCCAGGTGGGCTACCGCCTCAAATTTTTCTGCTTCAAATAGGGCAAACAAGGCACTTCGGTGGCGAATATCTTCTTCCACCATGCGGAAGTTGGGCAGCGGGGCTAATTCTGCGGCGCGGCGGCGTTTGAGTGCAGCGGGATAGACGACATCGTTGAAGTTATCGAGGCCGACGACATCGTCTCCGCGTGCTGCTAATTTTTTTGCCAGGTGGCTGCCAATGAAACCGGCCGCTCCGGTAACGAGAACTTTCATGATGAATCTCCTGTGGGTTTAGCTAGAGCTTGAGCTAGAGCTAGAGGAAGAAGGCTCTACACTCTAGCTCTTGTTTTTGGTGGTGTGGGTGAGTGGCCTATGAAGGCATAACGGCCGTTTCCACTTCTGTGGCCCGGATATCCTGTATCATCAACTGGAGAGACCGCCGCCCATTCCACTCGTTCACATTCACCGTGTAGACAATGTCGATGAATTGGGGCAGGTGGTTTACCCAGGCTCCCTGGCGAAAGGCAATCGCCGCGATTTCCTGGTAACGGTCGTCACGCTGCCGTCCGCCGCTGAGATACATTTGCAAATGCGTGCCATCCTGCCCTACCAGGCGGTGGCTGCGTACTTCCACGCCCCGGCTCATAAATACCGGCATTGGATTCGCATAGCCGGTTGGCTCCAAAGGTGCCAGGCTTTCATACAAAGCCCAGTCAACATCGGTCAGCCCGATTTCAGCATCGACAGTGATGGTGGGATGCAGTTCCAGACCGCTGAGTTTTGTCTCGGCCAACGCCTTCATTTGCTCAATAAAGGCGGGCAGGTCTTCGTTTGTCACGGTAAAACCGGCAGCCTGGGCGTGGCCCCCGTGCCGCACCAGCAGTCCGGCGACCTCATCCAGGGCTTCGGTGATGTGGAATTCTGGAATAGAACGGCAAGATCCCCGGCTTTCTGTTTCACCCTGCTCAATGACGATGGCAGGGCGGTAATACACGTCGGCCAGACGGCTGGCGACCAGGCCAACCACGCCTGAAACAAAGTTTGTATCGGCCACAATGAGGATGGCGTCTGCCGTGACGACCATAGCTTCTGCTTTAGCCGTCAGGTCTGCGGTGATGCGCTGCCTTTCACGGTTCAACTGATCCAGATTGGCGGCGAATTTTTCAGCCTGGATCATATTGTTGGCGGCGAGCAGGCGGGCGGCGTCGTAGGCGTGGGCCAAACGTCCGGCTGCGTTGATGCGCGGTCCCAGACCAAAGGCAATGGATTCAGCCGACATCTGACCGGGCTGCAAGCGGGCTGCCTGGGCCAGGGCCATCACGCCGGGGCGGCGGGCGCTGTTGAGCACGTCTAAGCCCTGGGAGACCAGGATGCGGTTTTCGCCCAGCAGGGGCGCCAGGTCGGCGACGGTGCCGATTGCTACCAGGTCTAGCAGGTCCGAAAGTTCCAGTCCCACCCGTTCCGGCAGTTTCTGGTAAAGGGCCTGGGCCAGTTTATAGGCGATGCCCACGCCAGCCAACATTGTTTCCGGATAGGTGGAGTCGGGGCGTTTGGGATTGATAACGGCCGTTGCCGGCGGCATTTCCGGTCCCAGGCTGTGGTGGTCGGTGATAATCATGTCCAGGCCAATGGTGTTGGCATGAACCACTTCGGCCACTGACCGGATGCCGCAGTCCACACTGATGACCAGATCCGCCTCGAAGTCTTCTTTAATTTTAGTCAGCGCTTCCATGTTGAGGCCATAACCCTCATCGACCCGATCCGGAATGTAAGGTCGCACCTGTTTTACGTCCATGCCCAGACCACGCAGCGCCTGAGTCAGCAAAACGGTAGACGTGACGCCATCGGCGTCAAAATCGCCATATACGACAATGTTTTCCTGGTGTTGGATGGCGTGGGTGATGCGGGCTACCGCCTTGTCCATGTCGGGCAGCAGAAAAGGATCCGTGCTTTCCAGGTAACGTTTTTCTAAAAACGCCTGCATGTGCGCCGGATCAATAATGCCCCGGTTATACAAAACCTGGAGTACAACCGGGTTCACATGGCTGAACTGCTTTTGGATATTAAGGGGGACGGGTGGGGCTACCTGCCATTTGTTGGGGCGAATGCTGTCAGGTCTCATCATGGGGAAATGGTAACAGGAATCAAATTATTTGCGACTGTTTACGCGCCGACCGTGTTTATCTAGCGGCACAACCAGGGTGATTTTTGTACCTTCGTTTGGTTTGGATTCAACGCGTAAAGAGCCGTCGATGCGTTCGGCGCGTTCGCGCATATTAACCATGCCCAGGCTGCCGCGGGAGCTGTAATCTCTATTGACATCCTGCGTATCAAAACCCACGCCCTGGTCTTGTACCAGGACCACAAAAAGATTGTCTTCTTGCCAAAAGCGGATCTCAATCAATTTTGCTTTTGCATATTTGCGGGCATTGCCCAACGCTTCTTCGACGATAGAAAAGGTGACGCTCTGGGCGGCGTCATCGAGCAGTTCACCATATTCTCCACCCGTAAATTTGATGTTCAACCCATCAGACTCGATGAGGCGGGCGACAACGGTTTCGATGGCGGCTTGCAGGCCCTGTGTTTCTAAGACGAGGGGGCGCAGGGTGAACAACATGCCTCTGATTTCTTTGGAGGTTTCTTTGGCCAGTTCTTCCACTTTTTGCAGTTCTGCCATTGCCTGTTCCGGATTACGGCCGACCAGGGAGCGGATGAAATTGACGCGCATGGCGATGGCGGCGATGCTTTGGGTGGGACCGTCGTGGAGGTCGCGGGCCAGTTCTTTACGGGCGTTTTCGGTAGCGTCGATGAGCCGTTGTTTTTCTGCTTCGAGATCCTGGTAGAGGGTGGCGTTTTGCAGGGCTATCACGGCCTGGTCGGCTACGGCAGTAAAGAGTTCGTAATGGCCTCTGGTGAATTTAATGGTGGTTTTGGAACCGATCACCATCGCACCAAAAATGTTGAAACCAGTGCGTAAGGGAATGCAAACGGCCGTTTGGCAGGACCGAAACGCCACGGTTTTTCTTAATTCCGGGTCACTGGCAGGATTGTTTGAGACGGTGATGTCTGCTTGGTTGAGGGCTTTGGCAATAAAGCCTTCTTGACCTGGCAGCCGCTTTTCCAGATCGCGCCCGATCACAGTTCGCGTTTCCATAGGATACAAACCACCAGCCCGATATAGGAACACGGTACTCACCAGTTCCTGGCGCGGGATGCCGGAATCGATGACTGATTGATTACAGACGTTCAGGGCTTGTTCCACGACCCGATCGAAGCTAAGTGTAGCCCGCATGGTGGCGGCCAATTCCTGAATGGATTTAAGGCGTTCGTTGGTGGCTTGCAGCTCCAGGGTCTCTTCCGAGACTGACTGGTTTACTTGGGCGTCGAGTTGTTCCTTGACGCTGCCAATGACGGTGTAAACCACAGCCGTGATTGCCAGAAACAACAGCAGGGTTACCACAAAACTGGGCAGCCAATTGGACAGCGGGATAACCAGAAGTACGTTGTTTGTGAGGTAGAGGATACCGCTGAGGACAAGCAGCCCCGCAGCTAAAATAGCGAAGATCAACCATTGCAGGCGCTTAAATTGTTGGTTGAGTATCTCCGTGATTTTTTCACGCATTGATTGTCTCGTTCCCCACCCATCCATCGTTGTAATCCGCTTAAATTATGATAGAGCAAAGTCGATTATACAGGTAAGGATGCAAAATAACGATAGGAATCAAGGGGGAGTAAGCCGAGATAGAGCTGCTGCAATGGCGGCGGCAACACGGCCGTTATTCTGCAAAAGGGCGGTGTTGGCGTGCATACTGCGTCCGTGAGTCAGGGTTACGACGCGCTTGAGCAGCCAGGGGGTGGACGCCGGTCCATGAATGCCTTGTTCATCGGCTTCGCGGGCAGCCTGGCTGACGGCGGCTTCCATTTCTTCCGGATCCATGGCTGCCGCTTCCGGCACGGGCACGGTGATGAGCGCGCCGCTGTGCAGCTTAAGCTGCTGCCGCGCGCGGATGACCTGCGCGATTTGCTCGGGCGTGTCGAGGCGCGCGTCTACAGGCAGACCGCTGCGGCGGGAAAAGAAGGCGGGCATTTCGTCTACGCCATAGCCGATGACGGTGACGCCCTGTGTTTCCAGGACTTCCCGCGTGGCGGGTAAATCGAGGATCGATTTGGCGCCGCTGCTCACGACGGTGACAGGGGTGCGCCCCAGTTCCGTCAGGTCGGCGCTGACGTCAAAGGGGTGCCCGCGATGGACGCCGCCGATGCCGCCGGTAGCAAACAGCTCGATGCCGGCCAGGTGGGCCAAGATCATGGTGCCGGCGACGGTGGTGGCGCCGTCTTCGTGATTAGCCAGGGCCAGAGGCAGGTCGCGGCGGCTGCATTTGCGCACGTTCTGGTCTGCTTTTTGGCCCAGGTATTCGATTTGTTCCGGCTTGAGGCCGATGTGGACTTTCCCTTGAATGATGGCGATTGTGGCTGGGGTAGCGCCGCCTTCACGAACGGCCGTTTCCATGGCAACGGCCGTGATCACATTATCGGGGTATGGCAGGCCATGGGTGATGACCGTGCTTTCCAGCGCCACGACGGGCTTGTTTTCCTGCAAGGCGGTGCGTATTTCTGGTAAAAATTGAAAAGAGTTCATGTGTATTTTCCCAATTTTGGCTGCCTGGTTTCCATAGACAGCATTGAATAGTAGCTGGTTTTGACTTCTCCGACAGTTTGCTGGTACACCCTGGCATAAACAAGTCGGCAGGTTTTTGTGGCGCGATCTGCAAATCGTCCTGCAAAACTATTGGTGTGCTTCAGCTATTGTGTACTGGTTATGATCTCAAAATATAGCAATGGGGCAAGTTATGGGTAAATTATGTTATGCGTATCCATGGAGACAATACACAAGCCGCGTTTGCCGGGTTTCTGGTAACTTGTCTGTTGCCGAATGAATTTTATCTCCATAAACTTAAGATGTTAATTATTCGGAAACTTAATTGTTGATGTGAATTGATCGCATTTATTGCGAGGAAGATCGGGTGTTGCAGATAATAATGTAAGGTAAATGATTGTCGCTTACTCTTGGAGCTTGCCAGCTTCCTTAAAGATGTTTAAGATAAAAGAGATTTGTTCGGGAGCATCATCACTTGACATTGTTACCTATAACATATTTTGTTTCCGGTTCATATGCTGATTATGGAGGTTTTACATGTTAAAGAAGAGCTATTCAAAAACTGGCGGTTCATGCCGTGTTACGTTCAAGTTACCCGCAGAAGTTGAAGCAGAAACGGCCGCTTTGTGCGGCGATTTTAATAATTGGGATCCCAACGATGGTCCTATGAAAAAACTCAAAGACGGTAGTTTTAGCGCCACGGTTTCCCTGATGCCGGGCAGCGCTTACCGTTTCCGTTATCTGTTGGACGGGGATCGATGGGAAAACGATTGGGAAGCCGATCAATATTTGCCCAATTCGTATGGTGAAGAGGATTCAGTGGTTGCTGTCTGACTCTCATCCATGAGCGAAAATTAAATAAAACAAGAAACCCATGATGGTGTTCCTCTGGAGTGCATCATGGGTTTTTGCTTATTTGACAAAAAAACGGCCGTATGACAAAATCTTTTATCACCCTCAAACGTCGAAGAGAAAAGCCATATTCAAATAATGTTTGACCATAAAAAGGAGAGAGATGATGAATAAAAAATGGATGATCCTGGTATTCACGCTGTTGTTGGCGTTGCTGTTGGCAGCTTGCGGCGGCGCTGCGGAACCGGCTGTTGTCGAAGAACCGGCAGTTGTCGAAGAACCGGCAGTAGCAGAACCAGCTGTAGCGGAACCGGCGGCAGAAGAACCAGCTGCAGAGGAATCGGCGGCAGCGACGTCTTTGCCTGATCTGGGCGGACGTGAAATCAGCATTGCTGTTGAAAACGCCTATCTGCCCTTCAACTACATCGATCCGGCTACCGGCGAACCGGCTGGCTGGGACTATGATGTCTGGAACGAAATTTGCGCCCTGATCAACTGCACCCCTGTTTATATAGAAGCGGGTTGGGAAGGTATGATCCAGGCTGTGGCTAACGGCCAATTTGACGCCGCTGCCGACGGCATCACCATCACCGAGGAGCGCGCCGAGATTGTTGATTTTTCCATCGGTTACATCAACATTGATCAGCGTTTGCTGGTGCGTGGCGATGAAGATCGTATTGAAAGTATTGACGACATCGTCAACAA
>JAWOGU010000068.1:0-7628 GCA_046496595.1 Chloroflexota bacterium
TGCTCGAGTGTGGTCAGTACCATATCGTGACGACGGCGAATGCGGTCCGGCGACCCGAAGTAGCGGAGGTTCGGAATTGCTCCCGCGCAGTAGATTATTGAGGGTGTCCGATGGCCGAGTACAACGAAGACGCTTACAAACTGGCCCGCAAGGCCTACATCCAGCTGGAAGTGGATGAAGCAGTCTTCGACCAGGTTGTGATGAACAGTCCATCAGTGGCGTATGCCATGCTGCGCAAAATTCTGGAAAGCGCCCGCAGTATTGACCAGGCATCCATCGATGAGTTAAATGAAAAGAACCAGTCTCTGCAGCAAGCCTATGACCAACTCAAAGCGGCTCAGGAAAAAATTGTGGAGAAAGAACGGCTGGAAAAAGAGATTGAGCTGGCGGCATCGGTACAACGCAGTTTGCTGCCGGTGGAACTGCCGCAATATCCCGATTATAAATTTGCCGCCTATTTGGAGCCGGCCCGCCATGTGGGCGGCGATTTTTACGACGTGGATACATTGGACGATGAACATGTGGGCATTGTGCTGGCGGACGTGGCCGATAAAGGTTTCCATGCGGCCTTATTCATGGCGGTTTCTCGCACCTTGTTTTTGCAGGAAGGCAAACACTCATTATCACCCAGCGAAGTAGCCTTGGCCGTCCACCAGGGTTTGCTGGACGTGTCGGCGACGGATGACATGTTTGTCACGGCATTTTATGGCGTACTGCACCGCCCCACAGGCCGGTTGACGTATATACGGGCGGCGCAGGAACGGCCGTTACTCTTCCGCCCCGGCGCTGGCATTACCGAATTACCGGCAAACGGCCGTTTCCTGGGCATGTTCGACGAGCTGATTTTGGTCGAAGACGAGGTCACCCTGCAACCGGACGACCGGCTCATCATTTTTAGCGATGGTGTGCCCGATTCGGTCAACCTGGCTGATGAACGCTTTGGCTACCATCGTCTATACGAAGTCGTCCAGGCACAAGGCCATCTACCCGCCGCCGCACTTGTGCAGCAAATCATCCATGCCCTTGACATCTGGTCGCAAGACGCTGAACCATTTGACGATATCACCCTGCTGGTGTTAGAAGTTAGTAAAACGCCAGCCTAAACAACCAGTGAATATTGACCAGACTCGTGTTTTGTAGAAAATAAGGTCCCTTAGGAATGCAGGGGGTTGGGTTGACATGCAATAATGCGTAAAACGTGATGCGTGACCAGAGAAAACTTACGCATCGCGCAGCACACTTCAAACCAAACCCCACGAAATTCCAGGAACTCTAAAATCATTTACCGGAGAAGTATGGCTCGCTATCAGGTACCACCAGATCCACGAGATCCCAACGATAAATCAAAGCGCACCCGACGCTTTCGCAGTGACGATAAGGAACCTGTGCCCTGGCTCTGGTTAGGTCTTGGTGTTCTGGTGACGCTGGTGGGTATGACCATCGCCTACAGCATCATCAATGCCGCACTCTTCCGTGAGCCACTGCCCGTGTCGCCGATTGAACCTACTATCATCGTCCTGACCGCCCCGCCCACGCCGACAGCCACCGCCACCCGCCTGCTGCCCACGCCCACTGTGCTGCCCACCGCCACGGCCGTTGCCACCCCCGACTTCACCGTCGCCCCAGAAGAAATAACCCCCGGTCTGTACGCCCAGGTCGCCAATACCAGCGGCGTCGGCGTCACTGTGCGCGGCGGTCCCAGCGTCAACAACGCTGCCATTAAAATAGCCGCTGAAGGCGCCGTCGTATTTGTGCTGGATGGGCCGGAAGAAAGCAACGACCTGCTCTGGTGGCGCATCGAATTAGATGACGGCACAGATGGCTGGGCCGCCGCCGACTATCTGATTCCGGCGGCGCGTTCCGGGAATTAATGCCAAATTTCCCATTGCGCTTCCTGGCGCCATATGCTAAATTTTGCCTGGGTTCATTCTCAAAAAGAACGAACCCACATCTCGAATACACTCCACCCACTGCTCCCCACACTGCTGCCAGGCACAGGCCGTATTTTTATTTAAGTAACGTGTAGCACTCGAGCAATGTAATCTAAAAATCCTCCCGCTCCGGTTCTTAACGTAAATTTCAACGGAAGAAGATGTGTAATGGATACAGTTTCACGTGTCGTCCGCTCAAAAGATGAGGCAAAAGCATCCTACAACCGGATGAGCCGCTGGTATGATGTGGTAGCGGGCAGTTCTGAAAAGAAGTACCGGGATCTGGGCCTGGAAAAGCTCAACGCGCAAGCCGGCGAGCGTATTCTGGAGCTTGGCTACGGCACAGGTCATTGTATTGTGGCATTGGCAACGGCCGTTTCCCCCTCAGGCCAGGTGTGCGGCATCGACCTCTCTGAAGGCATGCACGTCATTGCCCAGTCCCGCAGCGAAAACGCCGGTCTGGCAGACATCGTAGACTTACGCGTCGGCGACGCCGCCGCCCTGCCTTTCTCTCCCAACAGCTTCGACGGCGTTTTCATGAGCTTCACCCTGGAACTTTTTGACACCCCCGAAATCCCCGAAGTGCTGAGACAATGCGCCGCCGTTTTGCGCCCTGGCGGACGTATTGCCATCGTCTCTCTCATCAAAAAGCCGGGAACGGCCGTTCGCCTCTACGAATGGTTCCACGAAAAAATGCCCAGCGCCGTAGACTGCCGTCCCATTCTCGCCCAAACAGCCCTCACACAGGCCGGTTTCACCATTCAGGATGTCACCGCCCTCTCCATGTGGGGCCTGCCCGTAGAAATTATTTTGGCTCATAAGCCGCAAGAATACGCTAATGTATAAGCATTGATTCCAATCATGTCCTATTTTAGGTCTTCAGGATTTTAAGGATTTGGCGCCACATGTAGGGGCGGTTCGCGAACCGCCCCTACGCCAGGCGCCGGTTATCCCACGAATTCCCAAAGACCCGTTATCTTTAGTGGATGCATGTATTTACCATATTTGAGGCAAGTATGAAGTACGCTTACATTGCTACCGGCGCGGCCAACATGTATTGCGGCAGTTGTATGCGTGATAACACGCTGGTAGCCGCCATGAAAAAACTCGGTCACGACGTGACCATGCTCCCCATGTATACCCCCCTGCGCGTTGACGAAGAGAGCGCCAGCGAAAACTACGTCTTCTATGGCGGCATCGAAGCCTACCTGCTGCAAAAATTCCCCAAACAGACCGCCTGGCGCAGCCTGCTGTTGAAAGCCGCCGGTTCTCAGGCCATTTTGCGCCAACTGCCCCGCTTCGACATCGGGTCCAACGTCGATCCCGCCCAAAACGCGGAGATGACCCTCTCCATGCTGCGCGGCGATATGGGCAACCAGAGCAGCCTGCTGGCGGAAATGGTGGAATGGCTCGCCGCTTCCCTCCAGCCGGACATCGTCCACGTCACCAATACTTTGATTTCAGGCGTGGCCCCCGCCATCAAGCGCGCCCTCAACGTCCCTATTATCTGCGGCCTGCATGGCGAAGATATTTTTCTCGACGGGCTGCCCGCACAGTACCGGGAACAGGCGCTGGCTCTGATCAGGGAAAACTGCCGGTCAATCGACCATTTCATTGCCATCAGCGATTATTACGCCCACTATTTCGGCCCGCTGATTGGCCTGGATCCCGCCCAAATCACCCTGGTCAGGCCAGGACTTGCCCTGGAAGATTACGCTCAAAGCTCAGCCAACGGCACAGAGATGCCTCTGACTATCGGCTATCTGGCCCGGATTTCGCCGGAAAAGGGGCTGCACCTCCTGGCCGAAGCTTTCATCCATTTGTGCCAATCCGGGCAGTTCCCCCAACTGCGCTTGAAGGCTGCCGGTTATCTCAGCCGGGTGCAGGCTGGCTATGTGGAAGATATTTTGCAGCTTCTCGAAGAGGCCGGTGTGCGGGACCGGGTGGAAATTTTAGGCACGGTAGACAGGCAGCAAAAACTCGACTTTTTCCGCAGTATCGATTTATTTTCCGTGCCGACGATTTACCGGGATCCCAAGGGGCTGCCGGTTTTGGAAGCGCTGGCAAATGGGGTGCCTGTGGTGCAGCCAAATCATGGCGCCTTCCCGGAACTGGTCTACACCACGGGCGGCGGGCTGTTACACCAGCCAGAAAACGCGCTCGATCTGGCTGACAAACTGGCAGACTTGCTGACCAACAAGGCGCGGCGGCAAGAACTGGGAGAACGGGGGAAAACGGCCGTTCACTCCCATTTTAGCGCCCAACGCATGGCCGCCGAAACCGTGGCAGTCTACGAAACCACGTCCACGCAAATGAGGTCGTTATGATGAACCGGCTGCGAAAACTGGTCTCGTCGCCAGTTTTTGAAGAAGACGAAGAAAAAACCCGCATTGGCCGGCTGCTCAATACCATTTTGATTTTTGTCATGGCGCTGATCATGCTGTTCAGCGTGCCCGCCTGGTTTACGACGCCTGAAATCGGCCGCGTTGCCATTGAGATTTTTCTGGGGCTTTGGGCAGTTTTCATGTTGGTGATGCTGCGCCAGGGTTATGTGCGGCGGGCGGGTGTGCTGCTCTCATTTACGCTGTGGGCGGCCGTTACCTACGGCACGTATGAAGCAGGCGGTTTCCACGGCTCCACCCTGTCCGCTTATTTTGGCATCATCCTGATTGCGGAACTGCTGCTGGGTATTTGGACAGGCGTTGTTTTTGGCGCACTCTCCATCGGGGCAGCCGCTCTCATGCTTTACCTGGATAGCCAAGGAGTTTTGCCGCCAGCCCCGACCTACATTACCCAACAAACGTTGTTTTGGGAATTTGCGGCGGTCGTCATTGGCGTAGTGGCGCTGCTGTCTTTGGTGATGAACAGCCTGTATCACGCCCTGAACCGCGCCCGGCAAAACGAAGCGATGCTGGCCAAAAAAGTAGAAGAGGCGCAGATATTGGCGCAGCAGGCCGTTGAAGCCAGTGAATTCAAAACGGGCATGTTGGCCCGCGTCAGCCATGAGCTGCGCACCCCGCTGGGCGCACTGCTGGGCATGGCGGAAATGTTAGACCAAGGCATTTACGGCGGCCTGCCTCCCACTCAGCACGAAGCGTTAGAACGCATAATTTATAATGCACAGGCCTTAAACGAGGTCGTTTCTGAACTGCTGGATCAATCTCAGATTGAATTGGGACAGTTAGTATTGAAGGAACGGCCGTTTTCCCCTCGTGAGCTGATCAAAACAATCCACTACAAATGCCTGCCCGCCGCCCAATTAAAAGGGCTGGAACTACAAACAGACCTGTCACCCAATTTGCCGCCCACCTTGATAGGCGACGAAAACCGCATCGCACAAATCCTGTCCAACCTTGTTTTTAACGCCATCAAGTTCACCGAAACAGGCCATGTCCTCATCAGCGCCAGCGCGCAAGACGCCGACCAGTGGCAAATTCAAGTGACCGACACCGGTATCGGCATGGATGAACTGGCGCAAACGCATATTTTTGAGCCGTTTCGGCAAATTGATGAGACGACAGGGCGACAATTTGGCGGTGTGGGTTTGGGTTTATCCATTGTCCGGCAGCTTGTTGGCGCCATGAACGGCTCCATCAGCGTCAAAAGCCGGGTCGGCGCCGGTTCCCAATTTACCGTCACGCTGCCCCAACACATCACGCAAGATGATCTGCTGACGGCCAAAACAACAAGTCAATCGCTCAAAAGAATCGGCGTCTAGTATCCGTAACCCGAAGTCCGTATGCCGTTATCCGCCAGATTTTCCAGAGGTGGAGCCTTCGGATTACGGCACACAGATTACCGAATACAGGTACTAGGCATCTTCACAAAAAAGCGCAGCGGAGTTGGTTGAGCCTGTCGAAACCAACGGTCTTCGACAGGCTCAGACCTCATTCCCCCAGAATATTGAGAAGATAGGCGTTTAGCATAAAAAGGAGATCATGATGAAACCGTTGGCTTTCATTATTGAGGACAATCAAGATCAGAATCTTGTTTTCACCACCGCTTTACACCAGGCTGGTTTTGAAACCGAATCCATTCTGGAAGGCAGTATCGCCCAAACGCGGTTGGCAGAAGTGGTTCCCGACGTGGTGGTGCTGGATTTGCACATACCCGGCGTTCACGGCGAAGCGCTGCTGCACCAAATTCGCAGCGACCGGCGGCTGAAAGACGTGAAAGTGATGCTGGCGACGGCGGACGCTTCCCTGGCTAAAGAGCTGCAATCCCAGGCTGATTTTGTCTTATTAAAGCCCATCAGTTTTTCCCAGCTCAGCGGATTGGCAAAGCGCCTGGCTGTGTAGAGTGTAGAGTGTAAAGAGAATAAACGAAGACACGGTGTCTACTGCCCACTGTTTACTGCCCACTGTTTACTGTCCACTGTTCACTGTTCACTGTTCACTGTCCACTGTTCACTGTCCACTGTTCACCGTTCGCACGGCGCAGCGGATCGTTGCGATTGAGCCAGATCCAGGGCAGCAGGGGCAGCAGACTGCCCCCCGCCAACAGGTAAGAGAGGGTTTGGGGGGAAACGGCCGTTCTGTCCAAAATGATCCCGCTTAACCACACCGACAAAGCCATTGCCAGGGTGAACAAGGCAAAATCCAGGGCAAACACCCGCCCCAAAAATTGATTAGGTACCCGAATCTGCAAAATCACGCTGCTGTAGGTCCAGTTGATAGAACCGCCCATATGCCGGATCAGCATGGCGGCGACGGCCACCGGCAAAGAAGGCGCCCAGCCAAACAGCAGCCAGCCGCCCGCCACCAGCACAAAACCCACGCCAATTCCCATTTGTAAGGCGCGTACGCCCCCATCTGAAAAACGGTTCGCCGCCAACGGACCCAAAATGGCGCCCAGACCGGCGGCGGCGTACAGGATGCCCAACGTCAGCGCCCCACCCTCGCCCACCACAAACACCTGCGCCGCGTACACCGCAATCATAATGTCCGGACTGCCGATTTGCGTCAGCGCCTTTACCGTGGCCGTCAGGGCTGTGCGCCGATGCCCCTGCACGTAGCGAAAGCCATCCACCATGTCCCGCCAGCCGCTGTTTTCCTCCGCCGTGCGCGCCGGGCGGGCGTCCACCTGAATGCGCCAGATGAAGGCCGCCGACAGCAAAAAGGTGCAGGCGTCTACGATAATCGCCGTCGCCACGCCAAAAAAGCCAGCCACCAGGCCGCCCAGCGCCGCCCCCAACGCCAGCATCGCCGACCAGGTGATGCTGGACAGGGTATTGGCCGTGAGCAGTTCGTCAGCGCCCTGCACCAGACTGGGCAGAATAGCAGCCCGCGCCGGTTCAAAAAAAGCGGAGATGGTAAACTGCAAAATCGTCACCGCGTAGATCAACCAGGCGTCTTCGGCGCTGTCCACCAGCAGCAGCCCCAGGACTGTAAAAAAGCGCAGCAAATCGGTGGTGATGAGGACCGTTTTGCGGTTGAAGCGGTCGGCAATGACCCCGGCGACCGGTCCGAATAAGAAGGGGGGTATCGCCCGCGCCACAAACAACAGACCAACGGCCGTTGTCGAGTCCAGGTAGCGGTTCACCAAAATCACGGAAGCAATGGTGTTGAACCAGTCACCGGCAAAACTAACCACCGCCGCCAGCCAGAGGTAGCGGAATTGAGGACGCTGCTTAAGGAGGCTGAAATAGGGATTCATGCGCCAAACGCGAATTTCTCAATCGCTTCGGCGACGCCGCTG
>JAWOGU010000166.1:0-4179 GCA_046496595.1 Chloroflexota bacterium
TGCTCACCCAATCCCGCAGCGGTTGGTTGGGCGCCATCGGCGGCGTTCTGATTTTGTTCATTCTATGGGGAGCTGTCTTGCCGCGTTCCCGGCAGCGCTGGCTGTTATGGGCGGCCGTTGGCCTCATTCTCCTGGCGGGCATGGCTGGCTTGTTTGCCCTCGGCCCGCAGAGAATCCAGGCAATTTGGCAAGAACCAGGACAGGCAGACATAACGGCCGTTGGCAGTTTCGGCTCTATCGGCTTTCGGCAGGAAGTATGGCGCTGGGGGTTGATGGCAGTCAGCGATTTTCCCTTCACCGGTACCGGACTGGGCACTTTCCGCCAGGTGGTGCGCCGCTTATATCCGCTAAACGTCAGTCCCACTTACGACATCGCCCACGCCCACAACATCTTCCTGCAAACGGCGCTGGACGTGGGCATCCCCGGCCTCATCGCCTACCTCTCCCTCCTCCTCATCGCTGCCGCGTTGAGTTGGAAAATCGCCCAACGCGACAAAACGCTGCGCCCCTTTGCCCTGGGCATTCTCGCCAGTTTTGCTGCCCTCCACATCTACGGCCTCACCGACGCCCTGGCGCTCGGCTCCAAAACCGGCCTCAGCTTCTGGGTGGCGCTGGGCCTGCTCACTGCCATGTTCCGCCTGACACAGCCTTCACCCAACCCCAGCGCCGCTCAAACCCCCATTTCCGACAGCGCCCAGTCCAATTCATCCAGCGCGCTGTCCAGTTGACGCAGGGTTGACTGCGCTGTTTCTGTTTTGGGTAACGGCCGTTTCTCCAACAGTTCCCGCACCACATTCAAATCATAACCGGATTCATGAATTGCCGTCAGTTCCTCAATCACAAACCGGCGGCTCAACTGGATGCCGTGCCGCGCCAGAATCTCCTTATAATCCGGGTAATCCTCCGCCAGCCCCAACGTCGCCGATTCGTACCCGTGCCGCGCAATAATCAGCCGCGCCGAAAAGCGCATGATGTTATAAAAATGCATCTGGTAATCATCCGGCCGCGGCTCGATTAAAATGATGTCCACGTCCGGGTGCGTGCGCCGTAACTGCTTGATGTGGTAATGCAGCCCGGCATGATAAAACGTGCGGAACATCTGATTGGCAATCGCCTGCATCCCCTTTTCGCTCAAAAATTGTCGTTCCTTTCCCCTGCGCTCCGGCCCTAAAAAGGGAATAGGCTTTTCCTGACTGTCGTCAAACGGCGCCAGCGGATTGATACACACCACCAGCTTCGCCCCATGTTCAATTGCCAGATCCAGGCTGGCATTGCCCCGCAGCCCGCCATCCACATACTCCGCCTGCCCAATACGCACCGGTTTATACATGATCGGCACCGCAGAAGAGGCCGCAATCGCCCTGGAAATCGGTACCTCGGCCTGACTATATCGGCTGAAAACAGCGCGCTCCCCCGTACCCAAATTAGTGGCGATAATAAACAACTCCTTCGCTGCCTGCGCGAAATCATTGCTGCCGCCCAACTTCGCGATCATCATTTCCAGGTATTTATCAATCGCGCCGCTGTCATAAAAAGCGGAAGGCAGCCCCTCCAGCATAAACCACAACATATCAAACAGCGTCATATCCTTGTGATTGCGCACATAATGCAGCCATGCCTGCACCGTCTTCTTTGGCAAACCTAAACTGCGCTGCACAATCTCGCCGGTATTAAAGCGCATAATGTCGCGCCGCATGACGGAACTGTTCAGCGCCTGCATCATCGTCTCCGGGCGAATGCCGTTCGCCAGACCGGCCGCCACCAGTGAACCGGCGCTGGTGCCCACGTACAGGTCAAAATCATTCACCGACACGCCTACCAGCAGATCGTTCATCGCCCGCAGAGCGCCAATTTCATACATAATGCCGGTCAGGCCGCCGCCGGCCAGCACCAACGCCGTTTTGGCGCGCGGCCGAATGGGCTGCCAGCTTTCCCGTGTGGTTGTTGTTGTCTTATCCATCATCACTCCCGCTCATCAAAAATTGTGGCAGAGTTGCAGAGTTGCAGAGTTGTTGGGTACTCTGCCGCCTTGCCGCCTTGCCACCCTGCCACCAACAAACATACAAATCATTGAAGACCCAAAAATTATAAGCATTTGGCAAAAATATTTCGACCCACCTATGGCCTATGACCTCGGTCCTTTTGGTATAACCCGAAACCGGTCAATAAGTGACAAATAGAATGCCCTGTGCTATCTTTACCGCATCTGTTTACCTAGCACTTCTCGGAGAAAAATACCATGGCAATAAAATTCGCAACTGAAGAATGGATAAAAGCACTGCAAGCCGCGCTGAACGATAGTGAAGGGTATCGCGAAGCCGCCAAAACGTGGGAAGGGGATTTTTACTTCGTCGTCAGCGAAGGCGGACCTATCACTCAGGATGTCTACATGTACATGGATCTATGGCATGGAGAGTGCCGCGATGCGAAGCAGGTGGCGAACGCTGCTGAAAAAGACCCCGCATTTGTCTTGTCGGCCCCATTGGATGCCTGGAAAAAAGTGGTGGGCAAAGAATTAGACCCCATCAAAGGTATGATGACGCGCCAGCTCAAGCTCAAAGGCAACATGATGAAAATCATGAAGACCCCCAAAGCAGCTATTGAACTGGTCGAATGCACCACCAAAATCGACACGGAATGGCCCGCATAGCCCTTCCTCATTCATCATTCACCCTTCATCCTTCATCATTTTAATATTATGTGGTTTTTTAAATCCCCCGAATTTTGTTTTGGCGAAGACGCCCTCTCTCAATTGGCTTCGTTGCAAGGCGCGCGCGCCTTTATTGTCACCGATGAGAATATCCGCGGCCTGGGTTTTGTGAAGCAGGTGCAGGCGCAGCTAAACGCCGCCGGCATCGCCAGCGAAGTATTTGCCGAGGTAGAACCGGACCCCTCGCTGCAAACGGTGAAACGAGGCGCGCAGGCCATGTCCGTCTATCAGCCGGATTGGGTGATTGGCCTGGGCGGCGGCTCCAGCATGGATGCGGCCAAAGCCATGTGGATTTTGTATGAACGGCCGGATATAGAGCCGGAAGAAATCAATCCCTTTGAAGAACTAGGCTTACGCCAGAAGGCGCGGTTGGTGTGCATTCCCACCACTGCCGGCACCGGTTCTGAGGCCAACTACGGCATTATCCTCACGGACACGGAGGCGAAACGTAAGCTCACTCTCGGCTCGCGGGAAGTGACGCCGGACCTGGCTATCGTAGACCCGGCGTTTACGGCGCAGCTTCCCCGGCAGATCACAGCCGATACCGGCATTGACGTTTTGACCCACGCCATTGAAGCCTACACCTGCACCTGGGCCAACGATTTCACCGACGGCCTCTGTTTGCAGGCCATCCGCATGGTGTTTGCCTACCTGCCCAGAGCAGTGGCGCATGGCGCGCAAGACATGGAAGCCCGTGAGAAGATGGCGAACGCTGCCAGTATTGCGGGCATGGTGTTGGGCAACAGCCAGGTGGCGCTGGCTCATGCCCTGGGGCACAGTGTGGGCGGTCTGTTTAAACAGATACCACATGGCCGGGTAACGGCCGTTTTCCTCCCCACCACCATCCAGTTCATTCACAACGCCGGCCTGGGCCGCTATCAAGACATCGCCCACCTGCTGAACCTGCCCGCCCGCGACGCCGCCGAAGGCGCCGCCAGCCTGGTGCAGGCCATTCACCAACTGCTGGACGACATCGATCAGCCCAAATCCCTGCAAGAAGCCGGCATTTCCCCCTCCGACTTTGAAGAAGCGCTGCCCATCATGGTGGAACACGTGGACGTGGACGCCAACACTCTCATGTCCCCGCGCATCCCCTCCACCAGTGAAATTGAAAAACTGCTGCTGGCGGCTTATAACGGCCGTTCCGTAGACTTTTAGTCGAGCAGTCACTTAGTCGGATAGTCGCTTAGGAATGGCGCTTAAATAACTTGCCCATTTAGGTTTGTAGTAACGGCTTTAGCCGTCCAGAAAACCACTAAAGCGGTTACTACAAACGGATACGTCGTTAAATTCTCATTCCTTAGCCTCACTCTGCCACCTTGCAACTCTGCAACTATTCAATTTCTCCCTCCCCGGCAGACTCCGTCAACTGCGGCTTCGCCTGCTCAATCGAACCAATACCCAGCGGCTGCCATTTATCTGTTTTTTCACCGCTGCGCAAACGGTGTTCAATGCCCCCGCGCGCCCGC
>JAWOGU010000194.1:0-3476 GCA_046496595.1 Chloroflexota bacterium
GCATCGGAAGGCTTATAGGGCTTCTTCATATACAACTTCAATATCACGCTGATTCGGGCGGCGCGGATTGGTGACCATGCAGGCATCATGTAGCGCATTCTGAGCCAACTGAGTGATGTCTGAGCGGCTGACGCCCATCTGACTGAGCGTATGATAAACCCCCACCCGCTGCCGCAGAGAATTAATGTCAGAGATAACGGCCGTTTTCTGTTTAGCAGTCGTCATGCCGCGCAAATCCAGGCCAAGCGCCTGCCCCACCTGGGCAAAACGCTCCGGTGAAGCCCCATAATTAAACGCCACCACATGCTGCAACAGCACCGCATTACACTGCCCATGCGGCAAATCCAACAACCCACCCAAACTGTGCGCCATCGCATGGACCGCGCCTAGACTGGCGTTAGAAAAAGCCAGCCCCGCCTCCAGGCTGGCTAACATCAACTGCCCACGCGCTTCAACGTCCCCTGGCTCCGTAATGCAATCCTGCAAATACCGTTTAACCAGGCGAATCGCCTCCAGGGCGTGCAAATCTGTCATATGAGATTGAGCATTGGACACAAAGGCTTCGATGGCGTGAACCAGGGCGTCTATGCCTGTACACGCCGTCAAAAACGGGTCCATCGTGGTCAGCGTCAAGGGATCAATCAAGGCTACATCCGGCACCACCGCCTTGCTGATAATCGCAATTTTAATGTGTTCCTGACGATTCGAAATAATCGCAAACTGCGACACCTCCGCCGCCGTGCCCCCCGTTGTCGGAATACAAATCAAAGGGGGCATGGGCATAGTCACCTGATCAATCCCTTCAAAAGTCAAAATATGACGTTGATTGGAAGAAACAATACCAATCCCTTTGGCGCAGTCCATCGGGCTGCCGCCCCCCACCGCCACAATAATGTCACAGTGATGCTGATGGTATACTTCCGCGCCCCGCATCACCTCTTCCGCCCGCGGATTGGGCGTGACCTGATCAAAAATGACATGCGGAATGTGGACAGCATCCAGACTTGCCGTCACATCCGCCGTCCAGCCAGCCGCCGCCACGCCAGGATCCGTAACCACCAGCGCCTTCCTGGCGCCCAGGTTTCGGGCATATTGCCCGGCAAGCTGTCTGGCGTCGACGCCGAACACAAATTCCGGTGCCACAAATTTACGAAGCTCAAAACTATTCATTACATGACTCGCTTCTGGTGGTCTAAAAAACTCAAATGCCTTTGGAACTCCTGGGGTTCTGAGTTGCAAGTTATCGGTTTTAGATGCCGTGTCTGGCGATCATACCCGCCCCGTACACCTCATCATCAGCTCGTCCCTGAAATCCTGAAAAACTAAAACTCATCATAACAGCGGGTCTATTGGCTCGTCAATGTGTATTTTGTCACGGGGTGGGCGCTATATTTCTATCGAATGGCACATGCTTCTCTGGCGGCGGGTGTGCTACCCTGAATACAATAAACGTTTCACCTCTGGTATAGTTGCATGATCATGTTTAACCGACGATTCAAACAATTTTTTCCTTCGCGCTCGTTCCGCTATGTGTTTTCGCTCATGTATCTGGGCGTTATTTCAGCAGTGGTTTATTTCAGCTTTTTAAACCAATGCCGCACGCAATTTGCCTGGTATCAGGCGGCGCTGCTGCCGGCGCTGCTGTTGAGCCTGGTCTTCCTGGAGCAGTGGGAACGGATGCGCTATAGGGAGCTGACGCCGCAGCGGGTGGGGATCGTTTTGCTGCTGCTGCGAATTTTGTTGATTCAGGCAGTGGTCATGCTGGATTGTTCCGGTTTCTCGGCGTTTCTCTACCCGTTGGTACCATTTGTGGCTTATTTTTCCTTAGGCATCCGGGCAAGTAATGCCGCGGCTGTGGGTTACGTGGGACTTTACTTCTGGCAGTACCGTCCGTTAGCCGATGCAGCCGGAAACGGCGGCATTTTTAACATGATGATTTTTTCGGTGCTGATGATGTTTATGCTGGTGATGGCGCGGGTCATCGACAGTGATGAACGGCACCAACGGGATCTGGAAGGGCTGCTGGCAGACTTGGAAGCCTCCAATGTGAAGCTGCAATTGTATGCGGAACAGGTGGCGGAACTAGCGGCGGCTGGGGAACGCAACCGGCTGGCGCGGGACATCCATGATTCATTGGGCCACAGGCTGACGGTGGTGAACATTCAACTGGAGAAGGCGCTGGCGTATCAGCATCGAGATCCGGCGCAGGCGGCGCAGGCTTTGCTGGAGGCCAAACAGGCGGCGTCGGCGGCGTTGAAGGATGTGCGCCAGTCGGTGAGCGCGCTGCGTGACGTGGAGGCGGCTTTTTCGCTGCGGGCGGCGCTGGCGGAACTGGTGCAGGAGATGGGAAACGGCCGTTTCACCATCGACTATTCTTTCACAGGCAGCGAAGATACGTTTTCCCGCCCGGTGCTGATGGCGCTCTACAGGTCGGCGCAAGAAGGGTTGACCAACATTCAAAAACACGCCCAGGCGCAGCGGGTGCGGCTGTCCGTATCTTTGGGGCAGACAGCAGGTACATTGTCTTTACAAGACGACGGGCAGGGATTCGACGCCGCAATCCTTGATGATTTAGCCATAGACAAATATCATAGCTTCGGACTGCAAGGCATCCAGGAACGTCTGGAACTGGTACATGGTGAATTAGAGGTGATCAGCCAGCCAGGGCAAGGTACCATTTTGCAGATTACGGTACCAAAGAATCCGGCAGTTTTGAGAGCGACAAATGATGAGGGATGAGGGCTGAAGGATGAGCGGTGACGTGACGGTGCTGATTGTGGATGATCAGCGGCTGATTCGAGAAGGGATTTCTTCGCTGCTGGCGCTGCAAGAGGGGGTAGTGGTGGTGGGAACGGCCGTTAACGGCCAGGAAGCCATCGCCAAAGCAGAAGCGGTGCAGCCGGATGTGGTGCTGATGGACGTGCGCATGCCGGTGATGGATGGCATTTCGGCCACGGCGCTCATCAAACAAAGGCTGCCTGGCTGCGTGGTGCTCATGCTCACTACCTTTGACGACGACGAATACATCATCAAGTCTTTGCAGGCGGGGGCCAGCGGCTATTTACTGAAAGACGTGCCCGCCGCGGATCTGGCGCAGGCCATTAAACTGGCGCACGCCGGCATTTACCAGTTGGATACCAGCGTGGCGGGTAAGCTGGTGAAGGCATTGGGTACACCTAAGAAACAGACGGAGCCGCTGCCGGAAACGGCCGTTCCCTTCACCGACCACGACTTAACCGAACGCGAACTGGAAGTGCTGCGCCTGATCGCCACCGGCGCTACCAACCGGGAAATCGCCGACCAGTTGGTGGTCAGTGAAGGTACGGTTAAGAACCACGTTTCCAGCATTCTCAGCCGCCTGGGGCTGCGCGACCGCACGCAGGCCGCCCTTTACGCCCACCAACACAACCTGATTTGAATTGGGTGTGTTTGATTTACTTTAGTACAAGGCGGAGGCTGAGCCTGTCGAAGCCGTA
>JAWOGU010000198.1:0-6203 GCA_046496595.1 Chloroflexota bacterium
CCATGTAGGAATACAGCTTCAGGCGCGCCGCCAATGGCTGCGCCGCGTCCGCCGTCAGCGCCGGGTGGCCCAGGACAAGACCCACCAACTCGCCGCCGTCATATGCGCCGAGCAGAGAGCCGCCGTTATGCACCAGGGCGTGGAGCGAATGCACACAGGTCACTTCCAGGTCCGGCACGCCCCAGATTTCTTTTTCCAGTTGTTCCACCCGCGCCATCTGGTCGCGGTCGGTAATGAGGTGAATGGTTATGGTAGACATAGGTTATTCAAAGTGGCAAAGTGGCAGAGTGTGGAGGTGATGGGGTGTAGGGGTGATGGGGTGTGGAGGTGATAAAACTTTGCCACTCTGCGACCCTGCCACTCTTACCCAAACCACCAGGCGGTGATAGCCGGTCCCCACATGAGCATAATCATGGCGGCCAGCGCCAGGTATTGGCCATAGGGCAGGTAAGTATTGCGGCTCACCAGGCGGGTCGCCAGCAAAACGCCGCTGATCAGGCCCCCCAGAGTAATGCCGATGACGATAGCGGCAAGGATAGCGGGCACGCCAAGCATGGCGCCCATCATCATCGCCAGTTTTACGTCCCCCTGGCCAATGGCGCCCGAACCAAAGGTGACTTTCGCCAGCCCGTAAATGCCCAGGAAGATCAGCAATCCCAGAACAGCGCCCACGAACGCAGACAAGAAGTTGATGTCGGGCAGGACCAGGCTGAAGCCTAACGCCAACAGCGTGCCGGGGATGGTGACAATGTCCAGAATGAGACGGTTCTCCAGGTCAATGACGATCACCAGGATCAACACGGCCATGTAGAATGTATAAATAGCCAATTCAAGAGGATTACTAAAAAAGAAGGGCATGGCGGCAAAAAGAACGGCCGTTCCCCCTTCCACCAGCACCACTCTCTTTCTAGTCGGTAAGCCGCACTGCGGGCACTTCCCCACGCCCAACCACCGGCTCGGACCATACACGTATCCGCACTGCGGGCAGTGCGGCCTCGACGCCATCTCTCGCCGCGGCCAATCATCCGCCAGCACGTTAATCAAAACGCCCACCAATAAACCCAGGAATGCAAACAGTATGGAGATCATGCGGAGATTATACCGTGTAGAGGTGATGGAGTGTAGAGGTGATGGGGTGTGGAGCAAGGCCACGGTCATGGTAAAAGGGTTTTTCACCCCATCACCCGCTCACCCCATCACCTCCACATCTTTCACCTCCACATCTTCCTACGGTTTCAAAACGGCGGGCAGGTACACGCGCCACAGTTCATCCACCACCTTTACTTGCAGCGGTACTGTCACCGGGCCGCCGACGGTATCGTCGGCGCTGATGGTGAGCGTATTGGTGTACGCGCCAGAGAGCAGACCGGCGCTGCTCAGCGTCACCGCCAGATCGGCGCTGCCCGCGCCGCTGACGGCGCTCAGGGTAGGCGTGATGGTTCCCTGTCCGTCCAGCGCCGCCGTCCAGGTGTAAATGGACGGCGCGTCAATGGCAATGGTCTGCGTCAGGGTATCGGTGACGCCGGTTTGAGCCAGCAGCGTCATCGGCTGCGCGGTGACGATCAGCTCATTGTTGACGGAGAGGGCGGCGTCATCCCAGTACACGTCGTTGTGTTTTACAGGCCAGTCCGGGCGGGAATGGAGGAACACGGTGATGGTGTCGCCGAGAGCTTCCGCCTCCACGCGAAACAGGCCAAACTCGTCGTACTGCATCCGCGCTTCGCCCCACACAATGGCAGGGCTTTGCCAATCCGTGCCGCCGGTGGGATCAATGCCGATTTTTTGGAACAGGTAGCCATGGTCAGGCGAACTGGTGTAGTCGGGCAAACTGGTATTGGCCGACCAGGCATGGCCCCACGCGCTGAAGCAGTATTGGCCGCCGGGAACGGCCGTTACCTGCTGATACACCCCGCCTTCATGTGAACTGTAAAACGAGAAGTAATGCTGCCCATGTTCCCCGCTGCGCACCCGGGACGGCAGATCCCAGGTATACGAAGGCGTAAATTCCGGCATGATATTGATCCACGGCTGCGGGCGCGGCGCGCTGCGCCAGAAAGGATGCCAGCCCACAGCCAGCCGCGCCCGTTCGCAGTATTGGTTCGGTTCATTCACGGCAAACGTCTGGCAGTCAGGATGCCCCGGCGCGTCCATCACGTATACCGGATAGTTTCCCTCAAACGAGGGATTTGCCAGGTGATTCACGCCACTACAGGCCAGCAGTTCATCTTCCTCGGCGGCGGCCGGCGGCAAAACCGGCAGCCCCAGCAGCACACATACAGCACACAAAACCGGCAGCAAAACGGCCGTTATCCGAACTATCATTCTCTTTTACTCCTATGGACGTTGTCGTGGCCCAATGCTACCGGAATATCCCTCTAAAAAACGTAAGCAGCGCGTGAAAATTGGCAATTGACAATTCCCCATTCCCCACTGACAATTAACCATCCACACCCATCCCATCACCGTCGGGCGCGCATCCTATCATTCAACCCCCTCCGCTCCTCCGCGCACTCCGCGGTGTTCCAAAAAAGGAGAATCCCCACATGAACCGTTTGCTTCGAATCGGCCTGATCCTTCTTGGCCTCCTGCTCTTCATCTTGCTCATCCTGCTTGGCGGTGGTTACTATTCCGCCCGCCGCGCCCATCCCGCCACCGCAGGCGCCCTCACGCTCGCCGGTCTGCAAGACGAGGTCCACGTCTACCGCGACGCCTACGGCGTGCCCCACATCTACGCCCAAAACCGGCATGATCTCTTCCTGGCGCAGGGCTACGTCACCGCCCAGGATCGTTTCTGGCAGATGGAATTCTGGCGCCACATCGGCATGGGGCGCATCTCCGAAATCGCCGGTTCCGCCACCGTGGAGCAAGACAAATTCATCCGCACCATGGGCTGGAACCGCATGGCCGAAAGTTACATCGCCTACTATGAGACAGAAGCGCCGGTATTCATGGACATCCTGGAAGCCTACAGCGCCGGCGTCAACGCCTACATCGCTGAAAACCAGGACAGCCTGCCGCTCCAATTCCAAATCCTCGGCCGCGTCAACGAACCCTGGGAAATCGAGCCGTGGCAGCCAGTCCATACCGTCGCCTGGGGCGTGGTCATGGCCGACAACCTCAGCGGCAACTGGAGCAACGAACTGCTTCGCGCCCGCCTCTACCAGGAACTCGGTCAGGAAACCGTCGATACCCTGATACCGGGCTACCCTTATCACAACCGCCCCGTCATCGCGCCCACCGCCGACCAGGTAAACGCCCTGGCTCCGACCCCCACCGGCAGGCAAACGGCCGTTATCGACTGGCAGCGCGTGAATACCACCCTGATTGGTGAACGGCCGTTACTGGCATTAACGGCCGTTTTCGACGCCAACATCGGCAGCAACAACTGGGTGATCAGCGGCGACCACACCACCACCGGCCTGCCCCTGCTCGCCAACGACCCCCACCTCGGCGTGCAAATGCCCTCCATTTGGTACGAAGTCGGCCTGCACGCGCCGGACTACAACGTGCGCGGCTTTTCCTTCGCCAGCGTGCCCGGCGTCATCATCGGCCACAACGACCGTATCGCCTGGGGCGTCACCAACGTCGGCCCCGACACCCAGGACCTCTACGTCGAGAAGTTCAACCCCGACAACCGCAATCAATACGAATACATGGGCGAGTGGGAAGAACTGGAAACCATCACCGAAGTCATCAAAGTCAACGGCGCTGAAGACCTGATCCTGCCGGTGCGCCTCACCCGCCACGGCCCGATCATCAACGAGGCAGTAGACGATCTCACCGATCCCCTGGCGATACGCTGGACCGCCCACGAGCCGTCGCGCATTTTGCAGTCCGTCATCCTGCTCAACCAGGCGCAAACCTTCGCCGAATTCCGCGAAGCGCTGCGCTACTGGGATACGCCATCTCAAAACGTCGTCTACGCCGACATCGACGGCAACATCGGCTACCAGACCCCCAGCCGCATCCCCATTCGCGCCAACGGCGACGGCCGCACGCCCGTTCCCGGTTGGACCGGCGAGCACGAATGGACCGGCTATGTTCCCTTCGACGAACTGCCCACCCTCTACAATCCCCCCAAAGGCTTCATCGTCACCGCCAACCACGCCGTCGTGGACGAGGACTATCCCCACTTCATCGCCTATGATTGGGCCGATGGCGACCGCGGTCTGCGCATTGAAACCATGATCCAGGACCGCCTGGCAAACGGCGGCAAAATCAGCGCCGCCGACATCGCCGAAATTCAGTTCGACAGCCAATCCCTGCCCGCCGCCGCCTGGGTCCCCCTGCTCACCGACCTTGCCAGCGACGATCCGCAGGTGCAGGCCGCCCTGGAGCAGCTTCGCGGCTGGGATCTTCAGGAGCGTACCGACAGCGTCCCGGCGGCGTTGTTTGAACTGTTCTACCTGCACCTCTTCAACAATGTGCTGGCCGACGAAATCGGCGCCGATAACGTGGATGCGATTGCCGGGCGCGACATCTTCATGTACACCCTGGCAGCCGACCCGGAGGCCGCCTGGTGGGACAATATCAACACGCCGGAACGGGAAACGGCCGTTCACATCATGCACCAATCCCTGGCAGACGGCATAAGTTGGCTGTCTGAAAACGTGGGTGGAGAAATGGACGACTGGACCTGGGGCAAAATCCACACCATCACCCTGGCCGACGGCGTGTTAGGCGCCAGCGGCGTCGCGCCGCTGGAAGCCATCTTCAATCGGGGGCCGTACCCGCTGGCGGGTGGTTCTGACCTGGTGAACGCCAACGGCTGGCGGCGCAGCGAACCGGCAGTGGTGCGCTCCTACCCCTCCATGCGCATGATCGTGGACATGGGCGACTTTGAGAACAGCCAGTCCGTCATCCCCGGCGGGCAAAGCGGCCATCCCACCCTATCGCATTACGACGACCAGATGCCGCTCTGGCTCAACGGCGAAACCCACGCCATGTTCTGGAGCCGGGAAGCGGTTGAGGCGGCGGCCGTGGATCATCTGGTTTTGCAGCCCTTCAAACAATAAACCTGTCCCCTCTCCCCAGCCCTCTCCCAAAGGCGAGGGTGCCAGATTTCCCCTCCCTCCGGGAGGGGATTAAGGGGAGGGTGGATTTACCCCATTCGCTCCTTAAATATTAAAGAAACTTTTGTAGTCTGCGGCTGTTCAGGAATGGTCAATAATCATCCAGGAGGCTTTAGGAACGCTCCAGGAGGCTTTAGGAACGGTCCAGAAACAACTTCATCGATTAGCGGAAGATTGAATACTCTCCAATCTTCAATCTCCAACACTCATCGAGAGTCTGCCACATACCCGGCGGCGTGGATCAGCCTTTTGATGTCGCGCAGGCCGATCTTGCCTTTGAAATAGCGGTCTCCCTCATTGATCTGCAAGAGCGCGGCGTGGAGCGCTTCGGCGTCGGCTGCGGCGACTGCGGCAGCGCTGTCATATCCCGCTTCCAGCAGCATCCGGGCAAACATAGGACTCACCCACTGCACCCGCGTCAGGCCGCACAAATGGGTAAGTGTTTCAAGCGTGGCGGCGTCTACCTGGGCAGCGTTTTCCAGTTCTGCCATCCGCTCCGGGTCATGGCATATTTGGTAGAAAACGGCCGTTTGCCCCACCCCGTTCGCTTCCAGTCTGGCAATGTCTTCCCCCGGCAGCCAGGTAAACTCTTTTAAGGGGAACGGCTTGGGGAAATAACTTTCCACCTCCCGCCGCAGCAAAACCAGGTAATCCGCGCTGATCCCCGTCGCCTGCGCCACAGCTTCCAGGCGCTTATTGGTCTTGAGCGCCGTTCTCAGATCGGCGGTGGTGTTCATGCCATGCTGTGCCAGCGCCGCCATCGTTGCGCCAATGCCCTGCAAAAGCGATACGCGGCTGGGTACCAGATCGGTACTCTCTATGCGCTGTTGAAGCGCGCTCAAGCTCATATTTTCAGCATCCATGTAATAACCCATCTCTTTCTCCTGACAGCCACCTTCTATACCCGGCGAATAAATTCGCGGCCACCCTTACAAAGTCCACCTTCGTGGACTGGAACCGAGTCGGCGCGGTTTTAACCACTGGCTGAAGAATGGCTGTTTTTCAACACCCAGGCGGCGCGCAGCGTGACCCATTTGTTGGGCTGCTTCTTTTTGCCAAAGTCCAGCCACGTTTTCCCGGCATAATTATATTCCAGTGCCCAGCGCCCCTGATCATCTTGCTTTTCGCGGA